>JBGTAR010000079.1:0-11627 GCA_041749815.1 Terrimicrobiaceae bacterium
CCCGCTACCCGCTACCCGCTACCCGCTACCCGCTACCCGCTACCCGCTACCCGCTACCCGCTACCCGCTACCCGCTACCCGCTACCCGCTACCCGCTACCCGCTACCCGTCACCCGTCACCCGCTACACGAAACTCTCAAGGCTCGTCGAAGAAGATGCGGTTACTTTCGAGGGTTGCCCCGATGCTTCGGGCGTATTCGGCGAGGGCGATGATGTAATCGGCCTGGGCACGGAGTTCATTGGCTTCGGCGGTGGCAAGGTCCCGTTGGAATTGGAGAACTTCGAACGTTGTTGATGTTCCGCTCGAGAGCCGGGCTTGGGCTGCGTCAAGTGTGGCGGAGGCAAACTCACGGGCCAGGCGGCTGGCTTCAATCCGTTTGGACGTGGTTTCAACCTGGCCGGCGGCATTGTCTGCTTCCACCAGGATGGACTGTTCCAGTCTTTTGAGTCCGATGAGAGCCTGGGCGGTCTGAAGCTTCACAGCCTCCAGGTTTCCTGTGCCCTCGCGGTTGGGGATGGGGACGCTGAAAATTGCACCCACATTCCAAGCGAGGTTATTGTTATCCTGCCCCGCAACCCGGGCGAGGCTCTGAGCAAGATCGGAATCAATTCCATTGAGTCCAAAACTCCCGACAAGGTCCATGCGGGGTAGGGCTTGGTTTCGGGTGAAAACAATATTGATCTGACGTTTCTGGATATCTAGGAGGGCCTGACGGTAATCCGGACGAAGCTCGAAGGCGCGGGGAAAATCCCGCTCCCGGTTCACGGATGGAAGCGCTGGCAGTTGAGGGGCAGAAGGAATCACGCGGAGGCCGAGGATCCCAATAATTTCATCCGTGATGAGCTGCTTCAGAAAGTTTTCGTTGTCAGCGACGGCACGCTCGGCAACCAGGACACGTTCTTCGCGTGAGGCAAGGTCCGCACGGGCTTGAAGCACGTCCAGAGGAGCCATCACACCAATTTCTGCGCGTTTGGCATTGTCGGTCACCAATTGGGCCGCCAGCTTTCTGGAACGGACTTCCACGGCAAGGTTTTCGATGGCGAAGCAAAGTTCGCTGTAGATGCGAATGCATTCGGTGACAACGTTTGTGGCTTCTTGCCGGAGTTGCCAGCCTGAGATGGCACGGTCAGCTCTGGCAATTCGAATGCTGGCCAGATTCACGTCAGTTCCAAAATTTTTGAGCAGGGGTTGGACGATGCCAATTCCGATAAAGGTTTCGTAGCGGGTGAAATCCGGGACGCGCTGATTGCTTGTGTCCCATGACACCGAGGCTCCGACATCGTATGAAAGTCCCCATGGGGTGAGACCTGTGATGGCGGAATCGGCCACATTGCCCTGGCGTCTGGCAAACAGATCAGGGGTGGGATCTCCAGGAGCAAGGGTGGCATCCTCAAGGTTGGAATTCAAGGTTCGGATTTCCTGGTTGTTCTCATCCCGTGTGTAGGACAGCTCAAGGATTGGATCAAACCGGCCTGAGGCGCTTTTCTGCAGAGCTTTGGCGATCTTGGGGCCATATGCCTGGCCCTGAATACGGAAGTTCTTTTGCAGGGACATCCGAATGGCGGATTGAAGGTCAACCTCCAACACGTCAGGGGCCTGGGCAAGGCATGTGGTGATTCCCAAAAGCAAGGCCAGGGCGGGGAAGCTTTTTCTTAAAAGCGCCACAGGTGGTTTTCCCCCGTGGGTCATGTTCTGGATTTTGCTGAACTCTTGCATCAAGTCGGCTAAAATCGCCCAAGTGGGCCGCGATGGCTAGGGCTTTTTCAACTCGGAAATCATCTTCTGGACGGCGGGAGGAAGCGCTTCACAAAAATCTGCGGGAATGGGAGCTTCTGCAGCAATGGGAACACCGGTTTTGGGATGTTGGAAAGCCAGTTTCCATGCGTGGAGGAGATGACGGGAATAATCCCCACGTTTTCCATAGACGGAGTCTCCCAGCACCGGACAGCCAAGATGTTTGAGGTGAACGCGGATTTGGTGAGTGCGGCCGGTGCGTGGTTTGCACTCCACGAGGCTGATCCCATCCATCATTCCAAGCATCCGGTATTCGGTGACCGCCTCGCGTCCCTTGGCTTCCTCGACGATGGCCATTTTCTGACGGTGAACGTGGTGCCTGCCAATGGTGGCCTCGACCACGCCGGAGGGTTTGCGCAGGCGGCCCTCGACAGCCGCCACATAGGTTTTGGAAACCTTGCGGGCCTCAAAGAGCGATGAAAGCAGCGCATGAACCTCATCATTTTTTGCCACCACCAGGCAACCACTCGTCTCTTTGTCGAGGCGATGGACAATCCCGGGACGGGCTTCTCCTCCGCTGCTCGACAACTGCGTGCCATGGTGCAGGAGCGCGGAGACCAGCGTGCCATTCGTATTTCCAGCTCCGGGATGAACAACCATTCCTGAGGCTTTGTTGACGATGATGAGCCATTTATCCTCAAACAGGATCTCCAGTGGGAGGTCCTCCGCTTGAGCCGAGTCCATGGCCCGCGGGGGAGGTTCATTCCAGGCAATTTGATCTCCCGGGTTGAGACTGTCCGAAGCCTTGGCAGGTCCGGTGTTCAGCTCAACATAACCATCCCGAATGGCGTTTTGAACACGGGAGCGCGACATGCCTTCCAATCGCTCCACAAGAAAGCGGTCCAACCGCAGTCCGGCATCGTGCGACTCGGCAACGAAATTTTGCCCTTCGGACTTTGATTCGTTTTCCACAATGATGAATCTCCCAAGCTCAGGCTGGGAAGTGACTCTCTGACGATTCCCGGAACTCCGGGGGCCATGAATCAGGCAAGGTCGATTTTGTCGCCGTCCTTGAGAGTCACAACAGCTTTTTTCCAGTTGGCGCGACGGCCAAAATTGGCAGTCCTTTCGCGCTTCTTTTTGCCTGTGAAATTGGCGGTGTTGACGTTGGTCACTGTCTTTTTGAAAAGCTGTTCGACAGCCCGCTTGATGTCCAACTTGTTGGCGCGGGGGCTGACACGGAAGGTGTACTGATTGTGTTTCTCAGAGAGAAGGGTGGCCTTCTCGGTGAGGATAATCGTCTGCACGTGATCGAATGGCTGATTCATTTGGCGAGTCTTTCGGAGAGGGTTGTGAGGGCGTCTTGCGTGATGACAATTTTGTCGTAAGCAAGGAGTTGCTCGGTGTTCACATCCAAGGCCCGGGCAAGCTGGGCTTCGGCCACATTGCGGGCCGCGAGGTAGGTCTTTTCATCGAAGGAGTTCGAGACGATCAGAACCTTGCGGGCTTCCTTGACGGTGTCTCCGAGAAGGATGAGAAATTTTTTGGTTTTGGCTTCCGCCACAGCAAAGGTTTCAACCACAAGAACATCACCTGCGAGAGTGCGCTCACTCAGAGCTTTGCGAAATGCGAGGGTTTTGACCTTCTTGGGAACATTTTTGGCATAGCTGCGAGGATGTGGGCCGAAAGCAACACCGCCCCCTGACCAGACAGGAGAGCTCTTGTAACCGGCACGAGCGCGTCCGGTTCCTTTTTGGCGCCATGGCTTGGCTCCGCTGAGGGCCACATCAGCCTTGGTTTTTGTGCTGGCTGTTCCCCGACGACGGTTGGCTTGCAGGGCCACGACGACATCGTGCACGGCTTGGCGGCCTTTTTTGGCATCGGTGATGAGTTCGATGTTCGCCTTTTTGGCGGATTCTTCTGTGAATGGTGTTGCGCTCATAGGTAATGTTTCGGCCGCTCGCAAGGTGCCGAATCCGGGTCCGAATCGGGACCCAAGTTAAAAGGCCGAATTGGTTCCGCACGGGATGCGAGGGACAGAAATGCTAACGCACCATTACCGATTGGCAAGGGAAATCAGCAGTTTTTTTGCAGGATATTCCCTCCAAAGATTCCGACGCAATTTTGTTGTGGCGATGGGTTTTTGAACCTTTTTGTGGTCAATTCAACCGGGGGGCAAGGAACGCACTCTCTGCGGCCTTGGCGGCGGGCCGTTTTGCAGCCAACAAACATAAAGCTATGTGAATGACAGCACACGGGGTTCCCTCAATCGGGAGGGGGACCTCAATTCTTCGCCCATTTTAATCACAGCCGCCTGACGAGTTTTTTTGCTCCACGTGGTATTTTAACAAAATGTCAAAATTCTCACCTTGACCTCGGGAAACTCGAATTCACCATGGCGGGATGTCAATCGAGGATCCGTATCTCTACATCAACCGGGAGTTAAGTTGGTTGGAATTCAATCAGCGGGTTCTTGATCAAGCCATCGATGAATCGAATCCACTGCTTGAGCGTTTGAAGTTTTTATCAATTGTGAGCGCGAACCTTGATGAGTTTTTTGAGGTGCGCGTCGCGGGCCTGAAACAGCAGCGTCAGACCGGTCTTTTTGAAACCGGCCCGGATGGGTTGACAGCGACCGAGGCTTTGGAAGCGATCTGCGAGCGCGTTCGCCGCATGGTGGATGACCAGTATGCCTGCTGGCGCAACAGTCTGAAGCCGCAGTTGGAGGCCGCAAATATCCGGTTTCATCAATACCCGGCGGTTCCTGTTCGCGAGCGCGAGCATTTTGAGGAGTATTATCACCGCAGCATTCATCCGGTGCTCACGCCATTGGCCTTGGATCCGGCGCATCCTTTTCCCCAGCTCCTCAACAAAAGCTTGAATGTGATTGTGGAGTTAGAGGGGGAAAATCTCAACACGGATGTTGCCATCGTCCAGGTACCAAGGATTCTCCCAAGGGTTGTTCCTTTTTCTGTCAAGGAGGGCGGTGATGATTTTGTTTTTCTTGGACACATCATTCAGAACCACGTGGAAAGCCTTTTTCACGGGGTACGAATCAAGGGGGCTCACCTTTTTCGAATCACCCGCAACAGTAATTTATATTTTGATGAAGAGGAGGCCCTGAATCTTCTGCATGCGATTGAAGCGGAACTGCGCAAAGTCAACCGGGGAGCCGCCGTGCGACTTGAGGTGGAGGAAGATTGTCCCCCGGAAGTGATCGCCCGCCTTTTGGAGATATTCAATCTCGAGGAGGAGGATGTGTTTCTTATTGATGGACCACTCAATTTTGTGCGGTTGATGCCCCTGGCCTTGCAGTTGGACCGGCCAGACCTGCGCTACAAGCGATTCACTTCAAATCCCGTCGTCTCGCTGGAGGCAGAGGCCGACATCTTTTTCCACATCCGCAAAGGGGACATCCTCCTTCACCACCCCTACGATAGTTTCCAAACGGTGGTGGACTTTCTGGCCCAAGCTGCTGAGGACCCCCACGTGCTCGCCATCAAACAAACCCTTTACCGGACCAGCTCGGATTCCCCCTTGGTCGCCTCGCTGATGGATGCATCGCGGAACGGGAAGCAAGTCACGGTGGTGATCGAACTCAAAGCCCGCTTTGATGAAGCGGCAAACATCAAGTGGGCCCGGATGATGCGCGAGGCGGGAGTTGATGTGGTTTATGGGGTCACCGGGCTGAAAACCCATGCAAAAATGATGATGGTTGTTCGAAACGAAGGGGACGGAATCCGCCGGTATGTGCATTTGGGAACGGGGAACTACCATCCCTCCACCGCTAAAATTTACACCGATCTTGGACTTTTGACCTGCCGCCCTGAGATCACCGATGAGGTCGCGGAAACCTTCAACTGTCTCACCGGAGTTTCGAAATTCCCTGAAATGAAGGAGTTGCTTGTGGCTCCGTACAATTTGTTTCCGTCATTTCTCTCGCTCATTGAAACAGAAATCGCGAATGCCAAGGCCGGTCTGCCTGCGGGAATCTTCGCCAAGACCAATTCGCTGGTGGAGGAGGGGATCATCGCTGCCCTTTACCACGCCTCGGCTGCGAACGTGCCCATCCGCCTCCTTGTCCGGGGCATGTGTTCGGTCCGGGTGGGGGTTCCCGGCGTGAGCGACAACATCGAGGTCCGCAGCCTTGTGGGTCGGTTCCTTGAACACAGCCGCATCTACCGCTTCGAAAATGCAGGCGATCCCAAAATTTATCTGGGCAGCGCCGACTGGATGCCGCGCAATCTTTTTCGCCGCGTCGAGACGGTTTTCCCGATTGTGGCCCCGGGCGCCAAGGCCCATGTTGAAGAAATTCTCGAATGGTTCTGGCGGGATAATGTCAAAGCCAAAGTCATGCAGCCGGACGGCACATACAGCCCATCAAAAAGCGGGGGGGCTCCATTCGATGCTCAGGCAGAATTTGTCGCCGACGCCCAGCGCCGCCGCAAAAAGAAGACGGTTGTTGAATAAATCCTCAGGCATCCAAAGAGCTGCGACTCGTGGTTTTTGGAGTAATATCGCATTGAGCCTTGGCGGCTCCGTCAAGGCAAGGGAAACTGCGAGGTGAACGCCACGACCTTTTTGCGAAGGGTGGCCAGCTCGGACTCGTTTCCCCGGTGTTTCAAAGCGTGGTCGATAAAGTCGGCAACTTCCATCATATCCTCCTCGCTCATGCCGCGAGTCGTGGCGGCGGGGGTTCCCAGCCGGATGCCTCCGGTTTTGAAGATGGGTTCGGTGTCAAAGGGGATTGCGTTTTTGTTGACGGTGATGGCCGCCTTGTCGAGCGCCACCGAGGCATCGGCCCCATTCACGCCGGCTCCCCGCAAATCGACGAGCATGACGTGATTGTCCGTGCCGCCTGAAACGATGCGGTATCCCAACATTGCCAGGCGGGCAGCCAGGGCCTTGGCATTTTTGACGATCTGATGAGAATAATCTTTGAAGGACGGCTCCAAGGCTTCTTTGAAACAGACGGCTTTGGCGGCAATCACGTGCATGAGCGGTCCGCCTTGGACGCCGGGGAAGGTTTGAGCATCAATCTTTTTGGCAAATTCCTCTTTGCAAAGAACCAGGCCAGCGCGAGGCCCGCGCAGGCTTTTGTGCGTGGTGGTTGTGACAAAATGTGCATGGGGGATGGGTGTGGGGTGGGCTCCTCCAGCGACGAGGCCGGCAATATGCGCCATGTCCACAAAGAGATAGGCACCGACCGAATCTGCAATCTCGCGAAGGCGCGGGAAATCGATGATTCGTGAATACGCGCTGGCTCCGGCGGTGATCATTTTTGGACGCACCGCTTCGGCTTGTTTGGCGAGGGCATCGTAGTCGATGGTCTCAGTTTCCTGGCTCACGCCATAATGATGCACTTCGTAGAGTTTGCCGGAGAAATTGGCTTTGTGCCCGTGGGTGAGGTGACCGCCGTGCGCAAGGTCCATCGTGAGGATCCGGTCCCCGGGAGTGAGCACGCTGAAATAAACCGCCATGTTGGCTTGGCTTCCGCTGTGGGGCTGCACGTTGACATGCTCGGCCTGAAAAAGTGCTTTGGCACGCTCGATGGCCAGCGTTTCGACAATGTCCACATATTCACATCCTCCGTACCACCGCCGCCCGGGATATCCCTCTGCGTATTTGTTGGTCAGACAGGACCCCTGCGCTTCCATCACCGCCTGGCTCGTGAAGTTCTCGCTGGCAATCAGCTCGATGTGTTCGAACTGGCGGTGCCGTTCCTTGCGGATGGCATCGGCGATGGCGGGGTCGGTGGAAGAGAGTGCGGTGGGTTCTGACATGGGTGTGGGTTGTTTAATAGTCTCTAAAATATCTACGAGTGCGGACTTGATCGAGTTTCGACACTCAAGGTACGCACTTTTTCCAAGGCCAATGGGGTCGGGGACATTGCGGGGCCCTTTGGAGAACTCGCGCACGAGGTGGACCTTGTCCGATGCTTCTGGAAAAAAAAGATCAATCAGGCGCTGATGGTCATCGGTCATCACAAACACGTGGGTCGCCTTTGCAAGGAGTTCTTCGGTGACCGGTTGGCTGCGGAACTTGGTGAGATCGATGCCCTGCTCGGCCAGAACTTCGACGGCCTCGCGGCTTGCGGGGTGTCCATTTCCCGCGCTAACTCCCGCCGAGGCAACAACAACCCCCGGAAGGCCCGTGGCCATTTTCCGGAACATGGCCTCCGCCATGGGGCTTCGGCAGACATTGCCGGTGCACACAAACAATATGTTTTTCATCGTTGGGAAGCATGAAACGTGGACGGAGCTGGCTGTCAAGTCAACCGGGCAAACAAGAAAATTCCATGGGAAAGGGGTTGTCCCCCCATTTTGGACCAGCTAAGATGGCAGGCCACCAATCAATAAAGACACGCATGGACGAAGAACCTCTCAATCCCGACAACCTCGAAAAATACGATGCTTCCAAGATCGACAAACTCGAGGGCCTGGCCGGGGTGCGTCAGAGACCCGGCATGTACATTGGGCCCACAGACGAACGTGGCCTTCATCACTGTGTCTTTGAGGTTCTGGATAACTCGATCGATGAGCACCTTGCCGGATATTGTTCCCGCATTGAGGTGACCCTCCACTCCGATGGCTCCTGTTCCATTCGGGACAACGGCCGCGGCATTCCGGTGGATATCCACCCCAAATTCAAAATTCCCGCCCTCGAACTCGTTTTGACCAACCTCCACGCCGGTGGCAAATTTGGTCAGGGTGCCTACAAATATTCAGGCGGTTTGCACGGGGTCGGCGCCAAATGCGTGAATGCGCTCTCCGATTGGTTCCGGGTGGAAGTCACCCGCGAGGGCCAGGTTTATCACATGGCGTTTGAGCGTGGGGTGACCACACAAAAGCTGGAGGTTATCGGCGACGTCAAAAACAAGAAGCAGACGGGAACGCTGATCACCTTCCTCCCCGATCCCACCATTTTTACGATCACCGTCGAATTCCAGTTCGCCAAACTCGCCGCCCGCCTTCGCGAGTTGGCGTTCCTGAACCCCGGCCTCGAAATTGTCATCACCGATGAGCGCCCGGAACCGGTTCGCAAGGAAACCTATCTCTACAAACTGGGAATCGAGGAATTTGTGCGTCAGCTCGGCGAAAACAAACAACTCGTTCACCCCAAGCCGATCGTGCTCGCTGGCAAACGCAGCGTGAGCTTCAAAAACAAGGATCAAACCGAGATCACAGACGACATGTTTGTGGATGTCGTGCTTCAATACAATGACAGCTACAACGACCAACTCCTCTGCTTCACGAATGCGATTCCGAATGCGGACGGCGGAACCCACGCCACGGGCTTTCGTACGGCCCTGACCCGCGCGATCAACCAATACTCCCGGACAAACGGTCTCCTCAAAGAAAAGGACCCGGCCATCGGCGGTGATGACACCCGCGAGGGTATGGTCTGTGTGTTGGCGATCAAACACCCCAACCCCAGCTTCGAGTCCCAGACCAAATCCAAGCTGGTTGTTCCCGAGGTGGAGGGCATCGTCAGCTCCATCGTTTATGAGGGGTTGATGACATTTTTTGACTCGAATCCTCCCATCGCAAAAAAGATCATCGAAAAAGCCCTCATGGCAGCCCGTGCGAGGGAAGCGGCCCGCAAGGCCCGCGAGACGGTTCGCAAAAGCGCCCTCTCCGGGGGTGGCCTGCCTGGCAAACTTGCCGATTGTTCGGAGAAGGACCCGTCCCTCACCGAACTCTACATCGTTGAAGGTGACTCCGCAGGCGGCTCGGCCAAGCAGGGCCGTGATCGGCGCTACCAAGCGATCCTTCCCATCCGCGGAAAACTCATCAACGTCGAAAAAGCCCGTTTGGACAAAGTCCTGCAAAACACGGAAATCCAGACAATGATCACGGCCATTGGCACCGGGATCGGTGATGGTGACTCGGAAGGAGCTTTTAACCTCGAACGCCTGCGTTACCACCGGATCATCATCATGACCGATGCCGACGTGGATGGTTCCCACATTCGAACCCTTCTCCTGACGTTTTTCTACCGTCAGATGCCACTGCTCCTACGGAAGGGCCATGTCTATGTGGCCTGCCCACCGCTTTACCGCATCAAACGCAAACGCCGCGAAGAGTACGTCGCCGATGATGCCCAGCTGAACAAAATCCTCATTGGTCTCGGAGCCGAGGAAGTTCGCATCAAAAATTGCCGGGATGGCAAGGAATTGACCTCCGCCCAGCTCAAAGAAATTCTTGGCCTGCTCGAACGGCTCCAAAAATACGCCGATGCCATTCGGCGTCATGGCGGCGATTTTGAGCAATACCTGACCCGTCGTGACGAAAAAACCGGGCACCTGCCCGCCTATCTCGTTCACGTCCGCGACGGAAACCGTGAGGAAGTCTATTATTTCACCGATGAAGCGGCTCTGCGGTCCTTCCATGAGGCCAATGAAGACCTGGCACTGTTTGAACCGCCCGCACCGGAGACCAATGGGGAAGCAGAGGCCAACGGAGAAGTGGTTCCTGCACCGGTGGCCAAATCCAGCAAACGTGCGGAAGGCCCCCGCCGTCGCGCCCGCCTTGTGGACCTCCACGAGTCCGCCGCCGTCCTGAAACTCATTGCGGAACTCGAAAAGAAGGGCCTCCACATTGACCACTACTCCGCCAGCGACCAACCACTTTTTGAGGTCATCGAAGGGGAGGGCGAAAAAAGCCGGTCCCACCCGGTCTTTGCGATCCCGGAGATCCTTGACAAGGTCCTTGAAATCGGAAAGCGCGGCTTGACCATTGATCGATTCAAAGGTCTGGGAGAAATGAACGCCAAGGAGCTTTTTGAAACAACGATGAACCCGGAGAAGCGCCGCCTGCTGAAGGTGGACCTCACCGAGGACAATGCCGTGGATGCGGATCGCATGTTCACGATTCTCATGGGAGATGTGGTCGAGCCCCGGCGCCAGTTCATCGAGGACAATGCCCTCAACGCCCGCCTTGACGTCTGATCCCGCCAGAAAACGTGCTGCTTCTGCATCCCTCAATCTCCAGCCTGTGTTCCCGCTAAAATGGGCGGCCTGTTTCACAACTGGCGGCACCCGAGGCGATGTTATCTGGTCTGTGCGACCGCGCGCAGTGGCAGCAATTTTCTCACTGATGGGCTGCACGCGACACGCAAGGCCGGACGACCCAAACAATTCTTTTTGCCAAAATTTGAAGGGGATTATGGCGCGTCTCACGGCTTGGATCCCCACACGGATTTTGCCGGGTATGTGCGAGGAATTATTCCTGCAACCGCCACGTCCAATGAAGTGTTCGGGTTTAAAGTGATGGGATGGTACTTACAGGATTTTCTTGAGAGGATGCGAGGGGCCTTCCCCGGGGATCGTGATATCAAGACCCTCCTCGCCACGATTTTTCCCCGCTTGAAATACCTGCGCATGGTTCGCCGAAACAAGCTGCGACAAGCCATCTCAAAGGCCCGCGCCCTGCAATCCGGGCTCTGGAAAATCCAGGAAGGCAATCATGCCACCGCCGAGCCGAATTTTGATTTTGAACTCATTGCCAAATGCCTCAAGGAGACCGGGGAAGATGAGGCTGTCTGGCAGCGCTTTTATGATGAAAACGGGATTGTGCCCCACACGGTGGTTTACGAGGACCTTTGCTCGAATTATGATCTCACCATCCGCTCGACATTGGGCTTCCTTGGCGTCAAAATCCCAAGCTCATCCCAACTCAAGCCCGGGACGGTCCGTCAATCCGATGGCCACTCCGATGCCTGGGAGGAACAATTTCTGAAGATGGCCCCTACGAACTAACCGCTTTTAAAAAAATCTGATGTATAGCCAAAACGAAAAAGTTGAAAAAATCGACGTGGCCGAGGAGATGTCAAAATCCTTCCTCGATTATTCGATGTCTGTGATTATCTCCCGTGCCCTGCCTGATGCGCG
>JBGTAR010000080.1:0-5190 GCA_041749815.1 Terrimicrobiaceae bacterium
TGTCAGGGGGTCTGCCAGTGATTTTAATTTTCCTTTTCACTTGACCCTCCGCCTGCTGATGCGAAGCCTTTCGGTTCGTGTTGAGAACAGGGGAAGAAAAACATGCATTTTTGCATTGGAACGAAATCAGCGGCAGCGACAAGCTGCCCCGCACCCCTTACCGACCGCTGATTGATCGATTGGATCAACTGCCAAAAAGCCGTTTGCGAGCACAGGATGAAAGGTTGGAGGCCACGATGCGGGAAATGGGGGTCACCTTTGATGTTTCCAAGGATCACTCCTGGGGCAGCCGTCCGTGGTACAGCGATTTGCTGCCACAACTTTTTTGCGCTCCGGAGTGGGAACAGATCGAGCTTGCGATCTGTCAGAGGGTCAAAGCATTCGAACTCTTTCTTCAGGACATATACAGCCACAAAGAAATCCTGCGTTCTGAGACCCTCCCCGTTCAGCCGGTCCTGGGCAGTGCCTATTACCAGCGGGCTGCGATGGGACTTCCACGGCCGGGTGGAGCATTTTTGCATTTGAGTGGGGCCTGTCTTTGTCGCGTCGCCGATGGAAGCATGGCCTTCAAGCATCACTACTTTAGCAATGCTTCGGGCATTTCCTACATGATGCAAAACCGTCGCGCGCTCGCCCGGGTGATGCCAGAAAGTTTTGAGGACTTTTCGATTGCGTCGATTGCCGAGGTGACCACGGCAATTTTGGAGAGCCTGCATGGTCTTTCCAGCATCCAGGAACCGTCAGCTGTCCTTCTTTCCCCTGGACCGGGAAGTGCGGTTTACAGCGAGCATGCCTTTTTGGCCCGGCGTATGGGAATTCCTTTGGTGCAAGGGGGTGACCTTCTTGTCTTGAACGATTCGGTGTATTTCAAAACTGTTTCCGGCCTGGAGAAAGTGGAAGTGATCTACAGCCGGGTGTCGGATCAGTGGCTGGACCCACTGGTCTTTCGCCGCGATACTTTGCTGGGAGTTGCTGGGCTGGTGCAATGTATTCGCCGCGGGCAGGTGGTTTTGGTGAATGCCATTGGCTCGCAACTTGCTGATGATAGGGCTCTGCTTCCATTTGCCTCCACGATCATTCGCTACTACCTCGGAGAGCGTTCTCTTCTCCCCACGCTCACCACGTACTGGCTTGGCGACATTGACCAACGGGAACTCGTGCTCGACGACCTCGCCCGCTTCACCATCAGACCCCTTTACGGCGAACGCATTCTCCTCGGTGGCGACGGAAAAATTCCGGACGAGAAATCGCTCGAAGAGGCCCGCAAGGAAATTCTGGCCAATGCCTCGGCCTATGTGGCCCAACCCCAGGACTGCGACGCCAGCACGCTCACGTATCATGCCGGGCGCCGGAAGGAACGCAGGCAGGATCACATCATGTTTTCCTACCGGACCTCCGAGGGGAAGCCGGTGGTTTTTGATGGGGCCCTCACCCGAACCACCACTGACGATTCCCCGTACACCTCCAACGAGCTTGGCGGCGGAAGCAAGGACACGTGGGTGGAAGTCGCCGCGGGGTCGGCGGTGACACCCCAAGAGCGGGCTCTTGCTCGCGAGATCGGCCTGCCTCCGCAACATGTGGGGAGCCGCGATGCGGAAGCATTCTATTGGGTGGGCCGCTATTTGGAGCGCGCCAATAGTCTCGCAGGAATGATCCGCGTGATCGAAACCCTTGAGCTGGAGGAACTCAACCCCACCGAACGCACGCTTTATCGCCCGGTCTGGAACAAGGTCCTGCCTCCCTTGGAAAAACCCGAGGGCGTCACGCGCAGAAACATCTCCAGCCCCACGGGCCGTCATCGCCTGGCCCTTGATATCAAGGAACCGGATTCGGTTGTTCAGGCCGTCCTCAAAGCATCAGGGAATGCCGAGGCTGTGCTGGAGGGCCTCAGCCTGGAGGCCTGGGGTGTCCTCACGGCGCTGCGGGCCAGCCTTCATCGGGCACGCTTTCGTCCAAAAGCTGCGGAGGCCGCACTGACAGCAGCCACCCGCAAAGCCTGCGATGATGTGTCATCGAGGGTTCCAGAATTTTTTGGTATCGCAGAATCGACCATGCTTGCTGATGGGGGCTGGGCCTTCTGCAAGATCGGGCAGTTGCTCGAACGGGCCATCATCACAGCCAATGCCGTGGCATCGATTCTCAAGCGAAATCCGGCCAAGGAGGGCGCGGAACTTGAACATGAGGAGGAGATCCGGCTTTCGGCCTTTTTGCGACTGCTGGCAAGCCGGGATATCTATCGCAGGGTTTACCAGATGCGCATCGAGCCCGGGCAAATGCTGGAGCTGCTCTGGCAAAATCCCGATGCACCGCGCTCGGTGACCCGTTGCCTCCAGAAGTGTGCGGCTCGGCTTCAGGAAGCCCGCGAGATTTCCTCGCCCGCGACCCGGCGAACAATCGGTGGGTTGGAGCATCTGCTCGACAACCTTCGCCAAACCCGATGGCAGTCCCTCCTCGATGCCGGCGGGAATGTGGCGGAAAAACGGGCTGCCGACTTCCTTGCCCAAACCCTCGACTTGCACAACGTCATCTCAGACGGGTTCCTCAATCATCAAATTCATATTCACTCGGAGATCCAGCCCAACCTCTTCGGCCCAAAAAATGCTCTTTGAGATCGTGCATCGCACAGACTATCGCTACGGACACGCCGCAAGGGAGGCTTGCGTGGAAGCCCGTCTCACCCCACCAGCCCTTCCCACCCAGGAAATCCTGTCGCACTCGCTGGAGTTCAATCCCTCCACGGACTGCTCCCATTATGAGGATTCTTTTGGCAATGATGTCACGTTTTATGCCATGGCGCTCCGGCATGAACGCCTCGCGGTCGTCAACACACTCATCGTGAGAACCCATGAGCCCCAGCTGGATCATGGCGCTCTCGATGTGAGTTGCGCCGAAGCCCGCCAGATCTTTGCCTCCGAACTCACCAATATCTTTGATTATCTGCAACCCACCCTCGCCGTCCCCACGGGTGGAGAAGCCAAAGTTTGGGCCCGCCAGTTTTTTGCGGGAAGCCGTCCACTCCGGGAGGGTTTGGATGGTTTGAATTCCGCCATCCATTCCAAATTTGCTTACAAACCCGGCACAACAGAAAATTCCACGCCATTGGAATTGGTCTGGAAACAAAAGGAGGGCGTCTGTCAGGATTTTGCCCACATCATGCTCAGCGTGCTTCGCACGGCGGGGATTCCTGCGCGTTACATTTGTGGATATATTGAATCCGGTCCGCCTGAGGGAGGCGGACTGCTTGGCTCGATGGCGACTCACGCCTGGATTGAGGCCCTTCTGCCAGGGATGACGTGGGTTGCTCTTGATCCGACGAACAATCAATGGTGCGGGGTGCGTCATGTGACCGTGTCCTATGGACGCGATTTTCGAGACGCGGCACCTGTTCGAGGAATTTTTAAAGGCTCGGGACCCCAAGGGCTCAAGGTGAAGGTCACGATGCGAAGAATGCCTGAAAAACGATGAAACTCCTCATTCACTACCAAGCCCAATATTTTTACGAAAAACCAGCAAGTTTTTCTCCTCACATCGTTCGTTTGTTTCCGCGGCGCGACAAATTTCTGTCTGTCCGACAGTGGCAGTTTTCGGCAGCGGCCGGTGCGGACATTCAATACCGAGCCGACCTCTTCGACAACCTCACGGCCACCTGCTTTTTTCCTGAGCAGCTCTCCGAGCTGCCGTTTCAGCTTCAACTTGAGCTGGAACTTGAGGAAAAAAATCCCTTCCACTTTGTGGTGGCCAGCCATGCTTTGAACGCCCCGTTTTCATACCAACCGGACGAGGCCCGGGCTCTTGCCGCTTATCTTGGCACGGACTCCCCTCCCCTTTCTGTTCCGGACTCGATCAGTGGCACGGCGGGCAAGTCCACCATTGAGGCCTTGGTGGATATGACCGAATGGATTCACAAGAATATTGCCTATGAGCGCCGGGAGGAAGGTGACCCCTTTCCACCCGAAGAAACCCTCTCCCGTGCAGCGGGCTCCTGCCGGGACATGGCCGTCCTCCAGGTGGAATTGCTCCGTTCCCAAGGTTATGCGGCACGGCTGGTGAGTGGTTTTCTTTGGGAAGATGCTGACAGTCCGGATGATCTCCGTGCCGAAAATGCCCTCCATGCCTGGGTGGAAACCTATATTCCCGGAGCAGGATGGATCAGCCTGGACCCAACCAATGGTGTGTTTGCCGATCATCACCGGATCCCTGCGGCGGTAGGAATCGAGCATGCTCAGATCGCTCCCATTTCTGGTCACTATTACGGAAAAGAAAATATCCCCAGCACGTTGACCACCTCCTTACAAATCCAGCCCATCCCATGAAAAAATCCAAAAAGCCGATAACTCATCACACGCCGCCCCCATGGATGCTTGACGCGGCTGGACAAGCGGGAGCCAAGCTTCAGCAAGCCGGGATCAGGTTAACCCTGGGTGGTGAACCAACGTATGTTCCTCTCCAACCCGTGGGAGCCGAGTGGTCGTATGCGGCCGTCGGCCCAAAAAAATTAAGCTATGCCAAAGCCGTGGCCAAAAAACTCCGTCATGGTTCTCTGCGCGGTGCCGCCGAATTTTTCTGCCCGGGGAAGCTCTATCCGGGTGAGGTAAATCCTCGTTGGGCGATCAAGCTGATTGCAAACAAGGACGGCACTCCCGTCATCTCTACCCCCAAGGCGACCCACTCGAAGAGCGGCATCAATGAATTTGGAGATGCCATCT
Organism: Terrimicrobiaceae bacterium; assembly: GCA_041749815.1. Lineage (GTDB taxonomy): Bacteria > Verrucomicrobiota > Verrucomicrobiia > Chthoniobacterales > Terrimicrobiaceae > JAJTZA01. The sequence continues at coordinate 4,707 of JBGTAR010000080.1, forward strand.
GCCGGAGCCTTGGTGTCGCATCCCACTGGGTTTCGTTCACGGACCCCAACGCGCACGGCAGTCATGTGCTGGCCATGCCACTCGATCATGATGGGTCTCAATGGCTCTCCGCGCCCTGGCCCATCAAAAAACATCTTCGCACGCTCCTTCCCGCCGAGGGTCCCTCCGGGCTGCGCCTCCCGCTCCAACACTTTCCAGAAAATGTCACACGTCGGGTTCTTAGCATCGAATGGCGGGGACCGACCCCCTCCGTGTTTTTTCCACCGCTCCTGCAATCGGCCTTTCTCGAACTCCTCGCCGCAGTGAATGCGGCATCTCCTTTTGCAGGAGACAAGCCCCCATCCCTTGAGGGATATGTGCCCAGCGATGAACTCGGGATTTGGACCGTCCTTGGTGTCACTGCCGATCCTGGCGTCCTCGAAATCAACCTGCCAGCGTGCGATTCATGGGCCGACTACGCCAAATGGCTGACTGAAGTGACCAC
>JBGTAR010000081.1:0-59190 GCA_041749815.1 Terrimicrobiaceae bacterium
CCAGCGGACCATCCGCTCATCTTTTTCAACAAGAACCAAGCGATCGGCCATGGGAACAAGAAACTCGGTGAGCGCACCAAGCCCGGGACCAATCTCAAGGATTGTCCCGTCATGATGACCCTGCAATTGTTCCACGATCCAGCGGGCAAGATTCTGGTCGTATAAAAAGTTCTGCCCAAGGGATTGCCGGGGACGGGTCTCCAACTCGGCGAGCGCAGCACGGATTTCAGTGAGTGTCATTGCTTTCCGCACATTGAAGGGCGAGCCATTCACAAATCACCGTGAATAAATCTCGCAGGGAAAGACGGATTACTCCCAAGTTATTCACAGGCCGGAAATTTGCGGGTGTGGAACAATCGTGTTGCGCAAGTTGCACGTCGGGTTCACAAGGCGCTGGCGATGGCCGACCCCATGGAAGAGGTATCCACCTGTGTGGTTCCAGGGGTGTGGATATCCGAGGTGCGGAGCCCCTGGGCAATCACAGAGCGGACCGCATTTTCGATGGCGATGGCCGCGTCCTCGCGTCCCGCGGAGAATCGCAGAAGAAGTGCGGCCGAGAGAATCTGGGCAATGGGGTTGGCGATGCCCCGGCCGGCAATATCCGGAGCCGTTCCGCCGCTGGGTTCAAACATGCCAAAACGTTTTCCATTCCCTGTGGATTCTCCGAGGCTGGCACTCGGAAGCATGCCCAGGGACCCGGCGATCATGGCCATCTCATCGCTGAGAATATCGCCAAAGAGGTTCTCGGCGAGAAGCACATCAAAGGATTTGGGGTTTTTGATGAGTTGCATGGCCGCATTGTCCACATAAAGGTGGTTGAGGGTGACGTCAGGATACTCGCGGGCCACGCTCTGAACGACCCGGCGCCAGAGGACGCCGTTTTGGAGGACATTGGCCTTATCCACGGATGTGACATGCGAACGGCGTTTCTTGGCCGCTTCAAAAGCAACCTTCGCGATCCGCCGAATTTCGCTTTCCCAATAGACCATGGTGTCCACCGCAAAATCTTCTCCCCCTTCATTCTTGATGTATTTTGGCTCCCCGAAGTAGAGGCCTCCTGTGAGCTCTCGGACGCAGAGCACATCAAATCCCCCGGCCACAGAATCCGGGTGGAGCGGGGAGGCATGGGTCAACTCCGGGAGACAAACCGCAGGGCGCAAGTTCGCAAAAAGCCCAAAGTGTTTGCGTAGCGGCAGTAGCGCCGCCCGCTCTGGTTGCTCGGTCGGAGGCAGAGATTCCCATTTGGGTCCTCCCACAGAACCAAAAAGGATGGCATCCGCTTCCTCACAGGCCAGCAGGGTTTCCGGAGGAAGGGCTTTTCCGACCGCATCAATGGCAGCCCCGCCCACAAGATGATGTTCAAATTGAAATTCGAGGGAAAATTTTGTCGCTGCTGACACAAGGACTTTCAACGCCTCGGCCATCACTTCTGGTCCGATGCCATCTCCTGCCAGCACCGCAATTTTGATCAAGTTGCTCATAAAAATGATCATCCAACCAGTGCTTACGATCAAAGGCAAGACCCGGTAGCGGCACCCGAGTGGGGAATGAGGGGTTGACAAATGGGGTGAGGGGTCCTGATTTGTTGCAACCGAATCAGCGGCCCATGATCTCTCCACACAACATATTTTTCCTCGATGGCTTTCCAGCAAAACTCTGGCGCCAGGTCAAAGCCAGCGACATTGGTGCAATGAGGGTTCTTCTTTGCATGCTCCTGGCAGGGGCGGTTCTCTTTGGGTTTGCTGGCTGTAAACCCAAGGTGGCTGATGAGCCAACCAAGGAAGTGCAACCCGTGGATCCCGTCCGGCTGGGGGTCTTTTTTCCTTTGACCGGGGCCCAATCCTCTTTCGGAAATGATGCCATCCGGGGCGCGCAACTTGCGGTCGATGAGATCAATGCGGCAGGAGGAATTCTTGGCGGGCGCCCGGTCAAGCTGGAGGTGCGGGACACTCGATCCCAAGCCGAAACAAACAAGGAGGTTGTTGAGGAATTGGCAAAAGACGCCGGCATCGCGCTTTTGGTGGGAGAGATTGCATCCGCACGATCAATTGAGGCAGCCGCGATCGCCCAGAGCCAGGGGGTTCCCATGATTTCCCCGGCGTCCACCCATCAGGATGTGACAGCGGTTGGCGACATGATTTTCCGAGTCTGTTATGCCGAGCCTTTTCAAGGGGCAGCCATGGCGCGGTTTGCAAGCTCCATCAAAGCCTCACGGGCAGCCATTCTTCTGGAGGAGGGCAATCCCTATAGTCAGGGACTTGCGGCGAGTTTTCGGAATCATTTTGTCAGTGGAGGAGGGACCATTGTCGCAGAAAAGTCCTTCAAAGCCGGGGATCTTGCCTTTGTGGAGCAGTTGGAGGCCATCAAGGCAGCCAGCCCTGAGGTGATTTTTTTGCCAAGCTATTATCTCGAAGCCGCGCTGGTGATCCAGCAAGCACGGGGCATGGGGATGGAGATGCCATTTCTTGGCGGTGACGGTTGGGATTCCATGGAATTTTTGCGGGTGGGAGGGGGAGCTGTGGAGAATTGCTACTCGGCAAATCACTTCTCCGCCCAAAATGAACTGCCTGAAAATAAGGCCTTTATTGCGGCCTATCGTTCCAAATTCGAAGAACCGCCCCCTCCTTTGGCGGCGCTGGCCTATGATGCGGTGTGTCTCGGGGTGGATGCCATCACACGGGCTGGTTCGGAATCACGGGCCTCCATCCAGGAAGCCCTGCTTGCCACCGAGGGCTTTCCGGGCGTCACCGGCACCATCCGTTTCGGTCCAGATCGAAACCCTGACAAGCCCGCTGTGATTCTCAGGGTGGAAAATGGAGCTTTCACGTACTTAGAAACCATCCAGCCCTAATTAGTTCATAGCTTCCAAGAAGCCCGGCATCCTATTTCGGGGGCCGTGTCCAGTCGATGTGGTGGTCAAGCATCCTGTCCTCATCGAAGGTGAAGAAAGCACGAAAAATCCCGCCAGCGATCGTTCCCGGCAGCCAATGGGCATCATCGGCCCACATCTCGGAGTAGGGAATCGCGTCCAGCGAGGTCCAAAGCGGAATGGCTTCGTCCGTCTCGATGGCCGTGCCCGTACAGCCCGAGGAGACAAAGACGCCGCAATGGAGCGCGTAACCGTCCAGGAATTGAAAATGCAGTTCGCCTCGAAGTTCCGGGTCATGGGCCTCAACACCCAACTCCTCACGAGTCTCGCGCACGGCTGCTTCATGGGCCGTTTCACCCGGTTCGATGCGCCCGCCGGGGCCATTAATTTTTCCGGCCCCAAGGCCCCGCTTTTTTCGAATGAGAAGAATCTGACCCTCGCAGATCACAAAAAGCAGAACAGCCCGTTCCGTGGGCTGCCATGAGGCCCAGTCCGTGCGCGACGTGTGCGAAGGGGGTGCCTCGATCTTATTTTTCACTCAGAGAAGCGACGCCGGGGAGGGATTTGCCTTCGAGGAGCTCGAGTGAAGCACCGCCACCTGTGGAGGCGTGGGTCACCTTGTCAATAACCCCGAATTTTTTGGCAGCGGTTGCGGTATCGCCTCCACCGACAACGGAAACGGCCCCATTTGCCGTGGCTGCAGCGATGGCAAGACCCATTTGTTTTGTGCCTTCCGAGAATTGTTCGAATTCAAAAACTCCGGCAGGCCCATTCCAAACAATGGTGCGGGCCCGGCCGATCACCTCTGCAAAAATGATTCGTGATTGTGGTCCCACATCCAAACCCATCCAGCCATCCGGGATTCCCTCGGCGTCGGTGACGATCCGGGTTTGGGAGTCGGGGGCAAACTTGTCGGTGATCACAAAATCCACCGGGAGATGAATCTTCACTCCGCGCTGGGCGGCCTTTTCGACAAGCTCGTCCACAATCTTGGCACCTTCCGGGTCAAACAGGCTGTCTCCAATGGGCATTCCAGAAAGCACCTTCTTGAAGGTATACGCCATGCCGCCACCGATGATAATTTCATCTGCCTTGTCCAGAAGGTTGCGGATCAGTGGGATTTTATCAGCGACCTTTGCCCCGCCAAGGATCGCAAGAAAAGGTCGTTGCGGAGATTCCAGAACGGCCGCAAATGCATCCAATTCTTTTTGCATGAGAAACCCGGCCACACGCTCGGGAAGGTCCACCCCCACCACCGAAGAATGGGCGCGGTGTGCGGTGCCAAACGCATCATTGGCATAGATGTCCCCCAGCTTCGTGAGGGAGGCCCTGAAATCCGCGACAGCCTGAGGATCGGCTTTTGTTGTGGTGCCATCCTCATTTTTGACCTTGCCTTCTTCCTCAATGTGGAAACGCAGGTTTTCGAGGAGAAGGACTTCGCCGGGCTTGAGCGCTGAGGTTGCTGCTTCGACTTCCGGCCCGACACAATCACTCTCAAATTTTACCGACCGACCGAGCAGTTCTTCCAGCTTTGCGGCAATGGGTTTGAGAGAATATTTTTCCACTCGCTGCCCATCCGGCCGACCAAGATGGCTCATCAGCACGAGGGACCCTCCCGAATTCAAGATGTGCTGGATGCTCGGCAGGGCCGCAGCAATTCGGGCCGGGTTCGTGATTTCTCCGGTGGAGGAGTCCTGGGGCACATTAAAGTCCACTCGCATGAGGACACGTTTCCCCTCGAGATTCAGGTCGGTGATGGATTTTTTCATGATTCTTTTTTAGATGGGATAAGAGCGCTGGAGACCCTCCGAGAAGGAGATGGGATCGTAGCCAAGATCGGCACGGGCCTCCGTGTTGTCGAGGTTGGCGTCCTGCATCACCCCGGCAATCGCCGCCCAGGTGAGGAGCGGTTTCGCCTGAAGGCGTTCAGAGAAAGAAGCGATCAGGCGGCAGACCGGAATGGGAATTGTTACAAACGGTTTCGACTGCCCGACATGTTTGAGCATCAGCTTGGCCATGTCCCGAATGGCAATCGCCTCCCCACCGCTGAAGGAATACGTCTTGCCATACGACTTGGGATTGTCGGGGATGGCCAGAAACCCCTTCATCAGGTCGTCACAATGCACCGGACGTTTGAGGGCCTGCCCTGAACCAATAAAGGGAACCACGGGATATTTTTTCAGGTAGTCCATGAACATGTTAAATTCCTCACCACCGCTCTCGTTGTATGCCAGGGTAGGTCGGACAATGGTCCACTTCATCGCTGTTTGCTCCTTAATGAGCCGCTCGGTTGTGCGTTTGGAAAGAGAATAGGGGGTGGTGTGCGGGTAGGTGACTGAAGCGGAGGAAACCAGCACAAAATGTTTCACGCCGGCGTTTTCAGAAGCTGCAATAACATTCCGGGTGCCACCCACATTGATCTTCTGGTAAAGAGAGGGGTCCTTGCAGATCAGGACAGCCGCCAGATGAAAAATCGTGCTGATCCCCTCAAACACAGTTTTCATCGTTTCCGGCTTGGTGATGTCGCCGATCCGGATGTCCACATCAAGACCCTTTAGGCGGGATCTGAAGCGGTCGCTGTTGTCCAATACCCTCACCCTGAAGCCGCGTAGCAGCAACCCTTTCACAAAGGTTGCACCCATAACCCCAAGACCTCCAGTGACAAGAATTAGTTCAGGTTCCATGATTCAATATTAAATGAGTTTTTGCGGCCGAGGCCCTCCAAGACCAAAAAGATAGTGTGAACGAGCCATGCCATCCTTGCAATCTGACTTTCACCGGATTTTCTGTAGTTCCCCTTGATCGAGTGATTTGCATTTTACCACAGTGTCTGTCAGAGTCTGGAATTCCTAAAAGCCCATGAGCCTGTTTCTAAAAAATATCCTCGCCCCGGTTGCGGCCGGTCTGGCACTTCTTCCTTGGGCATTTGCCTCGGCCAGCTCGGTGGATCCCGGTCAGATTGCGATCTCCGTCGCCCGGTGGTTGGAGAAAGGGCACTACTCGCGAGAGAAACTCGACGATGCAATGTCTGAGCGTCTCCTGCAGACCTATCTCACAAACCTTGACTACAACCGCCTCTATTTCACGCAGGCGGACATTGACGAAATCACTGCAAAATACGGCACCCAACTGGATGATGCGATTTTGACCGGCAACCTCGATCCCGCCCGGGACATTTTTGAGAGGTACCGAAGCCGGGTGGATGCCCGTGTGGAAAAAAACAAGGCCCTTGCAAAAAAGGATTCCAAGTTTACGAGCGATCGCATGGTTCAAATGAACCGCCAGAAGGCTGATTGGCCCAAAAGTGATGCCGAGGCCGATCAGTTGTGGAAGGATCTGGTCGAGGCCGAGTTGCTGAGAGAGAATTTAAGCGAGATTAAAATCCGTACCCCTTCGGAGACGGTGACCCGTCGTTACGACCAAGTGCAACGCAATCTGAAGGAGATGGAAGATGAGGATATTGTGAAGCTCTTTTTGAGTGCTTTGGCGCAGAGCTATGACCCACATTCGGAATATCTCAGCAAGTCGGACATGGAAAACTTCCAGATTTCCATGGGCCTCTCTCTGGTTGGCGTGGGCGCGGTGCTGCGGTCTGACGACGGCTATGCCAAGGTGATGGAGGTCGTGCCTGGTGGGCCGGCAGATCGCGATGGGCGCTTGAAAGTGAATGATCGGATTGCCGCCGTGGCCCAAGGGGACAGTGAATTTGAAGATGTGGTGGATATGAAGCTCGACAAGGTTGTCGAAAAAATTCGTGGCAAAAAAGGCACGATCGTGAAGCTGATGGTGCTTCCCGCCGCGGCGACGGATCCTGCTGAAAGAAAAGTGATCGAGGTCAAGCGTGATGAGGTCCAGTTGAAGGACCAGGAAGCCAAGGCTGAGCTTTTGGATTTGAAAAGCCCAGATGGGAGCGACACCCGAATCGGCTGGGTCACGTTACCCTCATTCTATGCCAAAATGGATGGGCGCGGCAAAGGGGGCAAAAGCACCACAGCAGACGTGAGAGCTCTGCTCGAACGGCTCAAAGCCGACGGCATGGAGGGGCTCGTCATTGATCTCCGACGTGATGGCGGCGGCTCCCTGGAAGAAGCCATCAATTTGACCGGCCTGTTTATTCCACGAGGGCCGGTGGTCCAGGCAAAGGACTCCAACGGAAAAATCACCGTCTCCCAAGACACGGATCCCACCATCGCTTATGAAGGTCCTGTGGTGGTTCTCATGAACCGTTTGAGCGCCTCGGCCAGCGAGATTTTTGCAGCGGCTTTGCAGGACTACGGACGTGCGGTCATTGTTGGAGACCAACGGAGCTTTGGCAAAGGGACCGTGCAAACCGTGCTGGAGTTGGGGCGTCTCATGATGCCTTTTGGCTTGTCATCCTCGGATGCCGGCGCCCTCAAGCTGACGATTCAAAAATTTTATCGGGTCAAAGGTGGCTCCACGCAGCTGAAAGGTGTTGAGTCAGACGTCATGCTCCCTTCCCTCACTGACAACCCGGAAATCGGCGAAGGGTCGCTGAAAAATCGTTTGGAATATGATGAAGTGGCTCCGGTAAAAATTGCGGATGCCATGTCCGCGACTCCTCTCTTTTTGGATGAGCTCAGGGAAAGGTCCCGGTCCCGGGTGCAGCAGGACGCGGAATTTGTTTACATCACCGAGGACGCCGCCAGGCTTCTGGAGAGGATTCAAAAAAACGAGGTCAGCCTGAATTTAAAAACCCGCAAGGCGGAGATTGCTTCTGAGAAAGCCCGCAAGGAGCAACGGAAATTGGATCGTCAGGGTCGTGGAGAAGCATTGGACGTTGCCGCCTACGAAATCACCCTCGACGATCTTGCTTCCCCCGAACTGAGATCGGTGGCTTACAACCGCAAAAAAGAGAAACCTCTCATGGAAGAGGTGGAGGATGAGGCAGAAAAGAAAGATGAAGCCCCCGAGCCCGATCCTGTGCGGGATGAGGCGATTCGAATCATCAATGATCTGATTGAACTGACTGCCGGCCCCAAGACCGTGAAGATCAAGTCGGATTCCTCAGCAGCCAACCCCTGAAGACTCTCTGCCCTCGAATCGTTCCTTCAACCAATTGTGTTTCAGGTCATATTCAACGCAATCAGCGCCGCAGAAATGGCGGCACTGCCGAAAGATCTCCAATTGGAAATTCTCATGGACTTCCAGCTTCTTCCGGGGGATCTCGATCAATTGGATTCTTCACGGTTTGGAAAGGTGGAGAGGGAAGGCCGTCATCTTCACCGCTTTCGTTCCAAGGAGTACCGGATTTATTTTGAGACCCACTCGGAGGGGATCCTGATTCATCGGGTGCTCCACAAAAACACGATTCGGGACTTTCTTTTCCGATCCAATCTTCCATTGGATGAAGACGCCCAGCTTGGTGAGGCCCGGGGGTTTTGGAATCTAATTGAAGAAGCGGAGAGCAAGACGTGAGTCTCTTCTCCGATGAGGCAGAGCGGCTCCGGAGATTCCCCGTTGCTTCGCAGCAGATTTTTCTTGGTCATGCCGGCGTTACCGCTTTCCCCGAGTGTGTGGCCACATCCATGGCGGAACAAGCCAGGGCCTGCAGCCTCCAGCAACAGGAGTTTGCCGATGTGTTGCGGGTTTTTGGTCAGACGCGGGCCTTGTGTGCACGGACGATCAATGCCAGCAGCGATGAGATTGCGCTTCTCGGCCCCACCGCCCTCGGTTTGAGCTTGTTCGCCAATGGGATTGTTTGGAACGAGGGCGATGAGGTGATTTATTTCGCCGACGATTATCCTTCGAATGTGTACCCATGGATCGATCTCAGGAGACTGGGAGTTCGTCCTGTCGCCGTTAAAACGAGTGTCCCCGGGCGGATCACGGTGGATGATGTCCGCGAGGCCCTGAGCCCCAGAACCCGATTGGTGGCTCTCGCGTCTTGCCATTATCTGAGCGGTTGGCGCATCGATCTCCCTGCCATTGGTGAACTCCTCAAGTCACGAAATGTGCTGTTTTCCTTGGATGCGATCCAGACGGTTGGAGCCTTCCCCACCGACGCTGGCTGTGTGGATTTTTTGAGTGCCGATGCCCACAAATGGATGCTTGGGCCAATGGCCATTGGCATCGTTTATGTGGCACGCAAAAATTTTGAGGTTTGCCGACCCACGCTGCTCGGGGCATGGAATGTACGCTCTCCGGATTTTATTGCGTCGTCCGAAATCGAATTCGAGCCCACGGCGCGTCGATACGAACCCGGGGTGCTCAATGCGTCTGGCATCTACGGCATGAAGGCCAGCCTGGAATTGCTGGAAAACACAGGAGCTGCCAGGGTTTCAGCGGCCATTCTCGCCTTGCGGGATGAACTCGAAGATCTTCTCAAGGAGCTTGGATATGTGTTTCTGTCTCCCTCCAAAGACGAGCCCCTCCGATCCGGCATCCTGACCGTCCGGCATCCCGCCAAAGACTCAAAAGACCTTTTTGCAATTCTGGAAAAAAACCACGTGGTTGCGTCATTGAGATCCTCGCGCGACGGCGTCCAATGGCTGCGATTCAGTCCCCATTTCTATAACACCTCCGCAGAAATGCAAAAAGTGGCCGCCATTCTGCGAACTGGTTCTCCAGAATAGTTTGGAACTCCGGAAGGAGAGGAGCGAAAGCCTCCTCTTCTCAGTGCTAGTCCCGTTCATGCGTTTGTGCAGCAAGGCAAGGCCCTGGTGACCATCACTCAAACTCCACGGAGATCTTCTCCACGACAGCGTTGGAGCGCTTCTCATCCTCTCCGCGAAATTGAATGAAGAAGTAGCGGAACGCGGGTTGTTCTGTTGGCACAATTTCCTGGGCGGCGAGCTCTTTTCCGTTCGCCACAAGGCGGGCTAAGAAAGCTTCTATTCCCTGATTTTCGACCGAAAACTCCAGCTCCACCATTTCGTTGATATTCGATGAGGACGAAATCGCGAGCTTCTCGATCTTGTCACCGCTGGAATATTTGCCGGCAATGACGTTCGCCCTCTTTCCCAGGATATTCACCCACATGAGGCCGTGATTGTTTCGGCCGTCCACATCACGAAGGGCTTTAGCGTCGTTGGCAAAGCCAAAGGCCAGTTGTTGTTCACTTCCGGGTTGGAAGCGGATTTTAACAATCAATTTATTAAATTTGTTTGGCACATCAATCTCCGAAAATGAAGCACTATTTGCCTGTTCCTGGTCAGCGACCAGGCCGGACCCTTTCTCCACCTGAGCTGATCCCTCCCAGGAAGGTCCCTTGGTCGGTTGACGTCCCTCCACGTTTGCCTCGGCGGGTGCACCAGGGGCGGAGGTGGTGAAATCGTCCTCAATCATGACCCCGGCCAGGGCACTGACCAAAGGAACGATGGCCGCCAGGGTGGCAGTTGCAAGGAGGGGGAATCGGGGGTGGTATGTTTTCATGGGGTTGGTTGTTTGGTTTTCTGTCGGTTTGCTAAGGGTGGGAATTATAAAGTATGTTTTTCAAGCGGGGGGGATCGGGTGACATTGTCTCTTTGTTGAGAGTCTGAGGCTTAGCTTAAGTCATCTCAAGGGCTTCTCCCCGGACACACCAAGTGTTTTTAACTGTCGATCGGTCACCAGCCAAACGAGGTTGTTTTCCTCAGCCAGCTTCTTTGACAGTTCCTGCCGGTCCGGCGTTTTCGGATACTCGATGAGCAGAACGGGCTTCCCCGCTGCTGCCAACTCTTTCAAGTGGCCGAGGATTTCGTCGGCATGTGACTTGGGCTGGAGTTTTTTGCCATTAGTGAAAAGGTCCTCGATGCCGATGGCGCTGATGACTTCGAGGAAGTCCGCGTGGGCGACGAGCTGCGAACCGTTTTGCGGGATGACGAGCGCCGCAGGATTTTTCGCGCGGGCGCGGGCGGCGATCGCTTTCACCCAGTCCACCATGTCTCGACGATAAGCCTGCGTCGTCTCGGGGTTCATGCGGTCGTCTATGAAATCACCGCCGTCCTGCTCATACGTCTCGAAGCCGTCCACGATGTCTAAATAGACCCCGTCAAAGCCGCGGGCCACCACGCCATCAATCGCCTCCAGCATGATCTTCTGCCACCCGGCCTCCCAATACTTCACGCGGTAATTTCCCTTCCAATCGGGGTTCTCCATACCAAGCCACGACGGCGCTGCGGGGGTGAGTTTGCCATTGCTGCCCCACTCGGGGTGCCAGTAAGGACGGTAGTCTTCCGCCTCGCCAATGGAAATGTAGGCGACCACCTCTCGCCCCTCGCGTCCGCTGCGGATCGCATCGAGATCGGCCCGCTCCCACGGCGTGTCGCTATCAAAGGCCGCATCGAGGACGATCCAATCGCGTACGCTTTCCTTGAGTTGCGCGACAGCCGCAGGTTTTGTTTTCGCGAAGGCATCGGCTTGCAGGATGTAGGCGAACGAGCTGGGGGAGGGCTGGGCATTGGCTAAATGCGCCAATGACAGGATCAAACCGGGAACGAGGAATGCAGGAGTTTTCATGGCCGGGATTTGCCGCACAACGCTACTCATCATCCTTCTCTTTGCCGCCCTTGTTCATCGCTTTTTTGTGTTCCATCGGATCGGTCGGGTGATCGTAGAGCTCTTCGGCACCGTCGGCCTTTCTTCCATACCATGTGTAGCGGTCGTGCCCATCCGTGAGGGAGTGGTTTTTATATGGATAGGTGAGTGTACGTTTCATAGTCATTCGATGGAGTCGCTCACACTGAATTGATAGATCGTCCGGGTCTGGTAGGTTTCGCCGGGCCGGAGGATGGTGTTCGGAAATTGCGGCTGATTCGGGCTGTCGGGGAAATGCTGGGTTTCCAGGCAGAGGGCGCAGCGCTTCAGATAGGGGCGCCCGGATTTTCCGATGAGCGATCCATCGAGGAAATTCGCCGTATAGAGCTGGAGGCCCGGTTGATCGGTGAAAACCTGCATCTTGCGCCCACTGACAGGGTCATAGAGGATCGCGGCAGGCTTCTTGCCCCCGTTCTCCGGGTTCAGGACAAAGGTGTGGTCATAGCCGCTTCCATTGGCCAGTTGCTCGTTCGGTTGGTCAATATCCCGTCCGACCGGCTTGGGTTCACGAAAGTCGAACGGGGTATCCGCGGCGGGGGCGATCTTCCCGGTGGGAACCGACGTTTTGTCGATGAGAAGCATCGCATCAGCATCAATCATGAGTTCGTGATCGAGCACGGTGTCTGAACCCTCGCCAGCGAAGTTAAAATAGCTGTGATTGGACAAATTGACCGGCGTCGCCCGGTCGGTCGTTGCCCGATAGTCGATGATCAGCTCGTTGAGATCCGTGAGAGTGTAAGTCACGGTGACGTCAAGGGTTCCGGGATACCCTTCCTCCCCATCGGGAGAGGTGTAGTGGAATTGAACTCCCTTCGGAATGGGCTTCGCATCCCAAACGACCTTGTCGAAGCCGGTGATTCCTCCATGGTTGTGATTCGGACCGCTGTTCTGCGCGAGCACATGCTCGACGCCATCCAGCGTGAAGCGCCCCTCGGCAATGCGCCCGGCGTATCGGCCGAGGGTCACTCCGAGGTAGGGCTTTTTAACGGATGTTCGGTAGGGGTCCACCGTGTCAAAGCCCAGCACGACATCCGCAAATGTGCCGCTGCGATCGGGAACTTTGATGGAGGTGATCCGTGCGCCATAGGAAGCCAGCCGCACCTCCATTCCGTTCGCATTTTTCAAATCAAATTGGGCGTCCGGGTCGGGCTTCGACGGGGCATCACACCTGGCCGGGGCGGTCGAAAGCAAAAGGCTGGCGGTCAAAAGCGCAAGACGGGCAGTCGTCTGTGGCTGCAATTTGAAATAGGCGGGGGGAATCATTTCGGCTTCTCTGGCGGGACGGGATCGGCAGGGGGCTATTACTTTCGTCACTTCTGCCGGTTATATGACGATTTTCGTCATATCCGGTGCATTTTGGCTGAATGAATATAGGATTAATGTATGGAACAGACCAACCAGAATACAAGCGGACCGACGCCGGAGTTCGTACAACACCTCACGGCCTCGCAAAGCGCCTTGTATGCATTCATCGTGTCCCTTCTGGGGGGTGTGAACGATGCTAATGACGTGTTGCAAGAAACGAATATGAAGCTGTGCCGTAAGTGTTCCGATTACGATCCGCACCAGCCCTTTCTGCGCTGGGCCTACGCGTTTGCCCGCTTTGAGGTCATGGCCTGTCGGAAAAGCAAGCAGCGCTCGCGGTTGGTCTTGGACGATTCTCTGGTTGAGATGATGGCTGCGGAACTGGAGGAATCCGCCGAGGAAGCAGATGGCCGAATGAAGATCCTGGAAAACTGCATGGAACGCCTGAACCCGCGGCAGCGCGAGCTCATCGCCGCCCGCTACGGGCGCGGCGAGGCCGTGCAGGACATCGCTGCCCGCCTTTCCCGGCCTGAGAATGCCATGGCCGCGCTCTTTTATCGTCTGCGAAAATTGTTGGCAGATTGTGTGCAGTCGGTCATCGGGAAGGAGTTGCTGGCATGAAAAATGACCGTTCATCGTTCGAGCAAATGTGCCATGCGGTATTGGAGGGCACGGCCACCGAGGCCGAGCTCGAGCAGTTTCGTCAGCGTATGCACAGCAGCGCAGCGGAGCGCAAGGCCTACGCCGAGCAGGCGCAAATGCATGCCTTGCTGACCTGGCAGAAGGGGCGCGCGGCTGTTCCGGCGCCGTTTGTTCTCGCTCCGACTGATTTCCCAGTTCCATCGAACATCATCGCTTTCCCATTTCGTAAGGCCATGCTCGCAGCAGCAGCCATTCTGGTCATTGGGTTTGCGTTTTGGCAAATTGCCGATCACGGCGGGAAAGACGGGGTAATTGCCGCCGCCGAAGGGGTGCCGCCCACTGTTGAAAAGGGGGTCTCGATCGATATTCTTGCCTCCACGGACTCCACGTATCAGGTGGGCCAGCGGGTTGTGCTGGACAGCTTGGACATGCAGTCCGGTTCGTTACGGTTCAGGATTTCATCAGGTGCTGTCGTGGATGTGGAAGGTCCCGTGGGCCTGGAGTTTGTGAGCCCCATGCGGATGCGGTTACTCCGGGGAAGTGCCACCACCGATGTCGGATCTGAAGCAAAAGGGTTTGTGGTCGATACAGCCAGTGCCACGGTGCTGGATATTGGCACGCGTTTCGGCGTGTCCTACGCGGATGATGGCAGCACCGACATCGTGGTCCTGGAGGGCGAGGTCCAGGTTTACCGTGCCGGCGTTCCAAAATCGCCCGAGACCCGGCTGGCGAGCCTCTATGAAGGCGAGGCCGCGCGCATGGTCTCCCGCGATGCCAAGATTCAGCGTCTTCAGGCAGCCGCTCTGCGGGGCGATCGACTGGCCATCCGTGGGCTGAATGCCCCCGATTCCTCGGTCATCTCAAACGTGACCGACAATATCAAGAATGCGAATTTTTACCGCTGCTACACGATCGTGCCAGAGGGCATGGCCGAGGGCGCTCCGGCTTCCCTCACAAAACAGGGCCACAACAAGCTCACGTGGAATTCCCTGCCCGGCCAGCCCTTCCCGGAAGAATTGCAGGGGGCCGATGTCATTGGAACCTTTCAAGGTGAACGGATCCGGCAGCCATTGGCTGACATTAACCTCGAACTGACCCGCCCCTGTGCGGTTTACGTCTTGTTTGATAGCCGGGCCAAGCCCCCGGAATGGTTGCAACGCGACTTTATAAAAACCGAGATGCGCCTTCGTAGTGGTCCGTGGTGGCCGAATCTGGTGGCAACTGACACTCTCGAGCCTGATGAAAATGATGAAATCCACATCGAACACACTGTTTGGCGGAAAGATGTTCCTAAGGCAGGGACCGTCACCCTCGGTGCTTTCGTGCCAAAGCGCGACAAATATCCCTACGCCATGTATGGCATCGCCGTGAAGGCGCTTTGATTCCCGGAGCGGCTTCTTCACTCAGAAAAATACTTAAACAATTCCACGCCAGTAGATTGTGAAATATCCGAACCCACCAAATCGCTCCGCGCCACTGCCTTGGTCGAGGAAATCAAACAGACGCCAGAAATATTTTGATTTTTTTCGTCACAATCCCCGCAAGATGGCTGAAATTAGATAAGGCGAGTTTAAACTCGCTCATCAAAACCCCAGAAATTCAATTCATAACCCTAAAACATACCCATAAATATGAAAACAAACCTGTTCTCCACCTCCGTAGTTGCTTGCTCTATACTGGGGCTCGGCTTCTTGGCTTCCCCTGCTTCGGGCGCGGTATTTATTCAGACTGGTAATGGCAGTATCTTCACTAATAGCACTGACGGCTCCAATCCCTTTACACCTGCCTCTGGCAATACGCTGAACATCGGCAGCACCCTTGACGTTACTGGCCCCTATGCCGCGACCGCGACCGCTCTGGTCGGAACCGGCGGCACTCCCTACCCGATCATCAATGTTTTTGGAACCTCCAGCCTGCAATTTCTTGGAACTGATAATACCGCCCGAACTCAACAGGTTACGGTCAACTTCAACGATGCGTCCCAATTTCTCATCGATCCGGCTAGCCACACCTTTCGCACCGCAGTTACCATAGGGTATAGCAGCAGCGCTAATTCGGTAAGCTCTGGGAATCTCGTTTTCCAGACAGGCGGAGATCCCTCGATTATTAACATAAACAGCGGATCAGTGACTATTGGAAACCTAAGTCCCAGTGATAAGCAGGGCCGATTGAACCTGAATGGGGGCAATTTCAACGTGAGCGGAGTCAATTACACCACCGGTTTCAATGTGTTCAACATCAACTTCACTTCACTCAGCTCGGGTTTCACCCTCGTGGGTGCAGCCAACATCGATGCCCTAAATACCCAAATTGCTGACGGCCTCTTCCAAATCAATGGAGTCGATCAAACGAGCTTGGTCTCGTATAACCGTAACTTTTCTGGCGGGAATTTGACGATCTCAGCAGTCCCCGAGCCCGCCACCATGGCACTCCTGGCAGCCAGTCTCACAGGAATCGTGATCTTCCGCCGTCGGCGGGCTTGACAGGACGGACACCTTCTCGATTCGAAATTTCTTAAACTTGTGAGCATGTCGCCTTATGAATGAGGGCGGCGTGAATGCCCCCCCGCGATGTATCCACACCCCCTCCTATCCGGCAGAAGAGGCAGAGACGGTTTCACTCTGGTCGAACTCCTCACAGTGATCGCAATTGTGGCGGTTCTCACCTCGCTGCTTCTTCCTGTTGCCACAAAGGCACGTGAGGGGGGCAAACGCGCCAACTGTGTTGCGAACATGCGTCAATTAAGCGCAGCCTATCTGTTAATGGTCGGCGAGAGAAACGGTGAGTTGGTCCAAGCCAGTGGTGGTGGGAAAACCTGGTATACCGAGATGGAAAGTTATGTTCCGCTTAAAACAGGTAACGATTTTCTCCGTGTGAGTTGCCCGAGCGCTTTGGCGAATTTGAAATCGCTCGGTTACCAATACACAGTCACTCGTCCGAGTTATGGGCTCAATGCCTACATTGGCCCGGAGGGAGTCACCCCCCGCATCGCGAATCTGATCAAGCCCGGCGCTACCGTCCTGCTCGGTGATAGTAGCATCGTCGGCAACAAGGACGGCATGAACATGGGAATCGCGGCAAATGGGAATAACTTGATAACATCCTATCACAGAGACAAATCTGCGATTGCCTATTTCGATGGCCACACCGCTCACGTCGATCAAGCCTTCGTGAGTTTGATGAAATCGACAAGGAATACAGAAGGTTCCGAAGGATCGATTTTTTGGAAAGGCTTCTAGTCCGTTCCTTCCTCCGCCAATCCCGTGGGAACAGATTCAGCGTTCTTCCGAACACGTGTGTATTGGCGACTTCCAGAGGAGATAAAATAATGGTCTTGCCGCCTGCGGCAGGTATTGGATCGATGGATTTCACCACTCATGTTTTTCGTCACAATTCCCTGGCATCGGCTGAAATCTAATACCGCCCCACACCCCTAATCTTTCTTCCTATGAAACACCTCATTCCACTTCTTGCCGGCCTGCTCCTGGCTCAACAAGCCGACGCAGCCACATCCGCATGGCCCGACATCACCGTTGCAGTGAAAGCAGATCAGCCTGTCACCACAACACAAACTCTGACGGAACAGGCTGACGGTTTTCAGCGTCTGGCGATCACACTTTCCAATAAAGGCAAGGAGCCGCTGGCGATCGAGAGAATCACCGTCCGCATTCCGGTGGCGGAAAAGCTGACTGATGATTTGGAGGTCGTTTACGGCAGCAGTTGTATGGGACGCACGCCGTTATTGCGTCAGACTGTTGGCGCCCCGACCGCGAAAAGCTCCAGCCACATGTTTGAGATGGTGCGCCTTGCGGACGGAAAGTATCTCTTTACCGGATCGCTGTCCTGGCGCATCTTCCTGCCGAACTTCACCCTCAAGGACGGAACGATCGAGGTTTGGTCCGATGGCGAGGGCCGGCAACTCAAGCCCGGCGAGACCATCGCCTATGAACAAATCGTTCTCAAGCGGGGCGATAACTGGCTCGCGGTGCTCGATCAATTCGGAGCGGCCATCGCAGTGGAGAATGGCATCACGAAACTGAAGCCCGCCGATTTCAAGGGCTGGGCGACGTGGGACTACTACGGACGGGTTTTCACCGACGAGGACATCTATGGCAACATGAAGGCGCTGAACAAAGTGGCTTCCGAGGCGAACATGATCCAGATCGACGGCGGGTGGTGGACCGAGCGCGGAGATTACCAGAGCGTCCACCCGGGTCTTCCCGGCGGCATCAAGGAGATCGTTGCTAAGATCAAGGCTGACGGAAAGACGCCCGGACTTCATTTTGATGGATTCCGTGGCGACAAAAAATCAGAGATCTATAAAAAGCACCCAGAGTATTTCCTACACGATCAGGACGGAAAACTGATCGTCGATGTGAACGAAAAGTCTGACAAGTTGATGGAATATATCTACTTCGACTACTCGCATCCCGGAGCGCGGGAACACATCGCGGAGTGCATCCGCAACATGAAGGACAACTGGGGAATCAACTACTTCAAAGTCGATTTCATGCGGTATGGCCTGAAGAATGACACGCTGCAGAGGAACAAGAATGTGAAAAGCATCAAGGCGCATGATCCCACGATCACAAGTGTCGAGCGCTTCCGCCTTGGCATGCAAACCATGCGGGACGCGATGGGGCCGGACGGCTACTTTCTCGGATGCTCGGCGGTCTTCGGTCCTGCGATCGGGTTTGTTGATGGCATGCGCACCGGCGGCGACATTCATCCAAACTACGAGGACTTCCCCGAACGTTGTCTTGCAAACCTAAGCAACTTTTATCTTAGCGGCAAAGTCTGGAATGGTGACGCTGACTATCTCGTCTATCGGGAGGCTGCCGACGAGGACGACAGGGTCTCGAAGGAAGAAGTCAAAAGCGGCGGCAGTTTGAGCCTGAATGAGGCGCAGACCTGGGCGGACTTCAACAAGGTCTATGGCACGGCCCGCCTCAACAGCGACAACTTAATGACCCTCCGTCCGGAACGCCAGGCGCTGGTCAACGAGGTGTTCGAATACCCCGCGATGGATGAGACCGTTCCGCTGGATTTCTGGGAGCAGGCCACCGACAAATATGACGGCTTTGAACTCGTCCTCGCCCGCAAGGGGGAGGATGTCTATCTCGGCGTCTTCAACTGGGGCGATCAGGCCAGAGAATATCCCCTGCAGGCTTTCGGTAAAGCGGAGCCTGTCAAACTGGAAGGCCGTCATTCCGTGATTCTGAAATACGAAGGGAAAGACTCGTTTGCGCAACTCAGTGAGAAACTGAAATCCAGATAACTCCCACCACTTCCGAACCATGAGCATTCAAGATCTCCCCGTGCGCTTCTGCACCTCTGCGCGAGTTTTGTACAAGAGAAGATCTCGCGCGGAGGCGCCGAGGCGCAGAGAAACGACCCAAAAAGAGCTGAAGCGAGATCGTCAAGGCCTCCTTCCCACGCTGACTCTTGCGCTGACTTGTTCTGGTCTGGCTTTTGCGGAGCCCGCATCCGCAGAAACCCGGTTCCTTTTTGAGCAGGAACCGCTGGTCATGACGGCCGATTCCCTACGGGATGCCAACGGGAGCTTTACGCTCGATCAACTGCCAACACCCGATCCGAAGTGCCAGGTGCGACTGAAAGGTGACATCACGCCGCTCACCCAGCGCATGTGGAAGATCGCGCTCGACGATGTGGAGCGCAATCAAGTGACGAATGCGGCGGGCACGGTTTATTTTGGTGCCGGTTCTCGGTACGGCGATCGTGTCTATACCAGAGACATCTCGATTGCCGGCGTCCTGGGAGTCAATCGTTTCTACCCGGAGATCATGCTCTCTTCGCTGAAGCTGACGCGCGAAGTTCGCGTGGCCCTCGGCTATAAAGTTTCCGTCGGGCACGACATTCGCGAGATCGACGCCCCGTGGGAGGTGATTGCTGAGAAAGACTCGGAGATCATGGCGAAATACAAAACCAACTCCTACACCCGGCGCACGGACGATGTCGTCTGGCTCTGGGCGGCAGATGATCTCTTCTCGATCCATCCCAAGCTGGCCGACTGGAATTGGATGCTCGAGCAAGGGCAATACTTTTTCAAAGTCTTCTACGATCCGTGGTTCGACAAATCGGACGGCCTCTACCGCGGTCAGCCGCTCTACCACGACATCACCAATTCGGCCTACCCCGATGGGATGACCAACGCGGATTGTGTGCTGCTCAAGTCGCTTTCCACCAATTGCCTCTACTATCGCGGAATGCTCGCCATGGCCAACGCCTCGGAAAAAAGCGGTCGCCCGGCGAGTGAAAAGCAGGAGTGGCTCGATCGCGCCGCGGCGCTGAAGATCGCCATCGTCAGGGAATTCACCAAACCCGATGGCACGCTGGCCTACTACAAGGATCGGCATGGGGTTATCATGCCGAACCGAGAGATTCTCGGAACTGCGTTTGCCGTGATCTTTGGCATCCTCGAAGGTGATGCTGCGAAGGCGGCCTATGCAGGTTATCCCATCACCGATAAGGGCATCCCGCTCTTTTCACCGTTTATCCCCGGTAACACGGGCCCGCACAACATGGCGAGTTGGCCGTTCTGCGACACGTTTTTCCTTTGGGGCCTGGAGCTGGCCGACGGTGGCGACCATACCTCCCAGAACGCGGCCTTGCTGGGGCGCTCCCTCGGAACCGCCTTCGCACCAAAAAAGAAGAAGGGGGACAATGAGAGCGAATGGGGGGCTGGCTTGGGCTCCTTCCACGAAAAAATTCCCCTGCCCAGCGGCCTGATCGACGGCTCCGGTCACCAACTCTGGTCCGCCGCCGCTTTCCTCAACGTCGGCATTCGCGCAGGCCTTGTGGAATGAACGGCGCGGTCCAAACACGATGAAAGAAAGAGATTTTTCCGGCACACAGGCTGTCGGCGGGATTCAGCCTGCAGCCTGGCTTTGTCCTAGGAAACGACACGGATCCCTGCTGGGGATCTTAATCGCGACGTCGTTGGGCCTTGGCTCGGTGGATGCAAAAACCGGATCAGCATGGTCGGAAGTGAGTGTCGAAGTGAAAGCAACTCATCCGGTCACAGCCACCCACCAATGGACGGAACAGGACGAAAACTTCTCGCGCCTCAAAGTGACCTTGGCCAATGAAGGATCCGAGCCTCTCACGATCGAAACAATCACGGTGCGCATTCCGTTGGCAGTAAAAACAACCAATGAAACGGAAATTTTGTTTGGGGCCAGCGATATGGGACGGACATCGCTTTTACGCCAACCCCTCGGCAAACTGAATAACAAAAGCTCCAGCCAGTTTTTCGCCATGGTGGAACTCGCTGAAGACGATTATCTCTTTGCCGGCGCACTTTCTTGGAGAATTTTTCTACCGAATATCACCTTCAAGGATGGCGCGTTTGAAATCCGGTCCAATGGGGAGAATAAACAGATTCTTCCCGGAAAAAAAATTAATTATGAGCAAATTGTTTTAACCCGCGGCAACAACTGGCACACGCTGCTTGGCCAATTTGGACGCGCCATCGCCAGGGAAAACAATGTGGGCAAGCCAAAGGACGTCTTCTTCAGCGGTTGGGCGACATGGGATTACTACGGCAGAATCTTTACGGCGGATGATGTTTATAAAAACATGGATCAGCTGAATCAATTGCCGGTAGAAGCAAACATTGTCCAGATCGACGGGGGATGGTGGACCGAGCGTGGAGATTACACGACAGTTCGACCAAGCCTGCCTGGCGGCATCAAAGCAATGGCTGATCGCATCCGGGCGGAGGGGAAAATAGCCGGTTTGCATTTCGATGGATTCCGTGGCGATGCAAAGTCGGAAATCTGCAAGAAACACCCCGAATACTTCCTGCACGACCAGGATCGCAAGCTGATCGTTAATGAGGTTAAGTTGTTGGACAAAGTCATGGAGTTCACTTACTTCGACTATTCGCATCCAGGAGCTCGGGCACATATCGCCGAATGCATTCGCACTATGAAAGAGGAATGGGGAATTCAATATTTCAAGGTCGATTTTATGCGTTATGGGCTGGAGGATGACATCAAGAAAAGACATCCGTCCGTAATAAGTTTTAAGGCTCACGTGCCAGGGATTACGGGAGTTGAACGATTCCGATTGGGTATGCAGGCCATTCGTGATGCCATCGGTCAAGAAAACTACTTCTTAGGTTGTTCGGCCGTTTTTGGTCCCACGATCGGCTTTGTGGATGGCATGCGCACGGGGGCCGACATCCACCCTCGCTTTGAGGCATTCGGTGAGCGTGCACTGGGCAATGCGGGCAATTTCTATCTGAAATCGGTCTATGATCTTGATGCGGATTACATTGTCGCCCGCGCTGCTGAGGACGAGGATGCAACGATCTTTGCGGATGATAAAAAATCCGGTGGTGATGTCACCGAAAGTGAAGCTAAAATGTGGGCGGATTTCGTCAGTTTGTACAGCAACTTTCGGCTCAACAGTGACAATCTGCAAACCCTCCGTCCCGCACGTAAGGAGATCGTTTCCACTAGCATAAATGCTCCCAAGATCGACGAAACCGTCCCGCTCGATGTCTGGAAACACGCCACGAACGAACTGGATCCGAACGAATTACTACTCTCCCGAAGCGGAAATAAAATTTACCTGGGTATTTTTAATTGGGGTGACCAACCCAAGGCCTATTCCCTGCCTGCGTTTGGCGAGTCCGCTAATGTCCAATTAAATGGGCGACACTCCATCATTTTGAAATATGAGGGTGCCGATTCGTTTGATCAGCTCTGTCAGAAGCTCCAATCCCGATGAAAGATTCGGGGTCAGAAGTGAGTGTGGCAATCCAGTTGAACCGGAGCTCTCTTTTGATCGCAATGGCCTTAGGTCTGGCTTGGTTCGGTTCGCTGTCGATGACTGGAAGCACCATGGCTGCCTCCACAAATTCTCAGCCCCGTTTTCTCTATGCGCAGGAACCCCTCGTGATGACCGCGGACTCGATCCGTGATACTGTCGGCTCGTTTTCGTTGGCGATGCTTCCCAACCCGGAGCCGAAATGCCCGGTGCGCCTGCAAGGCAACATCACTCCGCTCACGGAACGCCTCTGGAAAATCGCGCTCGACGACGCGGAGAATAACATGGTGACCAGCGAGTCGGGCACGATCTACTTTGGTGCCGGCAGTCAGTATGGCTTGCGCATCTACGAGCGCGATATCGCCGTTTCCGGGGTGCTGGGCCTCAACCATTTTTACCCGAAGGTGATGCTCTCGTCGCTGAAGGTGGCCCGCGAAAGCCGCAAGGAATTGGGCTATAAGGTGTCTGCGCCGCACGTGGTCCCGGAGATTGATTTTCCCTGGGAGGTCGCCATCCAGAAAGAATTCACCAAGCCCGATGGCACCCTCGCCTACTACAAGGATCGTCACGGGAAACTCATGCTCAACCGCTCGGGCTACGCGACCGCCTTTGCCGTGATTTTCGGGATTGTCGAAGGCGAGGCCGCCAAGGCGGCTTATGCCGGTTTTCCCACACCCGACAACGGGATTCCCCTCTTCTTCCCATTCATTGAAAACACGGAAGGATCCGTATGGCACAACCAGGCCAGTTGGCCGTTCTGCGACACCTTCCTCCTCTGGGGGAAATCCATCTCCGACGGAAAAGACTATACCGACCTCAACGCCGCGCTGCTGGCCCGCTCGATCGGCACTGCCATCAAACCGAAGAAAGCGAAGGAGGATCAGGCCGAGGCTGATGCCTTCGGTTCCTTCCACGAATACGTCACCCTGCCGGACGGTCTCATCCACGGTTCCGGCCGCCAGCTTTGGACCGCCGCAGCGTTCCTCAATGTTTGTATCCGTGCTGGACTCGTCGGACCAAGTGAGACCGAAACCATCGTAAACTAACCCGAATTAAGTCCTCAAAACATCATGAAAAACCTTCTCACCACGTCCACTGGTTTCGCCAGAAAACTCAGCCTGATCAGCCTTGTTGGCATCAGTTCCTTTGGCTCACTCAAAGCCGCTCCGCTCCCCGACTCTTTCGGCGTGTGGGATCGGGGAGAGACCATGGATCCCGCAGTGTATCCGTTTGTGAAGGGAACGGGCTGCGATGCCAATTGGGAGTCCATTGAGAAACAGCCGGGGGTCTATGACTGGAGCGGGATGGATGCGGCAATGGAGGACGTGGTAAAGCGCAAACAATCGCTCTACTTCTCATTCGAGGCCGGTCCGAAAACGCCGGAGTGGGTTTATGAAAAAGGGGTCCCCAAGGTGACGACCGATGATAAGCAGCATGCCCATAAATTCCCTCACTATCCCTATTACCTCTTCCCGGAATACAAGATGTATTACTTCCGCTTCCTCACGGAAGTCGCCAAACACATCCGCAGCTATCCCAAGGAATGGCAGGAGCACATTGCCTTTATCCAGGTCAAAACGGGCTGCACGGGGGACGAGTGTGCTTACAAGGGAAACGCTACCGAACCCAAATACGACCTGCCCAAGAGCTCCCCGGAATGGCGCGCCTTCCGCCTCGAGACCTTCGCGCTCTATGCAAAACTTTTTGACCAGGTTGAACCGAAAATCAGCCTGATGTTTGGCAGCATTTCCGGCGCTGAGGAGGATGGCGGAGATGGCAAATGGGTCGAGGAAGGCAAATGGGTCAATGACAACATCACCGGAAGCTATGGCGTGAAGGCGGGAGCCCTTTCGCGCGGACATCATTTGCTTGGAGAGCGAACCACCGTGAACGGGTGGCGCCGCTATTTAGTCGATCCCAAGGGGCTTAAGGTCTTTGCGCGCTCCGAAATGGACGCAGGTTGGACAAAGCCATGGTATCAGCGCAATCTGCCGCTCAATTTTTATTGGGGCGCCGTCAATGCCCTGAACTTGGGGCAGAGCATCTGGGACGTCACCAAGGGGGCCATCGAGGCGAGCAAGGAGCAGGGATTCGACTACTCCTTCTACTTCTTCAACAAGTATGCCGGCCAGATTGATCCCAAGACCGCCACCGATGCGTTCTGTGCCCTGCACAAAGGCTTGGATGCCTCGGATACCAAGGCTTATCCGGAGGAGACGTTTGGGAAGGCCTCGCAAAGAAACGTGGACCGGATGGAGAAGATTGTCGCCGCCTATGCCAAGTATGGCGCGGCCATCGATGACAAAAACGTCTTCCAGTTGGGCAATGTCGAACAGCGGCGCCAACAAACCGGATTCAACGACGTGGGTTGGGATATCTGGCCGGGCAACTACGGGCGGTTTCTCGAGCAAATCGACCCGGAAGAGACGTCCATCCCGCTGTGGCGGGTCGGTGGGCACATCACCCCGATGTCTTCCATCTACTCCCGGTTCGCGCGCGGCTTCGAGCATGCCTCCGGCAAGGATGCGATGGTTTTCAAGCTGCAGGACGGCTTCTCCGCAGATGCCAAACCGAAGGTCATGACGGTCAACGTTGTCTGGTATGACGCGGAGCCAGGCTCCACCTGGAAGCTCGATTACGACGCCGGGGCGCTGACCATGAAAACGGCCATGACCGTCACCGGCAAAGGCGACAAGCAATGGCACCACGAGACCGTCACGTTGAAGGATGCCGTCTTCCGTCACGGAGGAACCAAGGGTTCCGATCTGGCCCTGGTGAACACGGACGCGAAGGACGACATCTTCAGCCTGATCGAAGTCCACCGCGGCCTGCCCGAGACGCCGGCACTTCTGCCCGCCACCAACTATCAGGTTGTTGAAAAATCTGCGGACCAACCGAAGGAAAAAGGAAAGAAAAGCAAAAAGAAGAAATCGGCTGACGGCGAGGAATCGGAATAACCAACCCATCTACCCCCCCTCCGAGCATCCAAATCCACTCCAACAACCACCCATGAAAACCGGTCGCATTCTTCCTCTTCTGATCACGCCACTGTTGGCTCCGCTGACGATTTTGCACGCCGCCGAGCCTGCGAAGTCGCCGGCCAAGCCCAACATCATCTACATCCTGCTCGACGATGCCGGCTATGGGGACTTTGGCCCCTACGGTCAAAAGACACTACAGACGCCCAACGTGGATAAGATGGCGTCCGAGGGGATGAAGTTCACCCGACATTATTCGGGAGCTGCCGTTTGCGCCCCCTCGCGAGGCGTCCTCATGACCGGTTTGCACACCGGCCACGCGCGAATCCGTGCGAATGGCCCGGCCTCGATTCCCGACACGGACTTCACCGTGCCAAAAATGCTCAAGGAGGCAGGCTACCAGACCGCTTGCATCGGAAAATACGGACTCGGCTTGCCGCTCGCTCCGGATGACCCGCAAAAGAAGGGCTTTGATTATTTCTACGGCTATGTGGACACAGCGCACGCGCACAACGGCTATCCCACCTACCTCATTCGCAACGGCGAAAAGGTGATGTTGGATAACGAGCAGATCCCCGGCTCCGAAAAGAAGCCCGGCACCGGGGTGGCCACGGCGGACGGCCGCAAACAATGGGCACCGCAGCTTCTCGCCGACGACGTGCAGCAATACCTCGAGGAGCGGGCGAAAGACAAAAGCCAGCCCTTCTTCCTCTACTACACCCCCATTCTGCCCCATGCGAACAACGAGGCGGACGAGACCTCGCCGCTCGGTCATGGCATGGAGACTCCTGGTTATGGAGAGTTCGCCACGCGCGACTGGCCCGATGTGCAAAAAGGCTACGCCAGCGCCATCAAGTTCACCGACGACGATCTCGGGGCCATCATGGCCAAACTCAAGGCGCTCGGCATGGATGAGAACACCATCGTCATGATCGCCAGTGACAACGGGCCGCACCAGGAAGGCCTGAACGATCCTGCATTTTTCGGGAGCAGTGGCGGACTCAAAGGGATCAAGCGCGACCTCACCGAAGGCGGGGTGCGCACGCCCTTCATCGTCCGATGGCCCGGAACGATCAAGCCGGGCACGGTGAGTGATCATGTGAGCAGCTTCCAGGATTTTATGCCGACGGCGGCGGACCTTTCCGGCGGCAAAGTGACGGCGGAGACGGACGGCATTTCGTTCCTGCCCACGTTGCTCGGGAAAAACGAGGAGCAGAAGCCGCATCCGTATCTCTTCTGGTATGGTGCCGACAAGGGGGGCAAGCTCTCCGTGCTCAAGTGGCCGTGGAAGCTGCTGCACGAAAACACCCGCTCCGC
This sequence comes from Terrimicrobiaceae bacterium, assembly GCA_041749815.1. GTDB lineage: Bacteria > Verrucomicrobiota > Verrucomicrobiia > Chthoniobacterales > Terrimicrobiaceae > JAJTZA01. The sequence goes on from JBGTAR010000081.1 coordinate 26,443, forward strand.
TTCCGGCGAGGAACCGGCTCCCGGCAAGAAGAAGGCTCAAGCCAAACCGCTCGTCGTGCAGCTCTTCAACCTGGAAAACGATCCGACCGAATCGAAAAACGTCGCAGCCGAAAACCCGGAAATCCTCCAGGAACTCGAAATCCTTATGAAGCAGGCCTGGAGGGATCCAGCCTGAGCAGTCGAATTCCTGATATGGGTTTTTTCCCGGCAACATGAAATCATTTCTCCCCAGTTTTCTCTCAGCAACAGCTTGTGTGGCCCTGGCGTTTTCCGCCCGGGCTGCCGTCCCAACGGTCGAGCACACACCTTCGGGATCGGACTATTCGCTTAGCTGGGGATCCGCGGCGCAGATTACCGGGGCGACCTTTTCGGTGAAGGTCAACGGTGAGTGGATCTATGGCAATGCATTTCCTAAACGGGTCTGGACATCAGAAAATGGAAAACAGGTATTGCGTTGCTCGGGGTTACCACCGTTGGAAGAATTTGTCCTGACCATCGAAACCGCCGAAAACCGGCCCTACGCGGTGGTGTCTGCCGCCCTCGAAGCGTCGGCGGAATTCAAGCTTGGGGGGGTGCGGGTGCTGACTAAGAAAGGCGAGGAGGAAAACCTTTCGGTGTCGGCACCCGCCAATCTTTGGACGGTATTTGTCGAAGCGCTGCAGGCTCCGGATTACGGCCGGATCTACACGCTGGACCAACTGACGCAGTTGAAACCCTCGAAGAAGAAGAAGGCCGACCCTCGCGACGCGTTCTGGGTTTCGACCGTTCAAAACGATTCCGACAACCAGATGCTGGCCTTTGCCGCATTGAAAGGTGAGCTCTGGCCGACCTCGTTCGAATGGCGCAGCACCGAAGCGGGAGCGTTGCAGCTATCGATCCGCAGCGGAAGCCCTATGGGACTCGAGGAAATCGTTGTGCATCCGGGCCGTGTGGTGGAAATCGATCCGGTCCTGATCGGATTCTGGGATGATCGTCGCCCGACCCAGGCCCTGGACGAGGTGGGGCGCATCATGGGCGAAAGCGTCCGGCAGGGTCGCCCAATGCGCCGGATCGAGCCCGGCTGGAGTTCCTGGCATTCTTATGGCCGCGAAATTACCGCCGAGCAGGTCCTGAGCGCAGCGCACTTCATGAAGAAGGAGCTCTATGATTCGGGTTATCGCTACATCCAGATTGATGGCGGTTGGTGGACAAAGCCGGGGTCGTATGTGGTCAACCAGGACTTCCCGCGCGGTATGCGTGATGTCTCAAACCAAGTTACCGACATGGGTCTGAAGTTCGGCCTCCACATCAGTCCCTTTCGGGTGAATCCAAGCGATCCGTATTGGAAGGAACATGCCGACTGGCTGCTCTCACCCTTCGGCAAGACAAAAATCGATCCGCATGACGACGACATGATGACCACCGTGGGCATGGTGTATCTCGACGGCAGTCATCCCGATGTGCCGCCCTATCTGGCGGGGCAATTCAAGCAGATGGTGGAAGACTACAAACCGACGTTTATGAAGTGGGATCACCACTACGGAAGCCTGGGGGAAGGGCCGCGCTTTGATCCGACCATGACAGGCCTGCAGGCCCACAATAAAGCGGTGCGTATGATTCGTGGGGCCTTGCCGGCGGAATTGGTGGTCACCCGCAGCATGGGCTGGTTGTTCGGTGCGCTGGAGTGCTACGACGCCATCCGCATGGGCAATGATATCAATCATCCGGGCGTTAAAAGCAAAGCAGAGCCCTACGCCAATATCACCTACGGCAAAACCTCGGGCTCGATCGACAACGTGCTGGAGGGGAAAGAGTATAAAGGGCTGATCCGCTTTGCCCGGCAGGCGGCGCAGAACTATTACATCCACAATCACATTGCCATCTGCGATCCCGACGCGTTTTTTGCCTCGCCGCAATACACATTGGAAGAAGGCCGGTGCCATATCACCCTGCAGGCGCTGATGGGAGGCTTGCTGTTCGGGGGCGACCGCCTCGAATCGCTCCCGAAAGATCGACTCGATCTCTATCGCCATCAGCCATTGCTCGAGGTCTGGAAAAACGGGAAACACGCCGTCCCCCTCGACCTCTTTTCGGGGCCTGATATCCCCCGGATCTGGAAGTTGAAATTGCCCGGCCGCACCGTGTTTGGATTTTTTAACTGGATCGACGAACCGACCGAGACGGCATGGTCGCTGGAGGATTTGGAAATGCCCGCCGGAGATTATCGCTTGAAGGATCTTTGGAGCGGGGAGCCCGTCGCGATAGAGGCTGGAAAGGCCGCATTCTCCATGCCGCCCCACACCGTTCGACTGATCGAGTTTCGCAAAGAAGGTTCCGCTCCCTGAAAAATGAAACCGTTCTTCACTATTCTCATCGGGTTAGCCTTCGCGGGTGCTCCGGTCCGCGCCAAGGAATCCGGTCAGGTTCCCCAAGACTGGCGTGCCTCGCTGCCCGAACCGGTTTTGGGTGCGCACCCGGAGTGGGTGGATTTTTATTACGATACCTGGCGGGTCGCCGACCTGAAAAAATCCGAACACGGCGGACACACGATTTTCGACACGGCGTTCAAGCCCGGGAAAATCTGGTTGTGGGATACGGTGTGGATCTCGCACTTCGGCGTCTATGCCCAGGGCGCGAATCCTCCGATCACGGATCCGATGGCGGGTTTCGATTTGTTCTACAGCGCCCAGCGCGAAGACGGTTGCATCCCCCACGTCTGGGAGGCCACCGGCAAGCACAGCTACAAAGTGCATAACCCGATTTTCACCCTCGGTGAGCTGAACTACTATCGGCACACCGGCGATAAGAGCCGTCTGGCCATGGTGCTGCCTAAGCTCGATCGTTTCTACTTCTACTTGAAGCAGCAATACAGCGAACCGGATGGGCTTTACCGGAACTTCGACTGGCACAACGGCATGGACAATCGTCCGATGGCCGACATCTCCATCGATTCCACCAGCGAGCAGGCCATGGTCGCCGGCCATCTGAAAGAGATCGCCGAATTGGTCGGAGATGAGGAGCGCGCGGCAAAGTTTGACGCAGAGTATTCCGCCCTGAAAAGGCGCATTCGTGAGTCGATGTGGTCCGAGCAGGATCAGTTCTTCACCGATCTGAATGCGGGCCGGTCACCGTTCAACGCGTGGTCCGTGGCCTCCTATTGGACTTTGCTCGCGGGCATCGCGGACCAGACGCAGGCTGGGAGCATGAAAATCCATCTATTTGACGAAGCCAACTTCAAGACCCCTTTCATGGTGCCCTCCCTCGGGCGCAAAAGTCCCGACTATGATGCCACCGGCGGCCTCTACTGGAGGGGTGCCGTTTGGGTTCCGACCAACACCATGGTCATCAAAGGTCTCAAGAAATATGGCTTTGGGGATGAAGCGCGGGAGATCGCCATCAACGGACTCGAGGGCATGGTCAAGACTTGGAAGGCCACTGGCACGCTCTGGGAAAACTATGACCAGGAAAGCCCCGGCAAACCCGGCGAAAAGGCCGGAAAGGGGAAAATGTGTCGCCCGGATTTCGTCGGATGGAGCGGGGTCCAGCCCATCGCAACCTTGATCGAAACCATCATCGGGATTCAAACCAATGCCCCGGAGAACCGGATCGAATGGGACCTGCGCCTCACGGAACAGAACGGCGTGCGGAATCTGAAATGGGGGAAAAACTATTCCAAAAAAGTGGACCTCGTCGCAGAAGCCCGGACTTCTCCGGATGACGATGTGACTTTGTCAGTATCGAGCAATGTCCCGTTCACGTTGGTGGTGGACACCGGCTTTGCCAAGCAGGAGATCGCAGTCGAAACGGGCCAGAATCAAACCTTTTTAGTGAAGCAATAAAACACATGAGAACTGGCACTTTTTCAAACGACACAAACCTAAGGATCACGATTGCAGGAATCTTCTGTGCTTTATTCACCCTTGCCTGCATACCCCAGGCGAACGCCCAATCCGCAAGACTGAACTTCAACAGTCTGCTTCCAGGATCGCAGTTTTTGGCACCTGCGACGTTTCGACTCAGCGCATATGCTGTGGCTGCCTCCGGCAATACCATCCAAAAAGTCGAGTTCTTCAACCGCAACACGTTGATGGGGCAGGCGACGTTAAGCACAATGGCAGATGTCTATACACTGAATGTGCCCGGACAGGGCGTGGGCAGCTATAGCATCACGGCTCGGTCAACGGACAATACAGGAGCAATCAAGACCACAGGATCGGTCGCCGTCACGGTCCGGGAAGGTAAGGCGTATGGCACTCCCGGCACCCTCACACCGGTGCCCCTCTACACGATGAGTGCGCCGTACGGTTACATTGAATACCTTCCCAAAGGTTATAACGAAAATGACACGGTGAAGAAATGGCCGCTGATCATTTCCCTGCACGGACGGGGTGGTGTGCCCGGGATTAATACCGTGACGGGACAGGTCAAGATTGACCAATTGGATCAGGTGGGGGGCGGGCCTATCACCAATATTTTTATGGATGGCCTCAACATCCCAGCCGTGGTGCTCACGCCACAGTCAGGTGCATCACCCAAAGAGTGGGACGACGTGGATGGGTTCATCGATTATGCTTTAAGCCAATACAACGTCGATCCCGATCGGGTGTATCTGACCGGCCATAGTTTTGGCACGAATGATGGCGTCCTGAAGTATGCGGGAGGAGGCTCAAATTCAAACCCCAATGCGCGTCGGTTGGCGGCGATTTTTCCCACCAACGGAGGCAGGTTTAATGCGACTAAAGCCCAAGGGGAAAGAATGGCCAATGTGCCCATGTGGATCACGACATCTTGGGGTGACAATAACGGCGGCTCGATCGGCGCCATCAATGCCATTAACTACGCGGCGGGGGTGACTCCGTATGATGACACCACGAATCCCCCCTCCGTGCTGCGCGACCTTTTGTTTAGTTTCAGCACTCTGGGCAAAGTGATTGTCGATAGGAGAGGGAATGCCGTTAACTTCACCACCGCGACCCAGGCGGAGGCTGACAGTGCGTCGGTGCCTAAATTCGTTCCTCAATCTGGGGAGCGGATTGACGGCCAACGAACCGTGAGCTACGTCAATGACTCGTGGGTTTGGAATGCGGGAACTCAACGGGATCCGAGTTCCACAATTATGCTGACCTTGCTGGATAAGGATGCCCACACGATCTGGGACACTGTCATGTCTGAGGGGGACCTTTTAACTTGGGTTTTCCTGCAAACGCGGGCGCCTGCTGCGCGGAGTATTTTTTCGGCGGCAAGGTTTAACACGGCGGCGGCCGTAGTGAATCAGGCCTATGCGGACACCCTCGCCCCCAAGGTCACTGCGCCGCGCGGTGCCGGCTTCACCGGCGATGTGAATGGTCCGGCTTGGCTCACGGTCGCCCCCGATGGCACTTTGTCAGGCACCCCCGGTCTTTCAGATCTCGGGATCAATACGTGGGACATTACAGTCAACACGACGGATGAAAACAATTCGCCGATAACGGAGTCGGCCGAGTTAATCATCTTTGTCGAGACTCCCGGCTACAATGACTGGTGGCAAAAGCAAAACGGGTATTCCGAACTCAACATCCCAGCGATTCAATTTGGACCGGCGGGCGATGACGACGGGGATGGGCTGTCAAATTACCTCGAGTATGTGGCGGGTTCGGATCCGCTTCTGTCCGGTTCCACTTTCAATATTTCCATTGCACCTGTGACCGGAAATCCATCGCAAATGGAGATTACTTACGGCCCGCTCATCAAGGGGCAGACCTACACCGTCAAAAGCACCGATTCGTTAACCTCGGGAACGTGGACTACGGAGGACACATTTACGCCGCCCTCCGCCAGGACGACAAGAGTTGTGGCTGTTTCAAATGCCTTTACGCCAGCGCGTTTTTACACGGTTGTGATCCAGAAGCCTTAAGGAAGAAAAAATAGAAAAAACAAGTTATGAAAAAAATCAAAAATTGGATAATGACCCTGGGCACAGCGTGGATCATGGGTTTTCCGATGACGTCTTCTGCTGCTGTAAAAATTTACTCAGCGCCGCAGGACATTGGCCACAGCGCTGACTTTACTGTGACCGTTGACGGTCAGAAGGCGTTTGTTTTCTATGTGTCAGAAAATAAATTCCGAAAAAATTACCTCCCGGCGGCCGATATCACGCCACTCGGGGAGAAAACAAAACCAAAGACGGTGGCGCGTGAATCGTGGGTTTCTTTTGAGACGGACACAAGTGCCCTCATCAGCGTTTCCCAGCTCGCGGATGTGTTGCCATTGAGCGAGGTGCTGCTCATCGATCAGCTCGGTAATGCCGTCGAACACACGGTGGACGGCACCAACCTCTCCTTTACTGCGACATCCGGGAACAAGTATGTGTTGATTCTCAACAAAGACCTATCGCGGCGCCTAACGATTTTTGCCGAAGTTCCCGAGCAGGAAGTGCCCGACATCAAGGGTCCGGACACCTTCGTCATCCAGCCCGGCACGGCCCGCGCGGATTACGAAAAGACGGCGAAAAACACACTCTTTTTCGCACCGGGTCTCCATGAAATGGGCGACAGTTTTCCGCTCAAACCCGGTCTGCAAATCTATCTCGCACCAGGGGCTTACGTTCGCGGCTACTTCACGTGTCCGCCCGGTGCGGATACCGCTGGCGCGTCGGGGGTGAAGATCTTCGGGCGGGGGATTCTATCTAGCGAGTATAACCAGGCAAGCGAGAGCGTGAACGATAATTTCCTGCCCCGCCCCATTGGTTTTTGGAGCAACTCGATTTATCTCGGTGGCTTTAATCGCGAGCCGGCCGACAATCAGATCGTGCAGGGTATCACCATCATTTATCCCTCCCAGCAGGCGATCATGGGGAATGGCACAAAGACCCTCGTCGAGAACGTGAAGATCATCAGTTTCGAAAAGGATTTCGGCGGCATCTGCGTCGGCTCGCAGTCGATGGTGAGGGATTGCTACGTCTCGACCGACGCGCGGGTCCTGACGTCCTTTGGCTCGGATACCACTTTCAGCCGCAACATGATCGTCGGTTTTGATCTCGATAACCCATTCTACTTCGGCGACCGCATTCTTGACGATCTCACAAATATCACGGTCGAAGACTCCACCGTCGTGGGCGACTGGAAATCGCTTATTACCGTGAATCAGGCTCACTTCGGCAATCTGAGCAATTTCAACTTTAAGAACCTCCATGGCATCTACACCGGCACAAACTCGAAGGTGGCGCTGTTGAGCGTGGCGGTTGGATTCTCGCCCTACCGCCGCAGGGATTATCAAGGCAGCATCACCGGCGTGACAGTCAGCGACATCCGGATCACGGCGCTAAACCAAGCACCGGCACTCATGGTCACCGTCTTTGGCTTCAGTGAGCAGGCCGCAGTGCGAAACGTCAGCGTGAGTAAGATCACGGTCAATGGCGAGTCGGCAAAACTCGTGCCGGATATCGAACAGCATGCGTATAACATCACCCTAGGCGACAAAACGGTCAAAGAAGGAGAACGCCCAGTGGCCAAGGCTCCGAAGCGGGATTTCCCCATGGTCCCCGCAGTTGACGACGCGGCGAAAGCCTACCCGCGTAAAGACGAGGATGGTGACAAGTATGGCCGGAACATAGCCCATCAGATTGCTTATCCCACGGACGAGCAAAAGGCTGATCCAGCGTTCCCGAAAACGTTATCTGCGGCTTTGGGAAACATCGCCACTGGTGCGAGCCTGCAGAGTATCAAGACGATTTCCTCTCCCGAGGGGGATTTCCTGCAGACTTATGCGCCCGTCAGCGACCCGCGCATGTTCACGCTTCATTCGCCAGACTACGAGGTGAGCGTCGCCCAGAAAAGCAGCAGCACCCCGGCAGCGAGTTCCCCGGTCTATGAAAATATCGGCACGCTGATGAGCACCGGTAACCGCGTCGTCAATCCGCCGCCGATGCTGACCGAGCATTTCACCAACTTCACCCACCGGGGCCCCGTGGAGGTGACAGTCCGGATGAAAGATCGAGCGCCAGCGGTGAAGGACGCACTGATCATGCCCTCACAGCTGAAAATCGAACCCACCTACGCAGCCGACGGACGAAGTTTCTCATTCACCCTGCCCGACCCGCATTTCCTGGCCATCATCGTCAACGGCGACTGGATTCGGCCGCTGTTTGTTTTTGGCAATCCCCCGGAAGACCCAGTGCCCGATCCGTCGGACCCGGCTGTGCTGACGATTCAAACCAGCGATGACTTTAAAACGTTGGAAAACCGCAAGAAGCTCGCTGATTTCCGCGTGATCAATTTCGCCCCCGGCTATCACGACATCGGCCTGTTCTTTCCCATCTTCAGCGACCAGACGATCTATATTCCCGGTGATACCTATGTGGCGGGCACCATTCTTGGCATCAATCGCGACAAAGCCGACAATAACGCCTACGGAACGAAAATCATCACACAGAACAAGGGGATCTTCGACTATCCGGCATTTCAGCATGGCTACCAGAATGCGGACGACTACGTCTACATGGAGCGTTCCAATAGGGGCGCGAGCGAGTTCCTCGGGAAAATTGAGAACTTCACCATCCGCGGACGTGGGATTCTTTCCGGCGAAAACATGGACTGGTATAAGGGGCAGGAGGATGTGCCCAGCTATATCATCCTGGTGGATCGGGGCGGTAAGAACGGCATATTGGAAGGGTTAACCTTCACCGGTCGGCACTTCCATTCCGCAAACTTCTTCGGTTCCCCTGCGCTCCTGGCCAATGTCAAAACCCTCTTTGGATTTCACGGAAACACCGATGCCTCGCAGTGGGGTATGGTGCGACGCAACCTCTTTAGCATTCAGCAGGACGATGGCACCTACATCAAAACGGGGCTGGATATCGACGGTTGGTTCGCCTGGCAGCAAAACAATGCCAACGTGTTCTGCTTCGTTCGCACCATGCCCGGTGACGGCGACACTCTCGGTCACTCGGTTATTCGCAACGTCACCGTCATCGACGGGCGCTATGGAGCATACGGGGTGAACAATTTGGCCGGGGAGGAATACAATCCAATGCGTGGCGGATTCTGGTTGGGCATTAACAATGACAAGAACTTCAACAATTTCGGCTACGTCGCCGACATCGTGATGCAGAACATCACCTTCGAAACCATCGTCAACCCGCTCTTCCAGTTCGCGCCAATGACCGGGACAAAGTTTAGCAAAATGATCGGGGTCGAGGATATTACCTTCGACAACATCCAGGCACCGTTGGGGCAGAATTGGAAGAGTGTCTTCGGGGTGAGGCCGGAAGCACCGGATGATTTTATCCGCGGGATTGTGATCAAGGATCTCACTATCGGCGGGAAAAAGATCACTGACTTCGACGACTTCGCGCGAACGCGTAGCGACGGACGCAACCTAGAGATGAAAATTGAATAGGGCGGTTACTATCATTCTCGCTTTCGCACTGACGGGCGGATGGGTCGGCGCGGCGGAGAAACTCGATGTCACCTACGGCACCGCAGCGGGGGAGGAACTCAAGCTCGATCTGGCGGTCCCAGAGGGTCCCGGACCATTCCCGGTCTGCATCCTCGTGCACGGAGGCGGTTTTGAAAAAGGGGACAAACAACAGCAACCCAAGCACCTCTTCGCACCCCTCGCCGGGGCCGGTTATGCGTGGGTCAGCATCAACTACCGCCTCGCCCCCAAGCACAAGTATCCGGGCAGCGTCGAGGACGTCGCAACGGCGGTCCGCTGGGTCAGGGAGCATGCCTCCGAATACCGCTTCGATCCTGCTTGCATCGTGCTCATTGGCGAGTCCGCCGGTGGCTACCTGGTTAATATGGTCGGCACCAAAAATGGGGAAGACACCCGCGTTGCTGCCGTCGTTTCCTTCTATGGCGCGGCGGACCTGCTCCTCAGATTCAACGCCAGCAACGGCAAACCATCCACCGCTTTTGCCAACTACTTTGGTGTGAGTGGGGACAACGAGGCCACGCGCAGGTTTCTGGTCGAGGCCTCGCCCGCGACTTATGTCCGCCCCGGCCTGCCTCCATTTTTGCTGCTCCATGGCAGCAAGGATGAACGCGTTCCATATCAACAGTCGGTAAATTTTCTTACCCGGCTTCAGGCGGTCGGCGTTCCCGCCGAACTGATCACGATCGAGGGCGGGGGTCATGGCATTGCGGGCTGGGGCAAAATGGGGTCCGACTATGCTTTGCGTATGGTTGCATGGTTGAACAAGACGCTGAAAGCGAGGGAATAAGCCGATCATTCAGCAGAAGAGTTGCGATTAGTGAGGTCTGTTTAAAAAGGTTCTCAATGACTCGGACGACGCGTGCCTCCCGAATGTCGCAAGTCTGCCCGTCACAAATGCTCACTGAGTGCTGAAAGTTTAGGTAAACTGATGCCCCCCAAAACAAAGACAACACTCTCACGAAAAACCGATCAAGCCGCAGCCAAAGCACCGGCCTTTTATGGCCGGTATCATCCGAGCAATCTGGTGCCCTGGTTCCTAAATGCGTGTTGCGAGTCATCAGTTGAGAGTGCAAGTCCTGCGCCGCCTGGCGTTCTCAAACGCGCCAGCCCCCTCGATTCTGAAATCAACAAAATAGCCCATAACTAAAGAACCTTTCGAGTGTTAAACGAATCATGAAATCCCTGCCCTCCGCCATCCTTTGCCTAATATGAAAAATACACTCCTTATACTATCGAGCCTGCTGCTGGCGGGATCCTTCAGCCTGTCGGCCGCTGAACCGGTCCGCGAACGCATCTCCATCAACGACGGCTGGCGTTTCCAAAAAGGTGATCCCACTGAGGTCGCCGGTTCGTTGGATTACCCCAAAATCCGCGATTGGGTGCTGCCTTCCAGTGCGGTCTTCTTAAAGGATCCGACGGTCCTGCCCAAACGGCCGGAGGGCAACCTTGGCGCGGAGGTGCCATTCACCCAGCCGGGCTTCGATGACTCCGCCTGGCGGAAACTGGATCTCCCCCACGACTGGGCCATCGAGGGACCCTTCAAGCAGGAATATCGGGGTAGGACCGGCAAACTGAACTACACGGGCCCCGTGTGGTATCGCAAGCACCTGACTTTGCCGGCGTCCGACGAGGGGCGACGCATCTATCTGGATATCGACGGCGCCATGTCTTACGCCACGGTGTGGCTCAATGGACAGTTCGTCGGTGGCTGGCCCTACGGCTACGCGTCTTTCCGCCTCGACCTGACGCCTTACGCCAAGCCGGGCAGTGACAACGTGCTCTCCATCCGCTTGGAGAACCCGGACAATAACTCCCGCTGGTATCCCGGCGCCGGCATCTACCGCAATGTCTGGCTGGTGAAAACCGACCCCGTGCACGTCGGCCAGTGGGGCACCGACATCACCACCCCGAAGGTCTCGGCCGAGGCCGCGACGGTCGCCGCGAAGGTGACGATCGACAACCAAGGCACGAGCCCGACGCAAGCCCTCGTCAAAACCCAGTTGCTCTTCGACGGCAAGCCTGTGACCGATCTGCCCGCGCAAACCGTGGAGTTGCCTGCTGGTGGTTCCGCCGTGGCCGCCGCCGAAGTCACGATCACCAAGCCGCAACTGTGGGATACGACCACGCCCAACCTCTACACCGCCGTCACGACGGTGGAAGTTGGCGGCAAGGGGGTGGACCGCTACGAGACCGTATTCGGCATTCGCTCCATCGCCTTCACGGCAGACGACGGCTTTCATCTGAACGGTAAGCGGGTGCAGCTCTATGGCGTGTGCAACCACCACGACCTCGGTGCCCTCGGTTCGGCTTTTAACACCCGCGCCGCCGAGCGCCAGCTCGAGATCTTAAAGGAAATGGGCGTCAACGCCCTTCGCACCGCCCACAATCCTCCGGCCCCCGAGCTCCTCGACCTCTGCGATGCCATGGGCATCCTGGTCATGAACGAGGCCTACGACAGCTGGAAGATGCCTAAGGTCAAAAATGGCTATGGCAGCCTGTTCGATGACTGGAGTGAGCAGGACCTGCGGGCCTTGGTGCGCCGTGATCGCAACCACCCCTCGGTGGTGATGTGGAGCATCGGCAATGAAGTGAAGGAACTTGAAGACGCAGTCGTGGGGCCGCCGATGGGGGCGCGCCTTACCGCAATCGCCCATGAGGAAGATCCCACCCGGCCGACCACCTTGGGCTCCAACAAACCCGATGCCAGCTACAACGGGATCCAAAAATCCGTGGATGTGATGGGGCAGAACTACCAGAGAGGTGACTATGCCGAGTTCCGCATCAAAAACCCCACGATCCCCTTGGTGGCCAGTGAAACAACTTCGGCCGTTAGCTCCCGCGGCGAATATTTTTTCCAGACTCCCGAGCAGGTCGCCGCTCAGAACGCCGCAACCGACAAACCCGACAAGCGAGGCGCCAAGAATACGACCGAAACCAAGCCGTTTGAGGTCATCAGCAGCGTCAAAACCGAGGGTCGGGCTGACTTCCAAATCAGCTCTTACGACCTCTATGGGCCGGCTTGGGTGATCCTCCCGGATGAGGAGTTCGCCGCATTGGAAAAGAACCCCCACGTCGCCGGGCAGTTCGTTTGGACCGGCTTCGACTACATCGGTGAGCCCACGCCCTACAACAAAGACTCTACAAATTTGCTCAACTTCACTGACCCTGAGGAAAGAGCGAAGATGGCCAAGGAGATGAATGAGCTCAGCAAAATCGCGCCTCCGTCCCGCAGCTCGTATTTCGGCATCGTGGATCTGGCCGGTTTTAAGAAAGACCGCTTCTACCTCTACCAAGCCCACTGGCGTCCCGAGTTGCCGATGGTCCACGTGTTGCCGCACTGGACCTGGCCGGAGCGGGTAGGGCAGGGGGTGCCGGTGTTCCTCTACACCACGGGTGACGAGGCGGAGCTTTTCCTCAACGGCAAGTCGCTAGGCCGCAAGAAAAAGGCTCCCTACGAATACCGCCTGCGTTGGGATGACGTCATTTACGAGCCCGGCGAGCTCAAGGCCGTGGCCTACAAAAACGGCAAGGAATGGGCCACCAACGTCATGAAAACCGCCGGCCCGGCGACGGCTCTGACCCTCGACGCCGACCGGTCTGTCATCGCGGCTGATCGCAAGGATCTGTCCTACGTCACCGTGACCATTCGCGACCAAGACGGAACCATGGTGCCGCGTTCGAAGAACCTCGTGGCTTTCACCGTCAGCGGTCCCGGCGAAATCATCGCCACCGACAACGGCGACGCCACCAGCCACGCCTCATTCCAGTCGCCGAACATCAAAGCCTACAACGGCCTGGCCCTGGCGATCATCCGTGCCACCGGCCCGGGGAAAATCACCGTGACCGCCAAGGCTGAAGGCCTGACGGATGCCACGGTGGTGATCGAAGGGCAGTGATGAATCGCCCGCCTGAATTCGTGAATCATGAGCAAGCATCGGAAATATCCAATCAAGGCAGTTTGAAATAACACGGAACTTGAGAATGGCTCCAGTAACCAACCAACAAACCAACCACCACTCATCGTCTCGCCAATGAAAACTCATTTTTTAGCATTAACAGTCGGTTTAGTATTCGCCAATTGCCTCAGCCTGTCCGCGCAAAACCGCGACTCCTACGGGGTCTGGGTTCGCAACGACGGTGTCAATTTAAGTGAGTTTGCTTACAAGGGCTTGGAATACAGTGGCAAATGGTCCGAAATCGAAGCCGAACGCGGTGTCTATAACTGGAAGACGTTTGATGCGGCGGTTGAGGAAAGTGCCAAGAAGGGGTTGAATTTGTTCATCAGTGTCAATGTGGGCCCCGATTCCCCAGAGTGGCTCTACGAGGATGGCAGTGAGCGCGTGATGACGGAGGGACACCGCCATGTGGGGCCGTATCCTGAATATACAAAGCCTATCTACATGGAGAGTTACCATCGCCTAATCGAGGAGTTTGGTCGGCACGTTCGCAGTCTGCCCAAAGAACTCACGGACCGCATCTCCTTTGTGCAGGTTAAAACCGGGGCCACCGGCGATGAATCTCCCCATAAGGGCAACCTCTTGGACAAACAATTCACGATATCGAAAAAGGACTGGAGTGACTTTCGCTTAGAGGCGTTCAAAAAGTATCAGACCACCTTCCAAGAGGGGCCGGGGCCTGTGATTCCGCTGATGTTTACCAGTGTCATTAATGACGACAAGGAAAGTGAACCCCTGCGAAACTGGATCTCCTCCAACGTAAAGCTGGCCTGGGGCACTAAAATGGGCGGAACAGGCCAAGGATATCAAATCAATGGAGAAACGTGGCGGACGGAAGATATTCTAAAGCACACCATAGATCCCGAGTCCGGCCTCTATCATTTGTTTACCCGCTGCGAGATGGACCAAGGATGGAAGGAGGGCATTTTCGCCAAAAACATCAGCCAGGCATTTTATTGGACCAGTATCTCAGCGATACACAGTGGCCTCGCCATGTGGAATATCACGGATTCCGCGCGCCTCTGGCACGTTAAAAACAACTACTGGAAAGACTTTGAGTTTTTTAATAAATACGCGCGCCAAACGATCGCCTCTGAGGCCACCAGTGCCTTCTCGGCTCTCCGTGAGGGCTTGGATTCCGCCGATAAAGTCAAGTTTCCCGAATCCGAGTTCGGCCCCGCTTCCATTAAAAATTCGGAAAGGTATGTTGCGATCTGCGCATCACGCGCCGCCTACGGCGCACGCATGGACGACCCCAAAGGCGTTACGGCCGGCATGATGGTCCAACGCCGTGAACAAGAAGGACTCAATGATTCAGGCTGGGAGATTTTCCCCGGAAACTACGAACGCTTTCTCCATCAGATCAATTCCGACGAGACCAGCGTGGGCTGGTGGCGGGTCGGGGGCGAAATCACCCAGGACAGCCCGGACTACGCCCGGTTTGCCCGCGGTTTTGAGCACAAATCAGGCAAGGACGTGATGTCCTTTGACGTTAAAGACAGCTTTTTTTCCGGTGACCCCTTGGCCGGTAAATCGTCCATCAAAGTTCGTATTGTTTATTACGACAAAGGCACGGGGCAGTGGGCGCTCAATTACGACGCCGTGGACAATCCCAACAAAACCGCGATCACGGTGACCAAGGAAAATACTGGCGAATGGAAGGAAGCCTTCGTCACGCTCACCGACGCCAACTTTGGCAATCTTGGTCCGGATAGCTCCGATCTGTCGCTAGTCAATGTCGATAGCGAGGATGACATCTTCCACATGATCGAAATTGATCGTCTATAAGTGACCATGAAAGCCTGCATATTCTCATTAGCATTTCGCTGGGCGCCATCCTGTATACTTTTCTTCCTCATGCTCCCCTTGGGGGCAGCGGAAACACCCAACATCCTTTGGCTAACCAGTGAGGACAATAGTGAGATCTTCCTCTGCTGCTATGGGAACCCGTCTGCCGAAACACCGAATCTAGACCGGCTCGCAACCGAGTGCTTCCGCGATACGCCGTGTTTTCCAGGGAGATTCCTGAAGAGTGTCAGGGCGGTCCTGAAGGCAAAAAGGAAAAGAAAGATAAGCAGGATAAAAAGAGTAAGAAAACAACCTCGCCGGACGATCACGAATGATTTCCCCACCTTTATGAAAAGAGCAACAGACGAATTAGTAGGAGACTGCGGCCTGTGATCTCTCTGGAAAAATGGATCTTGTCCGTGCTGCTGTTGGCCTTTCCGGTCGCGCTCAACGCGGCTCCCGAATCGTTGGAGGCCTCAAAAACCGTCGGCAGGAGCGCGGAGCAAACCGGAAAAGTTCCCTTGGGTGCGCTGCCGCCGGAAGCCTGCGGGGTGTGGAGCTGGTATTCCTGGGGGGGCACGCCGAACCAGTGGAACGGCAAGATCACCGCCGCCGAAACCTACCCGGGCCTGCGGGGCATTCCGATTGTGGTTGGGTGGGATAAGTTGGAGCCAGAGGATGGGGTCTATCAATGGGAGTTGTTTGATCGCGTGGTGTTCCACCAGGTGGTCGAAGGCTCGACCGGGGACGGCTTCTGCTAAAAAGGCCCGCCCAAGGACCCCCAATACAATGTGACGCGCGAGGAGTGGACGGATTACCAGAAATACATCCGTCGTTTCACAGTTGACGCCTTTTCCAAGCCAATGGACGGCAAGCCGCCCATGGCGCTGCTGATTCACACCGAGGACGTGGCCGAAGGACTCAAGTATTATCCGGGCACGGTGTTGAAACAAGGCGTGCCGTCCCATGGCTACGGCAGCAACTCCGAACATTCCAAATTCAACGGCTACAAACCGTGGATGACGCCGGACAATCCCGCCGGGCGCCCCGTTTTCTCCCGAGGGGATGGCGAGACAATGATCCCCCGCAAGGGCCAGACGACGGAGCATTCAAAATGGTTTCAGGAAAATCCGCAGCAGAACCTGTTTTGGACCGCTCTGGGAGCACTACAGAATGGCCTCGATATCTGGAACTTGCCGGAGTTCGTCATGGAAGATCCGCAGTGGTGCCAGTCACTGGATATTTTTAACCGATACGCCGGTGAGAAATATCCGAGCAAGTCGCTGGTGGCTTTCTGTGCCCTGCGCGATGAGTTGAATGCGGATCACACCGCTCGCTTCCCCGAGGATCAATACGGAGCGGCCAACAAAAAGAATGCGGACCGCGTGCTCAAAATCTGCACGGAATTCGCCGACCGCGGCGCGGTCGTGCAGGACTTGGATGAGGCGCTTGCTGGCGGACTCAAAAGCCGCAGCCGCACCGGCTATAACGATGTGGCATGGGATCGGATCGATGAGGACTATTGCCGGTTTCTCTACCCCATCGACAAAATGGAAAACAGCGTCGGTTGGTGGAATGTCGGCCCGAAGGATCAGCCCTACGGGAAATTTGCGCGTGGCTTTGAACACAAGACGGGCAAGGACGCGCTCTACTTCCGATTCCACGAGGATTTCTTCAAACAGGATGGCCAACCCGTCGGCCCTCTGACCTTCCGGGTGGTATGGTTTGACAACACAACAGGCTCCTGGGGCTTCTCCTACGATGCCGGAAAAGGAAACTTCCAATCCGCCAAAACATTCACCGGAACAGGAACCAATCGTTGGCGGGAGGAAGTATTCATCATCACAGACGCGGTGATGAATCATCAGGGGCCGCAAGGCGCGGACATCGCGTTGGTGAATCTCGATGATCAAGACAAAATGTTTCACCTCATCGAAGTCCAGCGCTGAGGGGGCGCTGCCACCAGTCGTTTGACTTTGAACGCCAGTGAGCACAAGAGTTTGGGGGAGGCGGGCGGTGGCTTTTTCGAAGGGAACCGGGTTCGTATGAAAGGGCTATCAAGGCTTGGCGGAGTTCCGCGTTAGGGCTCGCTGGTTTGCCAAGTTTTCTTCCATTTCCGCCAAGGCCTCCGTCACAAATGCCCCCGCTGCGCTGAAATTCTTGGTAACTCTTATGCATACCCCCCTGACTCACCCGGCCTGTCATCTCCGATCATCCATTCAGCGTGGCCTAACCTTCATCGCGGCATTCCTGCTGGTGACGGGTCTGCGTGCTGAGCGTCCGAATATCCTGCTCATCCTCTCCGATGACCACAGCGTGCCGCATCTCGGTGCCTATGGTGATCCCAACTGCGTGAAGTTCGATATCACCCCTCATCTCGACGCCTTTGCTACCGAGGGCATGCGTTTCACGCGCGCCTACACCACGTCCCCGCAGTGCGCTCCGTCGCGGATGTCGATCTTCGCCGGCCGCTCGCCTGTAGGTCTCGCCAGCACGCGTTTCGGCCAGCCGCCGAGGGCCGATGTCCCGCTTTTCACGGATCTCCTGCGCAAGAGCGGATATTGGGTCGGGTTGGATGGACGCAACCACCACCTGGATGGAAAGAATAAGGAGTTGCCGCACGTCGATGCGGCGCTCGTTGAGGCCGGTATGCGTGGCGAACCGTTTGAGAATCGCTTCGATCACCACAACGGTGGCAACCCGACGAAAGGGGCAAAGTTGGACAAAGTTCCCTCGATGATTGCAGCCGCGCTCGATAAAGTGCCCGAGGGCAAGCCGTTTTTTCTCTACTTCGGCTTCAACCAGCCGCACCGCAACTGGGGCGAGGATCATGACGGGATCGATCCGGCCCAGCTCACGCTGCCCCCCGACTGGCCGGACCTCCCGGAGGTGCGGCTCGACTATGCGCGCTATCTCGCCGATGTGCGTGATCTCGACCGTGGATTTGGGATGGCGATGAAACTCCTCGAAGAGCGTGGGTTTGCGGACAATACGATCGTCATTTTTATGGGCGACAACGGCGACGCCCTGCTCCGAGGAAAAGGCACTCTTTATGCCCGTGGACTCAATGTCCCGCTGATGGTCCGGTGGCCCGGTCAGGTCCAGCCAAACACAAACTCGCAGGTATTGATCAGCGGTGAGGATATCGCGCCGACGCTGCTCGCTGCCGCCGGACTCAAGCCAGCCGAGGGTATGACGGGCCTCAGCTTCCTGCCGGTGCTGCAGGGCAAGCCGTTTGAGGGGCGCGAATACCTTTTTGGAGAACGCGGCTGGCACAGCGGACCGGTGACGCGCAGCGACGGACTGGACCTTTCCCGCTCCATCGTTTCCGAGCGCTACAATTTTATCTACAACGCTCTGCCAGACCGCAGCTACACCCCTGTGGATATGGCCGATGGCAACATCGCCTGGGAAGCCATAACCAAAGCTCACAAGTCAGGGACTCTTCCCGAGCCATTTGACAAAATGTATTTTCAAATCCCGCGCCCGGTCATCGAACTTTACGATCTCAAACAAGACCCGTTCGAACTGAATAATCTGGCTGGTGACCCCTCCCTTGCCAAGGTGGAGGACGAACTTCGCAAGCGGTTGGACCAGTGGATGGTGCGCGAGGGCGACAGCCTGCCGCTCCCAGGGGAAGCCGCGTCCAAAGGCGGCAGGGAATAGCCAGGGCAACATTGCAGCCATGTCTCGCACGTTTCCTTTCTTTCTCATCGCCGCTCTGCTCGGCTTCACCTCCCTGTCGGGCGTGGGCGCTTTTGCGGCGACGCTGTCGGATGGTTGCGGTCTGGTGCTGGAGCTGCAGGACAACGGGAACATTGCAGGCGTCGAACTGAGCGGGAAAAAACTACCGCCGGGAACGGAAGGCGGCTTCTTCCTGCGGGAACCGAACAGCGACAAAAAAGTTTTTATGACTGGAGAGTCCGTTTTCAAAGCCGGCAATCTTCAACTCCTTCTCACTAGTCCGCTCCAGGCCAGGGTGAGTGCTGTGGTGACCGAGGGGGAAGGCTATATCGAGGTGGTGGGCGAGTTGGAAAACCTCACAGGAGAGGATCGAGGCTTGTGGCTGGGCTTCAACCTCCCCGTTAACACCACGGGATGGAAATGGGGCAAAACGCTCAGCACCAGCCCGGTGATTGGCAAGGAGAACCCTGCTTATGCAGAAGACAATAACATGGTGCCGATTCCCGCAGTTTGGAGCGAGAAGGGCGGAGTCGCGATCTGCATTCCGCCGACGGATCCGTGCGTCTTCGAAGTGGGTGCCGATGCCGAAGGTCTCTGCATTCAGATGGCTTTCGGCCTGTCGAAAGATACTAAGAAATTCCCATCCAAAGCAGCCTTCCGTTTCCGTATTTATTCCATTGACGGCACTTGGGGTTTCCGTGATGCGCTCGCGAAATACTACGACTGGTATCCCGATTACTATCATATCGACGCGAAGACCATGTCATTCCTCGGCCATCACCATGATTGGATGAACATGAACTATGTCAGAGAAGAATTGAAGACCGACCGCCAGATCGACCCTAACTACAAAGAGTATTTAGCCTACACGAAAACCTCCGCGCGAATCCAAGGATTAAAGAATGCGAAGGACCTTAAGACAAATGAACGGTTTCTTCAAGCCATTGCCAAGACCGATACCATTCAACATTATGAGAAAGGCGGTGACGCAAATTCCCCGCTGTTGATTGAAGGACGAGCCGCTCTCATCAATAGTATCTGTTATAATCCTGACGGATCATTTGGGCGCTTTGGAACGTCAGATGAAGGTGTTGACTTCCCACACAACTGCGATCCCGATCTCTTTGCCGATAAGACTCCGCACACTCCGGTTTATGCTGACATGTATTTGCGCAAAGCCGCTGATCTCCGCAAGGTCGGAAATTTTGTCGGAATTCATTGGGATCGGCTCGGAGGTTGGAGCAATTTTCTCAACTACCGCCGCGATCATTTTCCCTATATCGACCATCCGCTGACTTTCGACCAGGACGGTCGCCCCTGCATCCACACACAGTTTACGAACTATGAATTGTTCGACGCCTACCGACTGCAGCTCCAGCAGGGCGGTCTGTTTCATGAGGCGGCCGGCATGAAGGGATACAGTTGGAAAAAGATCCCCAACAAACCGGCAGGGCAGATGAATGGGGGACAGTTTTTCCTCGCCTCAGTGGTGGCAGCCGGTTGGCAGGAAGGTAGTTTCAAACCGATCGGTCTGGGAGGATTCGATTTCGAGCGCATGGTGGTGGGGCGTAAAGCCTACCGGATTTCTTCGGGAAATATTCCAGAACACAAAATCTCTCCAACTCTGGAGGCCATCAAAAATGCCCTTGCAAAGACCACGGCCTACGGCTTTGCCTGCCCGGTGCAGGTTCAATATTTTTACCCGCCAGGGCATCCCGGCTATCTTGAGGATTATTCCTGGTATACCAAAACGGAGCATAAGGCGCTGTGGGACAAGTATGAACCCGCCAATCTCGCCATCCGGCTCGCGGGTTGGGAGCCGGTTACCCATGCCACTTCCAGTTCCGAAGCCGTGCAACTCCAGCGATTCGGTCGCGGAGAGGAAATTTATCTGACCGTCTGGGGTCCGAACCCGCCCGCCTCGGTCGAAATCGAAGTCGATGCCGTCAAGCTGGGACTGAGCGAAAAGCCTTCATTCACTGAGATTGTTTCCAATACGCCGATGCAGGTTGAGAAGAGTGGTAAGGTTTGGAAGCTCACTGTGCCTCTTGAGCGGGACATGACGCGTGTGATCCGCATTCGCTGAAACGTGTCTTCTCCGGGTGAGGCTGACGCATGATCGGATCCGTTGGTCAAACGGGCAGCCTGGTTCATAGCAGTAATGGACGCTCAACCTGTTGCACAAAAATGGGGGCGGCATTCAACTATTGATGCAATTCCGTCCGTCACAAATTCCCCCTGAGTGCTGAATATAGTTGGTAACCCAACCGGATTGGGAGACATCAATCACCCCAGCCCCAGTCGTCGATAATCCCTTTCTCCGATCACTCATGAAAATCATATTGCCCTTCATCGCCGTCGTCCTTCTGTTTGCGCTGCCGCGATTGTCTGCCGCTGATCAGAAGCTCAACATCCTGATCATTCTCGTGGACGACATGGGCTATTCGGATATTGGCTGCTACGGCAGTGAGATCAAGACGCCCAACATCGACAGTCTCGCCGCCAACGGCATGAAGTTCACCCGGATGTATAATACTGCCAAGTGTTATCCCACACGCGCCAGTCTGCTCACCGGGGTCTACTTTCAGCGGACGGATAGGGACTTCACCAAGACCGCAACCCTCGGCGAGGTTCTACGTCCGTCAGGTTATACGACGCTGTGGTCAGGAAAGCACCACGCAACATTCAATCCGGTGACGCGTGGTTTCGATCGCTATTTCGGGATGATTGGTGGCGCGGAAAACCACTTCAAGCCCAACCAAGACAAGGCCAAAGGTTGGGCGCTCGATGGAGAGGAACCTGCCACCAAGGATTTCTATAGCACCGACGCTTATACCGACAAAGCGCTCAAATGGCTGGATGAATATGATAACGCCGACAAGCCGTTTTTACTTTATGTCTCCTACACGGCACCTCACTGGCCCTTGCAGGCATGGCCCGAGGACATCGCGAAATACAAGGGCGTCTATGATTCCGGTTACGATGCCATTCGCAAGGCCCGCTATGAACGTCAAATTCAGCTTGGTCTTGTGGATCCCAAGACCACGCCGTTGTCGGAGTTTGAGGTGGAAAAAAAGACAGACAAAAAATGGGACGAGCTGACTCCGGATGAGCAGAAACACCAGGCGGCGCTCATGGAGATCTACGCCGCGAGGATCGATCGGGTTGACCAGAATGTTGGGCGTCTGGTTCAGCGACTGAAAGAACAGGGCAGGCTGGATAACACACTGATCGTTTTTATGGCGGACAATGGGGGGTGTGCCGAAAACCCCAAGGATCCGGATGGCGATCCGAATGCCCTGATGGGAAGCGCGGAGAGTTTTTTAAGCTACGGATCAGGCTGGGCGACGGTGAGTAATACGCCGTTGCGAAAATGGAAACAAGATTCCTTCGAGGGCGGGATTAGTACTCCCTTGGTGGTTCACTGGCCAGCGGGCATCAAGCCGCAAACCACTTGGAACCGAGAGGCTGTTCATCTGGTTGATATTATGCCCACGCTAGTCGCCATCAGCGGAGCAGAGTATCCGGGCGAATCGAAAGAAACCAAGATTCCGCCAATAGACGGCGTGAGCTTGCTGCCTGCGTTTCAGGGCGAGCCCATTGCACGCACGACCCCGGTTTTTTTCCAGTTCAGCAAGGGCTCCGCAATGATCGATGGCCAGTGGAAAATCGTGCGCACGGGTGCGAAGTGGGAACTCTACGACATGTCCACAGACCGGTCAGAGACCAGAGATGTGGCGGCGGAGCACCCGGAAATCGTCGCAAAGCTGAACTCCGAGTGGCTGGCTTGGTGGAAGGACTCTACCGGGGGTGAATGGACCGGAAAAGTTTCCAAGGGCAAGGACAAGGGCGACTGATGACTCCGGTAGCTGTCCCTGAAAGCCCTCACCACAATAGCAACGAACAGACCAAACCGATGAAACTTCTAATCACCCGAATTTTAGTCGTATTATCGCTGGCGTCTGCCACCGCAGTCCAAGCAGTAGAAGTTTCACAGCCTGCTGCCAAGCCTAATATCGTGATCATCATGATGGATGACTTTGGCTGCGAGCTTGTGACCGCCAACGGCGGCGAGAGCTACAAAACGCCGGTCATGGACGAACTGGCCGCGACCGGGGTACGTTTCGAGCAGTGTCACGCCCAACCGATTTGCACGCCCACACGGGTGCAGATGATGACCGGCATCGGCAATCGCCAGAACTACTCGCGCTTCGGCCATCTGGATCCGTCGCAGACAACGTTTGGCAACCTGCTCAAAAACGCCGGCTACGCCACGTGCATCGCGGGTAAGTGGCAACTGGATGGCGGAGGCGAAGGGGTCAGGAAATTTGGCTTCGACGAATACGCGCTCTGGCAACTTGGGACGAAAGGTTCCCGCTACAAAGATCCCAGACTGGATATCAACGGTAAAGCGTTTCGGGGAGATCCCAACGCTTACGGAGACGATGTCGTGAGTGATTTTGCCCTCGATTTTATCACCCGAAACAAAGACACGCCGTTTTTTCTCTATTATCCGATGATGCTCACACACGCGCCATTTGAGCCCACACCGGACAGCCCGGACTTCCTTACTGCCGGTGCCGGGGCGAAAGAGGGAAAGTCGAGATCCGGGAAAGACGCCGTTTACTTCCCCGCAATGGTGGCCTATGCGGATAAAGTCATTGGCAAAATTATTGCCAGACTCGACGAACTCAAGCTGCGTGACAATACGCTGGTTCTCATCCTCGGTGACAACGGCACCCCCAAGGGCATCCCTTCCATGTTTCAGGGGCGCGAGGTCCAGGGAGGCAAGGGCCAAACCACCATGTGGGGCACGCGCGTGCCGCTCATCGCCAGTTGGCCGGGCCATATTGCCAGCGGAAAGGTCAGCTCTGACTTGATCGATACCACGGATTTCCTGCCGACGATCTGCGACGCGACCGGCACTGAGATCCCTGCCGCCCTAAACGTCGAGGGCCGCAGCTTCCTGCCTCAATTGCGCGGCGAGAAGGGCAATCCGCGCGATAGTCTTTACGTTTGGTATAACGACAGCGGTGGACCGGAAGCGGAATTCGAGTTCGCCCACGATGCGAACTACAAGCTCTATACGGATGGCAGGTTCTTTGACGTGCGGAACGATGACAAAGAGAAGTCGCCACTGACTGAGAGTTCACTCCATGCCGATGCCAAAGCTGCGAAAGCTAAGCTCATGACTGAACTGCAAAAACACGAAGGACCGCGCCCGGAGGCTTTCGCAAAGCTGGGCGTATCGCGTAAAGTGAGCACGGGAGAGGATGAAGGCTCCTCAAAAAAGAAGAAGGACAAAACCAAGCGGGAATCGATCCCGCCTGAGTCAGGCTTTTCTCCGGACGATCAAGATGGATAGCGCGAAATTCATCCCGGCCATTGCAGGTTGCCTGCTTGCGGTTTCAAATACGCTTCCCGCCACAGAAGCGTCCGCGCCGCCCGCCCGTCCCAACATTTTGTTTGCCGTGGCTGATGACTGGTCGGTTGGACACGCCGGGGCGTATGGATGCCGTTGGATATCGACTCCCGCGATGGATCGCGTGGCCGGGGAGGGTATTCTTTTCACCCAGGCTTACACGCCGAACGGCAAATGCTCGCCCTCACGAGCCGCGATCATGACGGGTCGAAACCCGTGGCAACTCCTAGAGGCTGGCAATCACTGGTCCGTTTTTCCTGCGGAGTTCAAGTCCTATCAAGAGGCGCTGGGTGAACAGGGTTACTTCACTGGAATGACCGGCAAAGGTTGGGGCCCGGGGATCGCCAGGGATGCCGAAGGGAATGATCGCGAGATGGCTGGCAAACCATTCAGTAAGCGGAAGTTTGAGGTCAAGCCTACGAAGGGGATATCGCCCAACGATTATTCGGCCAATTTCTACGACTTTTTGGATGCTGCTCCCAAGGATCAGCAATGGTCTTTCTGGTATGGGGGCCATGAGCCGCATCGCGGCTACGAATACGGATCCGGCGTGGCCAAGGGCGGCAGGAAGACTTCTGACATTGACCGTGTGCCTGCCTGCTGGCCGGATACCGAAGAGGTTCGCAACGACATGCTCGATTATGCATACGAGGTGGAGAATTTCGATCTTCACCTGAACCAAATGCTGGCCGAGTTGGAAAAGCGGGGATTACTCGAAAACACGATTGTTGTTGTGACTTCCGACAACGGGATGCCGTTTCCTCATTGCAAAGGTTACGCTTATAAAAACTCCGATCACCTGCCGCTGGCCATCATGTGGCCGAAGGGCATTACAAAACCAGGCCGGGTGGTGGATGACTATGTGAGCTTTATTGACTTTGCCCCAACCTTCCTCGACGTCGCTGGCGTCGAACAGAGCAAGAGTGGTATGGCCCCGATCACGGGCCGGAGTCTTACCGAAATCTTCAAGTCGGAACAATCCGGACGCATCATTCCCCAACGTGATCACGTCCTCCTTGCGAAGGAACGCAATGATGTCGGACGGCCCAACGACGAGGGATATCCGATCCGCGGCATCGTGAAGGATGGCATGCTCTATCTCCACAACTTCGAAACCAGCCGCGGTCCCGGAGGAGTTCCGGAGACCGGTTACAAGGATACGGACGATGGGCCGACGAAAACGGCGGTCTTGGCCACAGAGAAAAATCCTGCGCTTAAACACCATTTTGAGGCCTCATTTGGAAAACTACCTGCCGACCAGTTGTTTGATCTGAACAAGGATCCGGATTGTATGACAAATCTGGCCAAAGCGGTTTCTTTTGCCGGTTTGCAGAAACAACTCTTCGCTGAACTCAAGCAACAGGGTGATCCCCGCATCCTGGGCAACGGACACATTTACGACGACTATCCCTATGGATATGAAGAGAAGAGGAACTTCTACGACCGGGTTATGCGTGGTGAAAATATGGATAACGTCAAAAAAGGCAGGGAGGAATAATGATGATGAATCAAAACAATATAACCACGGACGCTCCAAGGAAACTCCTCCCGGTTTTGGCTGCTCTACCGGGTCTGCTACCCGGCTCGCTGGCTCTGGCCGCAGACAAGCCCAACATTGTCTATATTCTCGTTGATGACGCGGGTATTGGCGATTTCTCTGCCTATGGCTGCAAGTATGGCCTCACGCCGAACATCGATCGATTGGCCGCCGAAGGAATGAAGTTCACCCGTGCCTACAGCGGCAGCGCCGTCTGCGCGCCGTCACGCTGGGTATTGATGACCGGCCAGCACACCGGGCACATTTTACGTCGCGCCAATCAGAGCAAAGTCGGCCTGTTAGCCCTTCCAGAGGGACAGCCCACGGTTGCGCGTTTGCTCAAGGATGCGGGCTATGCCACCGGTGGCTTTGGCAAATGGGGGTTGGGTAATCCCGGCACCACCGGTGTGGCTGAAAACCAGGGCTTTGACCTGTTTTTCGGTTACTACGACCAGAAGCACGCGCACGATTACTACACGGACTATCTTATTCGCAACAGCGAGAAGGTGCCCTACAAGCAATCGGGTGAACACACATGGGAGGAATATTCCCACACACGCATTGCCGATGAGACACTCAAGTTCATCGAGCAAAACAAGGACAAGCCCTTCTTCTGTTATGCCGCATGGACGCCGCCGCATTCTGACTTTGTCATCCCGGACAACGCTCCCTACTCGGACAAGCCCTGGTCGGAGATGGACAAGAACTATGCAGCGATGGTTGCTTTGATTGACAAGGATGTCGGCCGTGTCATGGAGAAACTGAAAGACCTGGGCATCGATGACAACACTCTCGTGATCTTCACGTCCGACAATGGTGCCAATGAAGAGTTTATCGGGACTCTCACCAGCACGGGGGGACTGCGTGGTTACAAGCGCATGCTTTACGAAGGAGGGATCCGTGCC
The DNA here is from genome assembly GCA_041749815.1 of Terrimicrobiaceae bacterium. Classification (GTDB taxonomy): domain Bacteria; phylum Verrucomicrobiota; class Verrucomicrobiia; order Chthoniobacterales; family Terrimicrobiaceae; genus JAJTZA01. The sequence goes on from JBGTAR010000081.1 coordinate 53,128, forward strand.
CCGTTCATCGCCCGCTGGCCCGGACGGATCCAACCGGGAACGACCACTGACCTCCTGACCACATTCGCAGATTTTTTGCCGACGGCCGCAGACATGGCCGGGGTTCCCAAGCCACACGGAACCGATGGCATCTCCATTGCGCCGACGTTGTTTGGCGAAAAACAGGCTGAGCAGCACGATGCGCTCTATTTCGAAATCTACGAGCCGTATTTCCAGCAAGCCGTGCGCTGGGGTGACTGGAAGGGATATCGCCTTGGAACCAAGGCACCGCTTGAGCTTTACGACCTCAAAGCCGACCAGTCTGAGAAACAAGACATTGCATCCGCCCATCCCGAAATTGTCAAAAAGATCGAAGGCATCATGGCAGCGGAGCACACCCCCTCGCCAAACTATGATGCGCCTGAGCAATCTGAAAAAGGATCCAAAAAAACGAAGAAGGAGCTGAAGGAAACGTCACTTTCCGCATTGCTCAATGAGGAGAATCCAGAACCTGCAGCCAACAAAAAATAAAGTTAATATGCACATTCCATTTATAACCCGCCTTTTTCCTCTTCTTCTGCCGATGGCGGCTATCTCTGCCGCTGACTCACCGAGATCGGAGGCCAAGCCCAACATTATTATTATTCTCGCGGACGATCTTGGAGCCGGAGATCTCGGGATTGGAGGAGCAACGAAGATCAAGACGCCGAACATCGATCGACTGGCTGCTGAGGGCGTCCAGTTCAGGCAGGGATATGCTCCCTCGGCGACATGCACCCCGTCGCGTTTCTCCATGCTGACTGGGGAATACGCCTGGCGTCAGAAGGCCAAGACCAACAGCATCCTCGATGGTGACGCGCCGCTCTGTATTGAGCCGGGGCGGTTCACCCTGCCGGAGATGTTGCGCCAGGCGGGCTACCGGACCGGTGTTGTCGGAAAGTGGCACCTCGGCCTCGGGGATGGCGAAACGAAGGTGGATTTCAACAGCGAAGTCAAACCAGGCCCGCTGGAAGTCGGGTTCGACTATTCTTATATCATCCCTGCCACCGTGGATCGCGTGCCGAGCGTCTGGATTGAGAATCACCAAGTGGTGGGTCTCGATGCTGCCGATCCGATTGAGGTCAGCTACCTCAAAAATATCAGCGACGAGCCGACCGGCATGGATCGTCCCGATCTGCTCACCCACTACGGCGCGGACGAACAACATTCCTGCACAATCATCAATGGCATTAGCCGCATTGGTTATATGAAGGGCGGTAAGGCGGCGCGATTTAAGGATGAGGAGTTGGCCACAACCGTTGTGAGAGAATCGGTGGATTTTATTGAGCGAAATGTGGGCAAACCCTTCTTTCTTAGTGTTGGACTTTTTGAGCCGCATGTTCCCCGCGTGGCTGAGCCACCGTTTGTCGGAAAGAGCGGCACCGGGGTGCGTGGTGATGTCATCGCGCAAATTGACTGGCAGGTTGGTGAAATCCTCGGGACGCTCGACCGCCTCGGCCTGGCGGAGAATACGATTGTCATTTTCTCCAGCGACAATGGACCGATTCTCTTCGACGGTTACTACGATCGCTCCGTTGAGGATCTGAACGGACATAACCCCACTGGAGGATTGCGCGGGTGGAAGTATCAGACCTTTGAAGGAGGATGCCGGGTTCCGTTTGTCGTGCGCTGGCCTGCGGAAATCAAACCACGGGTGTCCGAGCAAATGATCAGCCTGGTGGATGTGTTCGCCACATTGGCCGCAATCACCAACCAAGAGATCCCGACGGGAACCTCCCCGGACAGCATCGATCTGTCGGCTGTGTTGCTTGGTAAAACTTTGGACAATGTGCGCGATCATACCGTCCAGCATGGAGTCGCTGGCACCATGGCACTCCGAAAGGGAAACTGGAAATACCTGCCTGCCACCGCAAATGACGCGGGCGGCGGCATGGGGACTGGAGCGAACGCTTCCGATGAACGCTTCGCGGCCGCCTTCATTCCTGAGCCCATGCTTTTCGACTTGGCGACCGATCCGGGCGAGAAGACCAACGTCATCGCCCAGCATCCCGAAAAAGCCGAAGAATTGGCGGCAGAACTCGCCAGCATCGTTGCCGGTGGTTTGACACCAAAAACACAAACATCTAAACCGTAAACACCCCACGTTCCCCACCTATCATTATGACATTCTCCACCCTCCCATTAGCTCAAGCACCCATTGAAACCAGCGCCATGAGCACTCTCGACATGGTTCTTTTTTTCGTGGCCGTCATCGGCGTCATTGCCTTCGGCATCTGGCAGGGCAAAAAAGAAACAAAAGGTGCCGCTGAGGCCGGAGGTGCTGCCGGATATTTCCTTGCCGGACGCGGGCTGACGTGGTGGCTGGTGGGTTTCTCGCTGATTGCTGCCAACATTTCCACTGAGCAGTTCGTCGGCATGTCGGGTCAGGCTGCCGACTGGCTTGGGATGGCCATCGCCTCTTACGAGTGGATGGCCGCCGTTACCCTCGTGGTGGTCGCCTTTGTTTTTCTCCCGAAACTCCTGAAGTGCGGGATCTACACGATTCCGGAATTTCTCGAGTATCGCTACGGAGTGGTCGCACGAACGGTGATGGCTATTTCGACTCTCGTCATTCTGGTCGGCGTGCCAACCGCTTCGGTGATTTACTCCGGAGCCAAGGTCGTTTCCGTGTTTTTCGCCGGCCAGCACGTGTTGGGACTTGATCTCGGCTCCATCACCGTCGGTTGTTGGATCATCGGACTCTCGGCTGCCGCTTATGTGTTTGTCGGTGGACTGAAAGCTTGCGCGTGGACCGATCTGATCTGGGGTGCGGCACTTATCGTCGGCGGCTTGATTGTCATGACGTTGGCGTTTGGGGCAATGAGAGACGCCAACCCTGAGGATTTGATCGCAACGAAGGTCGCCAATTCGAGCGCCACCGTCGAGGATCTTAAAAATGCAGGTGGATGGGAGCGCTTCATGCTTTTGAATGACGGTAAAAACTCCGAGGCTGTGGCTGTCGCGGGCGAGAACCTTTCCGGGGGCAAATTGCACATGATTCGTCCCAAGTCTGATCCGGCAATTCCATGGACGGCTTTGCTCATTGGGCTATGGATCCCGAATTTTTTCTACTGGGGTCTCAATCAATACATCGTGCAGCGAACCCTCGGATCCAAATCCCTTGCGGAGGGGCAGAAGGGAATTATTTTTGCAGCCGCCCTGAAGCTCATTATTCCCTTCGTGGTCGTGATTCCCGGGATTCTGTGTTTTAACCTCTACAGTAAGGATCTGCGTGCGGAGGCCATGAAGAAGAATGAACGGATTCTCTCGTCCATTGAAACGGCGGATGTCTCCGGCAAGCTGAGTGTTCATCCTTTTTCAGGAAACTTTGCCAAGGTGGATCCTGAGAATGCGATCAAGGTGATCGAACACAATGCACGTGTCCTTGGGGAGAACGTGGAAGGTCTCGCCAGCGCAACAGAAGAAACGCTCACACAGGTGAACAACGATCTCTTGTTGATGGCGGCCTCAAAAAGTGTCCCCGCCGGAACGAAGTTGATCGGTTACGACTATGACGCCGCCTTTCCGATGCTCTTGCGTAATTTGATGCAGCCCGGGATCACGTGGTTCGTCTTGGCTGCGATCTTCGGTGCCGTGGTTTCATCGCTGGCCTCCATGCTCAATTCCGCGTCAACGATTGCAACGATCGATATTTTCCAGAAACTTAAACCGCGCAGCAGTCAGAACACCCTCGTAGGTGCCGGCAAGTTCTTCACGGTCCTGTTCGTTTTGATCGCCTGCCTGATTGCCCCGAACCTCGGAAATCCGGGATTCGGCGGCATCTTTACGTTTATTCAGGAATTCCAGGGCTTCATCAGTCCCGGCGTGCTTATGGTTTTCCTGTTTGGTTTCCTGGTGCCACGCGCCCCCCGGTTCCTCGGTTGGCTTGGGATTCTCGTCAACGTCGTGCTCTACGGCTATCTTTACATGTTCCAGAGCAACATCCCATTCCTCAACCGCATGGCCATCTGCTTCGGGGTGGTTTTTGCGGTGATGATGATTATCACTCTTGTGAAGCCAATGACCAAACCGGTGGTCATGCCCACCACGGACTTGATTGCCCTCGAATCGTCGAAGATTGCAAAGATATGTGGAGTCGGAGTCGTGGTCGCCACCATCGCGCTCTATATCTTTTTCTACTAAGGGAAAACATAATAAAATGACAATGAAAACACTGATCTCATACGCAATGGCCCTTTCTTGCAGGCCCGGTTCCCCCCTTTTGTTGGCATCGGTACGCACAAACGGCACCGGCGCCCTATTGCCCGGGCCGGTGCCGTTGTGATGTCCCTCGTTACCCTGTCCCTATTAAAAAAACCTACGCGGTTGGAACCGTCGCAATCGTTTGAAGGATGCGGCTGGCGATTTGGTAGGGGTCGCCCTGGGAATTCGGGCGGCGGTCTTCCAAGTACCCTTTGTATCCGTTGTTCACGAAGCTGTGCGGCACGCGAATGGAAGCGCCACGGTTGGCGATCCCATAGTTGAATTTGTCAATGGACTGCGTTTCGTGAAGTCCGGTGAGACGAAGGTGGTTGTCTGGACCGTAAACGGCGATGTGTTCGTTGGCATGGGCTTCGAAAGCCGCCATGAGCGCTTCGAAGTAGTCCTTGCCCCCAACGTCACGCAAGTATTCGGTGGAGAAGTTTGCATGCATGCCGGAACCGTTCCAGTCACCTTTGAGAGGTTTGCAATGCCATTCGATGTCCACGCCGTAACCCTCGCAAAGACGCAGAAGGAGATAACGGGCGACCCACACTTCATCAGCAGCTTTTTTGCTGCCTTTTCCGAAGATTTGGAATTCCCATTGGCCCTTCGCAACCTCGGCATTGATGCCTTCATGGTTGATGCCGGCTTCCAGACACAGGTCCAAATGCTCTTCCACAATGTCACGGGCAATGTCGCCCACGTTGTTAAAACCAACGCCGGTGTAATATTTGCCCTGAGGCTCAGGATATCCGTCGGCCGGGAATCCGAGAGGGCGACCGTCTTTGTAGAGGAAATATTCCTGTTCGAAACCAAACCAAGCGCCTGGATCATCAATGATCGTTGCGCGACCGTTGGAGACGTGTGGTGTGCCATCGGGGTTCATGACCTCGCACATGACCAAGGCCCCGTTGGTGCGTGTCACGTCAGGGTAAACGGAGACCGGTTTGAGCACGCAATCCGAGCTCCGGCCTTCGGCTTGCTTGGTGGAGCTGCCGTCAAAGCCCCAAAGCGGAAGTTCTTCCAAAGATGGGAATGTTTCATATTCCTTAATTTGGGTTTTGCTTCGGAGATTCGGAACTGGCTGATAGCCGTCCAACCAGATGTATTCGAGTTTGTATTTTGCCATAGGATAGGTTGATGAGATAATGTTTTACAGAGCGAGCCGGGGTCGCCTGTGTGTTGGGTTTTTAGGTTGTGCCCTGATTTCCTTCCCGGGCGCTGAAGATCGAAGCATATCGCATGCCAAGGTTGATGAAAATTCTGATTGTGTGCGCGAATTTGAGGAAAAGTTTTTCTGTTTGCTCCCAGAGAGAGACCTTGTTTTATGGAGGGGTATTTAGCCATGCACGAGATCAAAGACACATTGAGGGCGACGGTCCGGATCGGTTTTGACGGGCGGGTTCACAAAAAGTTCCGGGGGCCGAAGGCCGGGGAACGTTTTGCGAATGAGGTCAAGGTTTTGAAGTATTTGGAGAAACGGGAGTGCCCGTTTGTGCCGCGACTGCTTGAAGCCGATGAGGCCAACCTGACGATGGTGACCTCAAATTGTGGGACCCGTGTGGATCATTTGGATGATAGCCGTGCTGCGGAGTTGTTCAAAGAGTTGGAGGGGTATGGTGTGAGGCATGATGATGCGGAGGTGAGGAACGTGACCTATCGGAAAACCGACGGGCGTTTTTGCCTGATTGATTTTGAGTTTGCGACGATCCTTGAGGAGGCCGATGGGGGATAGGCTGCCGACCAATTTGGCGTGGACCGGTCACACCGACCGCGGAAAGGTGCGTGCGAACAATGAGGATTCGTTTCTTTGTTTGGAGATTGACGCGAGGGAGGTGCGTT
>JBGTAR010000082.1:0-25739 GCA_041749815.1 Terrimicrobiaceae bacterium
AACAGACGCATATTCCGGTTGGTTTTGATGTTTCCAAGATGACCCCATTCCGCATCCTCGTGCGTTCCGTCAACGAACTCGAAGAAGCCCGCCTTGCTGCACCGGCGGTGGTCGCCATCAAACGCGGAAGGCCCGACGCCCACGTCACAATCCTCGCTCCTGAAGCGCTGGTGTCATTTTGGCAAGAGATCACGGAAATCGATGACGTGCTCTCTTTCACGGATGGAGATTCTCCCCAAGAGGTTGCAGCACGGATTCGGAGCGCAGGAATATTTGACGCGGGAGTTCTTCTTCCTGAAAACCTGGGTGCGGCGAAGGAGATGGTCCTTGCCGGTGTTCCCACACCTTTGGGATCGCCCCACCGCAAAGGTTTGAACCACTGGCAAAACCCAGGCGGGGTTGCCGATCCTCCCATCCGGGGAGCCGACCGGTATCGACGAATTGCCAAGGCGGCCGGAGCAGCCATGCCATGATGGCTTGTTTTTAACAAACGTCTATGACAGGTTTTTTTAACCGGGTGATTCGAATACGGTCATGACACATCAAGAAAGGCACCGCTAAAAGGCATGAAAATCCACTCGACAGCCATTGTTGCTGACAAAGCCAATCTAGCGGATGATGTTGTGATCGGTCCCCACACCATCATTGGTGAACAGGTCACCCTCGGCGCTGGGACGGTGGTCGAAGGAGGAGTGGTGATTCAGGGAAAAACAACCATCGGAGAGAACAATATGATCGGTTGTGGCGTGATCATCGGCACCCCCCCTCAAGATTTTGCTTTTGACCAGACCGTGCACAGTGAGGTGCAGATTGGCAGAGGAAATATTTTACGGGAGTTTGTGACGATTCACTGCGGTACGAAAGATGGGTCAGCCACGGTGGTGGGGGACGAGTGTCATTTGATGGCGGGATGCCATCTTGGTCACAATGTCCACTTGGGGAACAAGGTGGTTATCCACAACAATTGTCTCTTGGGCGGCTATGTCGAGGTTGGAGACTGCGCAGACCTTGGAGTTGGTTCGGTGTATCATCAGTTCCTGCGGGTGGGAACGTTGTCTATGGTGAGAGAGTCCACACGTTCGATAAAAGATGTTCCTCCCTACCTTTGCATTTCAGGATTCAGCACCTTGCGGGGATTAAATTGCCCCGGCTTGCGCAAAGCAGGCTGGACCATTGAGGCACGAAAGGAATTAAAACGTGCTTATCAATTGATCTATCACAGCCAATTGAATATCACCCAAGCTCTTCACAAAGCAGGCGAGATGAAATGGAGGCCGGAAATATCCGCATTTCTTGATTTTATCAGTTCTTCTAAACGTGGGGTGTGCAGCAAAGTCACCAAACGCGCGAAGCAGGCAATGCCCTTCGAGGCTCAGTAGTGCATTTCGGTGTTGAGATGTCTGGCCCGTCACTCCCTCCCCTCGGAAACTCCGATGCGCCTTCAACAGGGTCAAAACAACAACCCCAGCGAACGCTTTGCTGTTTTTTGCCATGAGAATCATCGATCGGTATATTTTTTCTGGTGCTCTCTTAGCCACGATTTCCGGGGTGGTGGTGATCAGCCTGGCTCTGGTGCTCGGCAATGTGATTCGTGAGCTTCTTGATCTGATCGTGAACCAGAACCTGCCACTGACTGCGGTGCTTCAAATTATGTGGCTTGTGCTGCCATTCACTCTCAGCTTCACCATTCCCTGGGCTTTTCTCACGGCCTTGCTGCTCATGTTTGGGCGTCTCTCTGGAAACAATGAACTTCTCGCCCTTCATGCTGCAGGGGTCGGGCTCCATCGGATCTGCCTGCCTGTCATCCTGCTCGCCGTGTTGTTGTCAGGGTTCTGCCTGTGGATTAATGTCGATGTGAGCCCCAAGTCACGGCAGAGGATGCTTGATGAGATTTCCAATTTGGCCACAAAAGATCCCAGGGTCCTCTTTCGCGAAGATGAGGTGATTTCCACCTTTCCTCATCGGCGGATTGTTATTGGTGCCAAAGACGGAAACACCATGAAGAATGTGATGATCTTCGAGATAAACAGTGAAGGCGCCCTCTCAAGAATGATCTCTGCGAAGGATGCCAGGGTTTCCCGCGACCCTCAGACCTTTGATTTCCAAGTTCTCTTGCGCAATGTCAGAATTGAAGAAAGAGACAAAGCCTCGCCAGTTGATTTCTCAAAGGTTCGAAATGGAATGATGATCGGGGAGGTGACCTATCCGCTCTCTCTGCAGAAGGTACTGCACCTGAAGGGTCGAAAACGCTCACTTGGAGCAAGAAGTTTTGCAGACCTTCGATCGTTTATTGCTTCAGGAGGAGACGGTAATACACTTCCGGCTCGTGTCGAATACCACCGACGCTTGTCACTTTCCATTGCCTGCCTGGCTTTTGCTTTTATTGGGATTCCTTTGGGCATCACAGCTCACCGCAAAGAAACCTCGGTCGGCATTGCGCTCAGCCTGATTCTTGCCTTTGGTTACCTCCTTGTCATCACGTTTGCCCAGGGGTTTGCCAACACTCCTATGGCACAACCCATCATTATCATGTGGCTCCCAAACATCATTTTTCTTGGGCTTGGGGGTTATCTTTTTTTCCGCCTGCACAGGGCGTGATCGTCGTTTGCATGCAGAAAATCCTCCTGATTCGAGGGCAATTTGTGGGCCTCGTTATTTTGCCCCTCGATTCAGCAATTTTGCCGTACTGGTGGCAAATCGGATGATACTTCGCAGAACCGATGCAATCATGGGGTGCCTTGCATGTAAGGCTTCCACGTGTCGATATCTCTCCTCGATATGAGACAGTTTTTTGATGGCCGGCTCCTCCTCTGCCATTTGGCTTGTTAAATCCACTTGTGCGGGCTCGGGATCAGGCTCGGGTGGCACATAAAAAGAGTCGATGTCCGGTAAGATTGATGGCCCCCATTTGAACTGGAAAAGCTCCCAATTCCTCTCCTCTTGAGTCGTGGGATTGGAGATTGGGCTTCTGGGATGATAGATGACACTCTCCGCCGCGTAGAAACATTTGTAGCCACGCTGACGAACTCGAAGACACAAATCCATGTCTTCATAGCAGCCGTCTTCAAAATCTGTATCAAACCCACCCAATTCGAGAAAAAGTTGCTTCCTAACAAGCAAGCAGGTGCCTTTCACAATCTGAAATTCCTGATCGATCAAGGCCGGCCAAAAATCAGCCGGCCGTCGGTGATAGAGAGGCCATGGCTTGCCCTCCGAAGTGAGCGCCATCCCCGCGTGTGTGATCTTGCCCGATTGGGGATCTATGTGCCGATTGCCAACAACTCCGATGGTTGGATTCTTTTCTATAATAATGAAAAGCTTTTTGAGCCAATCCTTGGTGACTGTGGTGTCGTCTCTGAGGAGACACAGGTATTTTCCACGCGCCTCTTTTGCGGCGAAATTGTTGTTTTGGGAGTATGACTTGATTGCGGAATTATGAATAATGCGGACAAGGATGCCCAAAGAATCAAGGTAGTCGCGCGTGCCATCCATCGTGGCATTTTCAACCACGATAATCTCAGAGGTAATGGAGGCTTCGGCCATCGCGAAAATACTCTCCAAGCAGCTCCGGGTCTTTTCCAAACCGGACTGCGCAACTATGATCATGGTGACGCGGGGCTCTGTCCCGTTGGTTGGTGGCAAGGGGGATCCCATGGAGTGATTCATTCTCCTGTTCTTACGCTGAGGTCATCGGTTTGCGGCACCATGCACTTTCCCCCCTCCTAAAGGAGTCACTGATTTTTGGCAAGGTCTTTTGGGGGATTGCGAGTCGTTGAAGGCTTCGGATTCTTTTGGTGTTGCAACGCTTGAATTGTTTTGGAGACTTTTATAGAGAGATCACTAGCTTCTAAAGTTGCAATTCCTTGGATTCAACTTTATCAGCACTTTCAACACACCCCGTGGATCATGCGTCCGTGGGATTCATCTCATGCTAGAACGAGTTTACGTTGACACCAGTCACACTGCCCAGACAAATGCACGAACAGGAATCCAAATGGTGGTGCGTGGAGTGCTGGCGGGCCTGGCGTCTCAAGGGTGTGAGGTCTATCCCCTTCGTTGGTCTTTCAGGCGGGGAAGTCTGACACCATTAAGAAGCGCCTGGGAGCAAAACCTTGGGAGGCCTGTGGGCGCGATTCCAAGCTGGAGATTTTCTGCAGTCTTACAGCCGCAGCTCTGGCCCACATGGTTCTCCTCGCGAGGAATGAATCACAAGACACCGATTCATCAGCATCCCTCGCACGGCAGGTATTTTAGAAAGGGCTGGCTGATTCTTCCGGAGTTGATGCGTGGTGAGCAGGCCCGCCTTCTCATCAGATATGCCAGGCAACAGGACATGCGTGTTGCCGGTATTTTTCATGACGCCATTGCCTGGTTTCATCCGGAGCTGGTTTGGCACTGGACACGGGAGCAACATGCCGACTACATGTTGGCCTTCTCCGAATTGGATGTTGTCATTGCGGTCTCGCAATATTCGGCACAACAGTATCAGGACTTTTTGCGATCCCAGGGCCGTCTGGCTCCTCCCATCAGGGTCTCGGCGCTCGCCGGAGAGATAGCAGGCAGCACCCGGGTGACAGAAGCGACGAAGACCCCGGGAGGGATCGTTCGAATCCTCTGCGTGTCGACTTTGGAACCTCGAAAAAATCATTATCGCATCCTGAATGCTTTTCAGGCCGCGTGTGGGCGATCGAAGGGCATGGAACTGGAGCTTCATTTGGTGGGTGCTCCTTATGAGGGAGCTCCAGAAATTGCAGGGGCCGTTCGTGCGCTCACCAAAAAAAATCCATCCATCTTTTGGCACGAAAATGTCTGTCCGGATAAATTACGTGAACTTTATCGAGAGTGCGATTTTACCGTCTTTGGGTCTTGGATCGAGGGGTTTGGTTTGCCGGTGATGGAGAGTCTGTGGTTTGGCAAGCCTTGCCTTTGCGCAAATCAGGGGGTCATGGCGGAAAATGCGCTGGGAGGGGGGTGTCTCACTGTGAATGTTCAGGACACTGAGGAACTCACGATTGGCATGCTCAAATTGGCAGATGATTTGGAGTTTCGAGAAACCCTTGCCAGGCAGGCTCTGGCAAGAAAAATGAAAACCTGGGATGAATGTGGCGCTGAGATTCTGGAGATTTTGGATGAAATCACATCCTCCAAGAAGGTGGAAAAAACCCGCTGAGCCTCAATGCCTCCATAAGGCTTCGAGCACCTCGTCATAAAAACTCAAAGCGCTTGTCGATGGAAATCAATCGGTGACGCACCTGGGTCAAAACGTTTTCCGGATTCATGGACTTTTTCAGCTCGGTCTGCCCCTTTCTGCCAATTTCTCCTGCTGATTCCGGATTTTCATAGACCCATCGCATCAATTGAGCGGCGTGGTTGCTGTCTGCTTCAGCCCACACATTGCCATGTTCATAGACACCGTGATCCTTTTGAATCTCAGCAAGCTGATAACGGACAAGGAGGCTGTTTTTGGGTTTTGTGAAATCGAGGTTGCCGGAATAACCTGTGGCAATCACGGGTTTACCAAAACTCATGGCTCTTGCCATGCCGAGCCCAAGTCCCTCAGACCGATGAAGAGAGACATAGCAGTCAGCCGTGGAAAACAGCTGTAGCATCCGCGTTCCGTCGAGGTGCTCATTGATCCAAAGGACTTTTAGTCCTTTGGTTTGCTGTTTCAAGGTGGCAAGTCGTTCCGTGTGGCGGTGGGAATTGATGGATTTCAGGATCAGAACGGCCTTGTCCTTGCCGGGATCAAAGGCTGCTCGAAAAGCGGTGATCAGGGCCTCTGGATTTTTTCGTTCGACCACGCTGTGAAAATCAAAGTTAAAAAGGAAAACAAAATCTTCCCGGCCCACACCAAAGCCCTGGCGATCAGGTTCTGGCTGGGTAACGTGGGGGAGGGGATATCCGATCTGCACGACGGGGATTGGAGAGACTGCCGCAATGGCCCTCTGACAGAAGCTGGTGCAGGTCCAGATTTCATCATAATAATCGAAGCAGGAATGCCAGCGCGGCGGGAATGATTCCAACTCCCAAAACCACAAACCAACATTGGTGCGATTTCTGAAATACTCGCGTCCTTGATCCCGAAAAAATCGCCTCGCGTAATCAAAAGAAAATGTCATGAGGTTCACGGAGTAGGGATTGGTTTCCGAAAACTCTGGAATGCTTCGATCAAGATTTCGATGGTTGTGGCTTGTGATATTAATGAAGGCCGCGGGGAGTGAGCTATTTTTTATTAATTCACACAGGGCCCGCGATGAGTCACCGACGCCATATTCTCCTTGAAAAAAGCCGCAAACATTCAGCCCTGGCGATAAGGTCTTGAAATTTTTGGATTGAGCAGAAATTGGCAGTGTCTTCCTGAGTGCCCCTGCTGCCCTGCGGGCCTGGCGGTCGCAATGTTGATGGACGAATGCCACGGGAGAGAATAAATAAAAGCTGAGCTTTCCATGGTTGTTGATGAGAGTTTGTCCATCCTTCCGGCGCAATTTTCTGCTTCGTTTCGCGTGATGTGCCATGGCCTGATGCCGGAGACTCGCTTTGCAAAGCCGGGAAAGGTGAATGTATGGTTCATCGAGATAGCGGGCCAGAATGCCCAGCCGGTCTTCGCTTTCGCTGAGTGAGTGCTTGTCTTTTTCTGTCTGTTGGTTGGCATGTTTTCGATAAGTGACCAGTGGTTTGGCCACAAAACCAAAGCACCCCTGTTCAAGAAGATGCAGCCACATTTCCCAGTCTGCGGAATTAAAAAATCCTTCATCAAATCCGCGAGTCGCCCGGCTTCGTCGAAACATGGTCGCCGTGGGGGGGCCGATGATGTTTCGTTTTTCCCGGAGACTGCGGTTGATAACCGTCGTGCCCGTGAACGGTCCTTCCCCGCTGAAATAGGAAAAGTGGTTTTTTGCCGAAGGCGACGCATCGAGTATCTTCATCCCACATGCCACGAGGCTCATGCCAGGATGTGTGTCCAACAGATGAGCCAGGGTCCTGAGAGCATCGGGCTCACTCAAATAGTCATCGGCGTGCAGAAACTTGACGTATTCTCCCCGGGCCAACCGCAGGCAGGCATTTCGGTTTGAGACCATCCCCAAGTTTTTGTCATTTTGGGTCGCCACGACACGGGCGTGAATCTTGGCGTAGTTTTTGGCGATTTCAAAAGACCCATCGGTGGAGTGATCATCCACGATGATCAGTTCGTAATCGCTGAAGTCCTGATTCAGAACCGACTCGATGGTTTCCGGCAGAAAGGAGGCATAGTTGTAAACATCAATGCAGACGCTGACTTTCGGGTTGCTCATGATTTCCCGGAAACCAATTCTGCGTAAAGATCCAAAAATTCCCCGGTCTGCTTTTCCAGTGGGTATTTCATGGCGAGAGATCTTGCGGAGGCGCCCATTTCAAGCCGTCGTTGGGGATCCAGCAACACTTTCATCCTTCCTGCGAGTGTTGTGATATCGGAAGGATCGTCAAGGAGATATCCCTGCTCTCCATCCGTCATCAGCTCGGAGACCCCATTATAGCGGGTGGTGACCAAGGGAAGCCCGCTGGCCAGCGCCTCCAGGGCCACCAGACTGCATGGGTCGTACCACGTGGGATGCAAATGCACATCTGTTGCCTCATAAAAAGGGCGGACATCGGCCACGGCATCATAAAAGCTGATGATTTTCGAAAGACCAAGCCTGGCTGCCTGTTGGATGAAGGGACGGGGCCGTTTTCCACCCACAATCAAAAGCCGCACCGGGTGACCGTCCCCAGCCAACTTTGCGATGGCACGGACAGCGGCTTCAGCGTTTTTCAGCCTCAAATTGTGGGCCACCATCAGAAACACGGTTTCGTGATTTTCAAGCTTGAGCTGAGCTCTGGATGCAGCTTTGAGATTGATGGATGACGGCGGTGAGAATCGATGAATGTCCACTCCATTATGGATCAAACGAATCTGATGGCTGGGAATATTGTGCAGGCTCTCGAAATGACTCCGAACCATCTGCGAAACGGCAACAAAAACCGCAGATCCTTGTGATTGTTGACGTTTTTCGATGATTTCCTGTTCGCGGTAGCGCTTTTCCCGCCAGAGCCGGAATTGTCTCCATTTGGGAATCCTGAGCAAGTTGTGCTCCCCCCAGGCAATGGTCGAGCCACCGTGCGCGTGATAGATATCCGCATACCAGCCACAGCCCATGTCATGTATGATATCGAAGGACAATCCGCGCAAAACATTCTCCATGGCAGCGGCTCGTTTCAAAGGCGAGTGGGATTCTTCAACCGGGTGCCAGTGGAGAGGAATACCTTCTCCCGGATCGACAAATTCGCATGAGATAATGTGCGCCTCGTGTCCTGCCAGCGTGATGCTCCGGGCAAACTGCCATGTCCAGTGCTCCAATCCTCCCCTCTGCGGGTCAAAACGCTCCAAAACCAGTCCGACTTTCATCTTGGAGGATTGGTCGCTCGGGTTTGAGCTTCCCTTGTAGAGTTCCCGTCTTGTTTTGATTTGTTTTTGGACGAGGGGGTATTGAGCATCTGCTCCAAAATCCTTGTTGTTGCCATGGTGGCCCCATGAGGCAGTTCGCTTCCCAGCTGTTTACGGATTTCATCATAACCCTGCGCCATGGCCTCCCGTGCTTCAGGATTTGTGAGCAGATCCTTCACGGCAGCAGCGAGAACCTCTGGACGACAGTTCAGGCCAAGCAACTCGGGCACCAGCTCTCGTTGAAGAATGATGTTTGGCATGGCGATGTGGGGAATATTTTTCCAGGCCCAGAGCAGAGCCCACTCAAAACGCGTCATCCACCCAAAATCATACACGGTAATTTGAGGGGCGCCGAGTACCGCAGCTTCCAGGGTTGCGGAACCCATTTTTACAATGGCCGCATCAGCTGCAAGCAGTGCGTCCGAGGACCGCCCTGCCATCACAAGAAATGATGGTGGAAAATAGGTGCTCGCCATTTTGTGCAAAGGCTCCGGCACAGGAACAATGAATTTTATGGGTGATTCCTTTGACAGGATTTCTGCCGCCTTCACCATGCGGGGACTCAGAACCCGGACCTCGGATTTCCGGGAGCCAGGCAGGAGTGCAATTAGGGTTTCCCCGGGCTTCACACCAAATTCTTTTCTGAGAAGTTCCCTGCGGTTGGGAGACATGGCCGTTTCCAACAACGGGTGGCCCACCCACTCGGCCTGACACCCCACCGCGTTGAGTCGATCAGCTGACCAGGGAAATGGTGTCGCGACCCGCGTCACCCGTGAAGCAAATGTCAGCCCCGCTTTTCCGGTTTTTTGCCATGATCGCGGAGGGAAATAGTAGAGGATTTGTGTGCCTTGTTTCTTGAAAAACTTCAGCTGCCGGCAGTTGAATCCCCCCCAGTCGCAGAGGACAACTGCTTTCACTGGGCGGGATTTAACAAACCGCTGCATTCTCCATGACATCAATTTTGCACGTGCGTAAATCAGCATTACCGAGCAAATCCCAATGGCACTGCAGTTTGTTGTATCACAAACCCACGTGCCTCCGGATTTTTGTGCAACAGCACCTAATGAAGTTCCTCCAAGAGCGTGGATAATGATGTTTGGGTTTCGGGCCACCACGCACTCCGCAAGCCGGGTCGTGTTTGCGTTTCCCGACAAATCACCTGCAATGAGCAGGATCTCTTCGCGATGCTTCGGGTCACTCATGGTCACGCGGTGATTTTACAAGCTTCATGAGCTAGCGGCAAAGAATTTCCTGTGGGGGCTTGGGTCGTTGTTGCTGGATGGCGACCTGCCGAATCACCTCACGGATGCTGGCAAGTCCGGCTCCTTCCGCAACAGAATCATAAACCTTTGGAACCTGTCATGGCCTTGGCCGAGTGGATTGAGACCAGACGGGCCACCAAAATGGTGACATAGAACATTCCGGTGATGGCTTCCATCACAGCCAGCATCCGGGCCACGCTGGAAACCGGAGTGATGTCTCCAAAGCCAATCGTGCTCAAGGTCACAAAACTGAAATAAAAGGCATCGAAGCCATTCATTGCCTGATTGGGCTTGGAAAACTGAAAAGCATTGGGATCGAGATGGCCAAGAAGTGTATAAAACATAGTCCAGAGGAGACCAATCATCAGAAACCCCGAGATGCTGGCACAGAGGGTCTCGATATTCACCTCGGAACTTCCGAGCACATATTGCAGCAAGCGTGCGATGACAAGCGACAGAAACGCCAGTGTGGGCAAAAAGAACATCCAGGACAAAAATCCCTGAGCACCGGCAATGCTGACCCATTGACCGCCCAGGCTCAGTGCAGCCAGAAAACAGCCGATCCAAAGGGTGCGGCGGCCGGAAACGGCAACAAGGGCCGAGAGTAAAACAAATGTGAATAACACTCCCTCAATGATCCGTCCAACTCGCAGTTCTTGAACGAAAGCCGAAATGACAAACAGCAGGAGCATTGAAGCCAATAGATGAATCGATGAGTAGCGCGGCAACCGCAGTGGGGATTTTGTTCCATCAGTCATTGCCAACGAAAATAGACGGCGACGGTTGCGGTTAAAAGCACAATGGGAAAGATGAGGCGCACTTGCGGTCCATCTTGCTGGCTGCGACCACGTGCCCAGCATGACGGGCAATTTTATATTTCAACAAAAAGGAAACGAGAAAAAATCAAATAGCCCCAAAGCACTGCCAACTGGCTCAAGAAATAAAAGACGAGATGGGAAGGAAGGATTCGTGATCCTCTAAAAATCAATTCGTCACCTCACTGAGCCAGATGCAGTCGAGCAAGACCTTTGGATCCCCGGCTTTGTCGGTCGCAATCCACAAGCGCCCATTGTAGGCATTGCCCTCATTTGCTGCAGCAAATTCACCGATTTCAAATGAGTGGAATTCTCCATCGGCCAGCTCTGAAGCAGGAATTTTTTTTGCCGGGAATACGGGACCAGCCGTTACGACCTGGTCGCCGTCCATGTGTTCACGTTTGTAAAGTCCAGCGGCCACGGCATTGCCTTCCTGGCGGGGTTCCGTGGTTTTGACCCTGATAAAGACCTTGTATTTCCTGCCTGGCACGACGTCATCAAATGCACTGAACTGATTGTTCACGGTCCAAGTGGGAGCAGGGAGTTCGCAGGCCCAGCCATCTGAAGCACCCTCTTCTGGAACCCACCAGCGTCCCCTTGCATCCATCTGGCAGGCTTGGATGACTCGGTAGCTTTCAGGGGCGGCATCTTTGAGTTCCGGCGGCAGTGGGGCAGCCTTGGTTGCCCGGGCAGCATAGGCTTTGGCCCATTCGAGAAATCCCTTGCTCTCCTCCCCGTCGGCAATGTGCTGCATCTTCCAATCAGCAGCAATCTTGCAAAACTGGTCGGCTATCTCAATGATATCAAGTTTACCGACTTTTTCCTGGGTTTCTTTCCATGTTTTGCTCTGGGGTCCCCTTTTGAGAAGGACATACCAGACCGGCATGTGCGCGTGTTGAACTCTGGATAAGAGCACCCCGTTGTCAGCCACTGCCTGCTCGGCCTCCCGCATTGCGGCCTCGGCGCTGGCTATGACATCCGGTCTAAGCCAGGCCCCGTCCAGTCGGGTATAACATCCGGCTTTCATCCCGGGATCGCTCCGACCGGGACCATGGATAACATCGATGTATTTTTGAATGGAGGGGCCGGCGGCACCATAATAGCCATTGAGGAACTCGGTGATCAAGGCCTGACCATCATCAGGTTGGTCGGGATTCCACATGGCTTTGTTAAGTACCCAATTGCGTAGCTGGGAAAATTCAGCCGCCTGTCCTTTGTGACTTCCCTGCTCCAAAATTCCCCGTGTGCCGTGTTGAGCGAAGAATTTGATGTTTGGAATAAGGACATCAAGGTTGGGAAAAGGCAAAAAATAGTGATCGAAGTCCGTCACATAATCCCAAACGTACAGTTTGGGGGCAATTTTCCCCCATTGGATGATATCCTCGGCAAAAGCCTTGTTTGCGGGGGTGCTCATTTCTTCCAAGGGTCGGTTGAAATCGCACTCAATCGAACACAGCACAATTCCCACATTGCGATGCGGTCTTAGATTTTTGGGTGGTTTTCGGGTCCACTGGTAGGCAGGTGCCATGATAAACTTTCCGGGAAATTCCTTCTCCACCATTTCCCCCAGCTTGTTTGCCAGGAGGAGATTCGCTGCTCCTTGGGCTTCCTCGCTCTTAGCCACTGCGGTGCAGGCATCGCACTCGCAGAACTTCTTATTGTCCTCCTGCCCCACAACGACAAATTCATATTGTGGATTCTCTTTCAGTTGCTTGATCACATTCGCTTTCATGATCTCATAAACCTCGGGTCGTGAGGGGCAGACCTGGTCCTTTGTGTGTTTCCCATTACGAAGCGCCCAATACTCCGGATGGCTTTCAAAGCGTCCATCCAGGTCTCCTACCGGCTGCATCAAACCTTCGTGACTGTGCACTAGATTCCGGTGGAACCAAAAGCGTCCGCCCAATTTTTCGGGAATTGTCCCGTAGGAAAACCCGTTCATCCGATTGTGAATATTAAAGATGATCCCGTTATTTTCTTCATCGACGTATTTGTGCGCATAGAGGGCGTCCCGATATTCGAGCTTGGGGATTTGTCGCTCATCCAATGCCGGGACCGTGACAGTTTCCATATCGGGAACATCAGTTGCGCCGGGGGCCCACCAGCGGACCCCAAGTTTCTCCAACAACTCGAAGCACGCATACATCGTCCCCCGTTGCTCACCGCCTGCCACAATCACGGCGTTGCCCACAGTTTTGAGAAGAAATCCCTCCCTGCCCAAATCGTCCAATTTCACATCGGGAAACAGTTCACGGACGGTTTGGTTGCCCACCACCAGCTGCACCATACCATCGCCGTTGGCACCTCCTGGCTTTTGCACTTCAACTGTGGCACCCGACATTTCTTTGAGGTATTTCTGAAGCTCGGTGACCCCGGTATTTTCCGACGGACTGAGCCCGTCTGCGGCTACAATCACACATTGAGGTTTTCCATCCTGAATCAAGACCAAATCCCCGGCCCCCTGGAGCAGTCCTGGATGAAAAACCAACCCCCAAAGGAGAGTCAGGAGTACCACCCCTGTCTTGCAGGTCATTCCTGATGAAGTCAGGGTTTGGAGTTTCTTTGTTTGATAGGGGGAGACCCTCGTTTGACGGAAGGTTAAGTTCGGAGTTTTCAAATGTCTGGAGGTTTAAGTCATCACCCTTATCCCGGGGGCCACCAATAACAAATGATGTTTGTATCTCCTTTGTGCATATCTATGCATCAAAAACCCGGTGGTGGAGGGCGCTCTCATCCGGAGGAAATTATCCGGAAGGGTTTTGCTCCCAGGCAATCGGAGGGGGCACCGGCGGGCCTTGCCGCCGGAGGGTTTTTCCCGTAACCCACCTGCCAGGAATCAACGTCACGCAAGAGTGAGGTGGAAGCCCGAATTCGTTCCTCTCCATTTTTCCAGTCACGTGTTCCACCACGCGGATTCCCAAGCTCTCATGGTCTTCTTCGATTCCCGACCAGTGCGCAGCGGGCAATATTCCCAGTGCCGCCAGGCCGATATCCTTGGGAACCTTCAGGTTCAGGGCTTCCAGCCAGCTAGGGATGTGGAAATCGGCGGTCAGCAAGACATCCGGTCTCCAACGCTGCAACCAGCGGGTGAAGGGTCCCAGATTTTCCCCTTCCACATGGTTGCGGACGAAGAGGGGGATCCTCCGGCTCTTCGGAAGGTATTCCTGGCATTCGAGAATGCCGGGCAGCCAGCGGATGGCGCGATCGTGAAATGTCCTGGGATTCATGATCACGCCAACGCGGGAGTAGCCCAGTTGGGCCAGTTTATCCTGAGCGATGATCATATTGCAGGAATAGTCATTGGCCACCAGATCGAACTCCTGTTTCTCAGTATTCCACCCTGTGCCGACACAAGCATACCGGTTCCATTGCATTTGCTCAATCCTGCTGTTCTGCCAGGGAGGGGCCAGGATGATCCCCTGAATGCCGCGCGCGTGGAGAATGCCATCCAGCTTCTTAAATGTCAGGCGGTCTTCCTTCAGGAAAAATGGTTCCAGACGGTAGCCCAATTCAGCGGCCCGCCGTCTTGCACCCTGCCAATATTTCGTCATGGGAAGACTTTGTGCCCATGATTTTTTGTCATAGAAGTCGATCACCACCGCCACGGTGCCCCGCTCACGGTGCTGGCTCCTGCTGCGGACTTGGTTCATCAGGGCCCGCACGAAGGGACTCTCGACATAGCCCAGTCGCTTGGCCGCAAGATTGACACGCTTCCGGAGCTCTGCGGAAATTCTGCGATCTCCTTTCAGCGCCCGGGAAACGGTGGACTGGTTGAGTTTCATGGCCTTGGCGATGTCCCATTGGCTGGTCATGTGTGAGCGGTTTATTTCCAAAACAAGATAGTCCCCAAACCACGGATTCACAACGCTCTTGGAATGAGGTCACTGATTACCTTCCCTGATAGAGGGCATGATTCGGGCCAAGCCTCGCCCATTGACCATTTTCACCAGGTCCGCTGTTTATGCTGTCAACTACCATGGGATCAGTCAGTCACATGTCATTACGCGGGACTGACGCTCGGCTGACCTCCTGCTGTTTTAAGCGATCAAACTGGTGATGAATTGTGTTGAATGACGTCATTTTGTACGGAGATAAAACCCATCTTTTGTCCCTCGACAAACGTAAAGGTCACTATTGCCATGCAAACTGAGACGACTTCTGACACCTTGACCGTTCGTCAACGCCTGATTGACGCCTACATTGACCGGCTTCGGGAACACGGGAGTCCACCCCTTGCGGTCTATCCTTTCTGTAAAAGTCTCGGCATCGGGGAGAAGGACTTTTTTTCGGTATTTCCGAACCTGGACAGTGTCGAGGCGGCGTTTTGGCGGGAGCAAGTCATACACGTTATCACAGCGGCTGAGTCGGGCACGGAATGGGAGGGATTTACCGCAAAACAACGGGCTCTGACGTTTTTTTTCGCATGGTTCGAGCACAGCTTGGAGATTCGGTCGCTGATCCTTTTGCGATTCAGTGATTTGGGAGCATTTGAAAATCCAGTCTGGCTGCGAGGTTTTAATCAGGCCTTTCGCGATTTTGCCAAGCGCACCGTCAACCATGGGATATCGACGGGGGAAATCATGCAGCGTGGCAAGCTCACCGAACTTTACCCTGACGGGATTCTGACAGCTTTTCGCAATCTCATCGATTTCAATCTCAAGGACGACAGCCGCGGCTTTGAGCGGACGGATGCCTGCATCGAAAAATCGGTGCAACTCGCTTTTGAGTTGATCCGCTCCCAAGCCTTTGACTCCACATTTGATCTGGCGCGGTTCCTTGCGTCTGGCTTTCGCCGGTAGAGGTCGACATCGTATGGACCAGGAGAGCATTCCCAGCACGAAACTTTCGCGAATCGCTGCGCTCAGTGGCGCCGGAGCGAAAGTGGGTGTGAATTATCTGAAGTATTATGGCAAGCGCGTTTTGGGTGGAAGTGATGATGTCATCGATCTTCACGAAAAAAATGCGAGTGAGATTTACAAAACTTTCAGCGAATTGAAGGGCGGTCCACTCAAGCTTGCGCAGATGTTGAGTATCGACAAAAACCTGATGCCGCCTGCCTACGCCAAAGAATTTGCTCAGGCTCAATACTCCGCTCCACCACTTTCCTATCCGCTGGTTGCCCGCACCTTCCGGCGCGAATTTGGCAAATCTCCCACAGAGATTTTTGATACCTTCACCCAGAACGCTGTCCACGGAGCCAGTATCGGGCAGGTTCATCGTGCGACGCTAGGCGATCAGACATTCGCCGTGAAAGTGCAATACCCCGGAGTCGCCGAGAGTCTCAAAAGTGACCTGAATTTTATTAAGCCCATCGCCCTGCAAGTCCTGGGATTGAAGGAAAGCCAAATTGCCTCCTACATTGCGGAAGTCGAAACCCGGCTGCTCGAAGAAACCAACTACACCCTGGAACTCGAACGTTCGATCGAGCTTTCCCGACGATCAGCGCACCTAACCAATGTGCGTTTCCCGATTTATCACCCTGAACTCTCCTCAGCGCGTATTCTCACTCTCGATTGGATTGACGGGCTCACACTCGATAAGTTCGCTGATTCCGACGCCAGCCAGGAGGATCGGGATCGCATTGGTCAAGCCCTCTGGGATTTTTACGATCACCAGATCCACACGCTGCATCTTTTTCACGCCGATCCACATCCTGGAAATTTTCTTGTGAAGGATAACGAACTATGGGTCATTGACTTCGGTTGCACGAAGCAAATTGACGCGACTTATTATCGCAAACATTTCCACTTCCTTGATGCCCAAGTCCTTGAAGACCCCGCTCTCCTCGAGGAATGTCTGGAAGCCATCGGGGTTTTTCATGGGTCCGACAGCCACGAGTTAAGGCAGCGAGTTCTCAAAATCTGCGCTGTGTCCATCGAATTACTCGGGCGTCCCTTCCGCGAGGGCTTCTTCGATTTCGGTGATGAAAGCTTTATCCAGGGGATCTACCAACTCGGCGAGGACAACCTGCACAGCCGTGATCTTCGCAAAATGAAAGGTGCCAGTGGCGATGTGGACGGCATCTACACGAATCGCGCCTATTTCGGTCTCTACAGCCTCCTGGCCAGACTCCGCAGCCGGGTCCAGACCCGCCTTCCAGAGTGGTTAAGAGAGCTGGAGGTTAGCGAAATCGAGACCTGCACGGACCATCGGCGGATCACTGTTGCCTGACCATGCTTCGAGAGTTCTTGGAGGGCCGGGAGAGAATTTGGAGGCGCCTCCGAAAGCAAAAAGCGATTTTCTCGCACCGAAAGGGTTGTATAGTCCCACGGTAATGAAACCTGAATTTCTCTTGGCCCTTGTTGGCGGGCTCTGTATCGGACTGGCGAGCTTTGCGGCTTCGGCGGCTTCAGGAAAGATCCCAGGGATTTCCGGGGTGTTTTCAAAAGTGTTTCTCGCAAAACCGGGTGATACCCAATGGAGGCTCCTTTTCCTCTTGGGATTGGTCGGGGGAGCAGGTTTGGTTTTTGCCCTTGGACCATCAGGCTTCACTCCGGTGGCGCCGCTCTGGCTCATGGCCTTCTCTGGATTCATCGTGGGGATTGGCACCCGCCTGGGTGGTGGTTGCACCAGTGGACATGGGGTCTGCGGGATGGGCTTGGGGTCGAAGGATTCCATGGTGGCGACCGTCATATTCATGGGGACCGGAGTGGCGACGGTTTTTGTGGTACGGCATTTGATTGGAGGGTTGGGATGATGCGCTTGCTCGTCTTGTTTCTTTCCGGGGCATTGTTCGGGATTGGTCTGGCCATTTCCGGGATGACGAATCCCGTAATCGTGACCGGCTTTCTCGATGTGGCGGGGGCTTGGAACCCGGCCTTGGTTTTTGTGATGGGTGGGGCGCTTGGTAGCTACGCCTTCTCCATGTGGGCCTGGCGCAAATTGGCAGGCGGACGCGGCTGGTTTGGAAGGCCCCTGCCGAAAGGCGAATCGGATCGGGTGAACTGGCGTTTGGTCACGGGCGCCGCAATGTTTGGAATTGGTTGGGGGCTGAGCGGCTTTTGTCCAGGACCTGCGATTGCCAACCTGGCAATTCTGCGTCCCGAAGCAATGGTGTTTGTCCCAATGATGGCCCTTGGGATGTTGGTCGCACGAGCGGTCTTTCGCTCATCCTGAATTCACTGGTTTTCCCGGCTTCCAAACAAGCTCACTCCGGCGGCAGCCGGTTGGAAAACAGGTGACGGGGATTTGTCCGGGTTAGAGTTGTCGGCTTTTCCATTCTATCCTTCCATCGCTTGTCGCATCAGTCTTCATATTTTATGGGAGTGACACTTCACCTGTTCCGCAAACAACAATGATCGAATGCTCGGACAGACCCCTGGACAGACCCCTGGACACTAGACCCAGACCACACAGCCTCAGAGGGGTCAGGCTCACCTGGCCGGCACCGGTCGGCCACGGAAGTCCGAACCGGTGAGGACGGGGAGAGTTTCTTCCAGGGTTTCATATTTCTCGAATCTGAAGCCTCGGGACCAGGATTCCCTGCTCTCCCCGACAAGAATCACTGGTCGGCCAGTGATCTTCTCTTCCGTGAGAGCCGTGTCGGGAAAGAAGTCGTGGGATGAGAGCCGCCCCCCCATCCAGCTCGAAGAGCTGTGGACGACCGGATGCCCGGGCAGGTAGAAAGAAAGCAGGCTCGCCCTTCCGTATTGGTTGGCAATGATTGCCAGGGGCCCAGCCTCCTTGGCATCAAGTTTTTCCAGAATGTTCTGAACGCGGGCGGCTTCGGCTTTGTGGCCTTCGATCCGGTGCATGGGAATGAATTTTCCGAATAGGGGAATCTTCGAGATTATTCCGGGAAAAAGAATCGCTCCGAGCGACGCGCATCCATAGACGATGGCACTCAACCACAAGAGGCGGACAGTGCGATTCGGCTGGTCGCAAAGTAGACAGGAAGTCGGAACGAGTAGAGTCGTGTAACCAGCCAACATCCAATTTTCCTCCCCGGCGATGCCAATGGTGAGAAGGGCGTAAAAGCCGAGAACCGGCAGGGCAGCGCAAACGGGCAGACTGAGTTTGTCCCGCATGGCGGCAAGAAACATCAAACCCATCAACGGCCCGATGATTCCCGCCTGGCCACCGATCATTCGCAATGTCCACAGCGGGTTGTATGCCCATGGCTTGGTGGGCATGTCACCTCCCGGGGTGCCCAAGTGGCCAAGCAGATGGGAAAGCGTCGGCCATCCATGACTCTGGTTCCAAAGAAAGACCGGACTTATGATTAAAGCAAAAAGCAACAGCGCTGGAATGACACTGCGAAGCGGGGACCACGGCCGCCGATGCACAAAAACGAAAAGGAGCAGCCCGGGAATCAAAAGGAGGATCGTGTATTTGAAAAGAAACCCTATCCCGAGCGAGGCAGCAAGCATCAGCCATGTCCACGAATCAGACCCTCCTTTTGCTATCCGGAACGCCGTCCATGAGGCGATGATCCAACAAGTGAAAAATGGGGCATCAATGGTCATCAACTGCGCCGTGGCCTGATAGCCGGGAATCAGAGAAAACATGAGCGCTGCCAAAAACCCCGCCTTCCATCCTGCCAGGCAATAGTCCCTAGCGAACATGGCAAGAAACCACATGGAAAGAGCGTTGGACACTGCCGCTGGCAGCCGGACAGCCCATTCGACGTGCCCGAACAAATGAGTTGAGGCCGCAATCACCCAAGCCACTCCCGGCCCTTTGCTGTAGTAGGAAAGATCCAAATGGCGGGACCAAACCCAATACTGCGCTTCATCATTCACCAGCTCGTAGGGACTCAGCCAGATCAAATACGCCACTCGAGCCACAAAGACCCCGAGGACCAGACCAAGGACTGCGAAAAACCCCTTATTTCTCATGTGATCTATTGGAAGCAAGGCCGCAGGGTCATATCTGCCGCATCCGGTGAAGGGTGATATTGGTGCCGAAAAGGCCGGCTTGCCAAGCCATTAAATCGTTTTGATGTCACACGTGGGTTTCTGTGCGGATGGGGAATCTGTATGAAAAGCCTGAATCAGCGTCACACCGTCTTTTTTCTCTCCGGGGCAATCTTCATCAAACTCCTGATCTCTGCTGTCAACTGATATGGAATCTGTCAGTCGCGTGTCATTGCGCGGGACTGGCCCCTGCTGCAGGCTGGTGTGCTGAAGGCGGGCGTTCCAGACGAACGCTTTGCCAGCGGTCAGGACCTATCTCGGGAGGCCCGACAAGGATGTGCTCATCGGATTCCTCCGACAGCACAAAATCGGGAAATGCCGTGGCAAGGGGAAAGTTCCGGTCAAAGCTGAGCGCCTTGATCGGACTGCGGGCCTGCATCCACGCCCGGTTCTCCCGGGCATTCCAAAGAATTTCCCGCCCACTGCATCGCAAATACCATTGGAAATTCGGACTCACATGGTTCGCTGGCTCCCAAACAAAGTATGTTGCTTCTTCATCTCCGGGTGTGGTCCACTCTCGGACACGTTCGCGGGCCCGTGCATCGCCCGGGGTTTTCGAAGGCTTGAGAAGATCCCTGGTCATTCCAGCCAGCCCAATGATGACAAGCACTGAAAAAACGGCACCAATGGCGATTTGGTGGCGCTTGGGATTTTTCACGATATGAAGAAGACATGCGGCTCCCTGTCCGGTCCAGAGGCAGATCGCAGGTGCCAGATACTGGGAAATGCGGGCACTGCCGCCATAGGGATAGAGGTGGAGAAATGCCGCCAGAAAGGTAAAAACGAATGGCAATCCAAAAAGAAGGTGCAACGGGGCAGGCCATTTTTTGAAGGAAAAGATGATGCCGACCAGACAAAGAAGCAGCGTCCCAATGCTGCCCCAGTTTTTTCCACCCACCGGATAAGCCATCATGGGTCCAGCGTGGGTTTCCAATAACCAAAGCGGGATTCTCCAAAAGGATGCGGGGGGGAAGCTTTCCAGCCAATAAGTGGTCATCGGCGTCTCCCATGCATCGTATTGCTGCGAAGAAGAGACAAAAAACAGCCACACAAATACCAGGGTTCCCATCAGGTTTCCCGCAAACCAGAGCCCCCACTGCCCCCGGGAGGCAGACCTCATCCCTGCGAGCAACGCCAACGACGAGGCACCAAAAACAAAGACAGCGGGAAACGAGAGGAGCAAAGCCAGCGGGCAGAGAAGGGCCCACACAATCAGGAGCCCCGACCTCTTCTCTTTCAGATAGGCCACTGCGGTCAGTTGCAATGCGACGGCCGCCAGCAAATCGCAGGAATAAGGTTTCACTTCCACGGAATGGCGCACCGTAAAATAGCTCACTGCGAGAATTCCAACGGCCAAAGCAGCAGGCAGCGGGTCGAGAACCCGCCGCGCCAATAGGAAAAAAAGCCAGAGACCGGCCAGACCCGCCACCAAAGGAACCAGGCGCAAAGCCAGCTCCGACGAGCCCAGGGTCAGGAGAGCCAGCTTTTCCAAACACAAAAAAAGGAAGGGAGCCACTTGCGCATTCGCCAACGGTGAAAGAAGCTCTGCAAAATTGCGGTCGAGAAAATTCAATGCCAAGGCGGCTTCATCTCCCCAAAGCGGCATTTGCAGAAAATACCGCTCCAATCGCCATGCCACGCCAACAATCAGCACAAACCAAAGCACCTGCTGAACTGGGAAGGTTGATCTCACGAAGCGGGTTTTATCCGAATAGCAGGTCCGCGGCAATTCCCTTGAACGCTAAATGTGATGATAGGAAATCGCTTTCCGTAATGGGGTAACAGTCCCGCGTATTGTCGCCTTAGGAGCCTTTGATCCGCTGCCGGACTGACCCCTGCTTTGGGGACGGTTTTTGTTGTGTGGCGTCTCATCGGAGGGCTGGGATGATGCGCTTGGCAGCTGCGACTTCTCCATGTGGGCCTGGCGCAAAGTGGCAGGCTGACGCGGTTGGTTTGGACGGTCCCTGCCGAAAGGCGAATCGGATCCGGTGAACTGGCGGTTGGTCACGGGCGCCGCGCTGTTTGGAATTGGTTGCGGGCTGAGCGGTTTCGTCAAGGACCTGCGATTGCCAACCTGGCAATCCTTCGTCCCGAAGCACTGGTTTTCCCTGCTTCGCAAAGCACGTCACACCAGCGGCAGCCCCATAACTTTTTACCCGCTACACGCCACTCGTTTCTCTACGCCCCGATCGGATGCCAGACGGTTTTATACTCGACGAAGTTGGCGATGGCTTGGAGGGATTGGGTGGTTTGCCAGTCGATTGGTGATTCGGAGGGGAGGGTGTGGACGCGTTTGATGCTGTCAGCGGCGGCGGTGTGGAGGAGCTTGCGTTCGTCGGGGGTGGCGACGGCGCTGATGCCGCGGATGTGTTCGTGGGTGGCCAGGGTGGGCAGCATTTCTTTGCGGAAGCCGGTGAGGAGGTTGACGGTGCCGCCGGGCAGGTCGCTGGTGGCCAGGATTTCTCCCAGGAGGATGGCGGGGTAGGGGCGGGTTTCCGAGGCCATGGCCACGACGGCATTGCCGCTGGTGATGATGGGGAGGATCAGGCTGAGGAGAGCAAGGAGAGGGGAGTCGTCAGGGGCAATGACGCCACAGATGCCGGTCGGTTCGGTGACGGTGAAGTTAAAGAATGGAGCGGCGACGGGGTTCACCGAGCCGAGGAGTTGTTCGTATTTGTCCGTCCAACCCGCGTAGTAGAGGATGCGGTCCAGCGTGGCTTCGACTTCCTTGGTGGGGTTGTCGGTTTTTTTTGAACCCAATGAAACAGCCTCCGCGAGTTCGGCTTTGCGGGCTTCGAGCATTTCGCCAAGGCGGTAGAGGATCTGGCCGCGGTTGTAGCCGCTTCGTTTTTGCCAGCCGGGTCCGGCTTTGGCGGCGGCCTCGACGGCATTGCGAACGTCTTTGCGGGTGCATTGCGGGATGTTTGCCACAAAATCAACCTCTCGGATTGGATAGGTGCGGGCGCTTTCGGAGCGGATAAAAGCGCCGCCGACATAACACTTCGGGGTTTTTGTGATGGGAAGTCGGGTGCTCATGAGAGTTTGCAATAATCCAAGAGGCCCTGGCGTCCGCCTTCTCGCCCGAAGCCACTTTCTTTGTATCCGCCGAACGGGCTGGCAGGGTCAAATTTGTTGTAGGTGTTTGCCCAAACGACGCCGGCCTTGAGTTGGCTGGCCATTTTAAGGATGCGGGAGCCTTTGTCGGTCCAAACGCCTGCGCTGAGACCGTAGGATGTGTTGTTGGCTTTTTCGATGGCTTCGTCAGGGGTCCGAAACGTGAGGATACTAAGCACAGGGCCAAAAATTTCTTCGCGGGCGATCCGGTGGCTTTGGGTGACTTTCGAAAAAATGCTGGGTGCAAAATAGAAGCCTTTGGAGGGAAGGCGGCAGGGGGTCTGGTAGAGCTCGGCACCTTCGGTGATGCCGCTTTTGACGAGTTCCGTGATCCGGGTGAGTTGTTCCTTCGAGTTGATGGCACCGATGTCGGTGTTTTTGTCGAGTGGATTACCAACCCGCAGACTTTGCATGCGGAGTTTGAGCTGGGTGAGGACCTCATCCGCGATGGATTCTTGAACGAGCAATCGGGATCCTGCACAGCAGACGTGACCCTGATTAAAAAAGATCCCATTGATGATCCCTTCCACGGCTTGTCCGAGGGGAGCATCTTCGAAGACGATATTTGCGGCCTTTCCGCCGAGTTCCATCGTCATTTTTTTGCCGGTGCCAGCCAACGAACGCATGATGGCCTTGCCCACTTCGGTGGACCCCGTAAAAGCGACCTTCGAGGCGAGGGGGTGGGTCATCACTGCAGCTCCAGTCTCCCCGGCTCCGGTGACCACATTCACCACGCCGGGTGGGAGACCGGCTTCTTGAAAAATCTCACAGAGTTTCAGCGCGGTGATGGATGTGGTTTCGGCAGGTTTGATGACAACGCAATTTCCGGCAGCGAGAGCTGGCGCGAGTTTCCATGCGAGCATGAGAAGCGGGAAGTTCCATGGGATGACCTGGCCAACGACGCCATGAGGCGTGACCTGACGTCCCGGGGCGAGGTGATCAAGTTTGTCTGCCCAGCCCGCATGATAAAAGAAATGGGCGGCAGCTGTGGGAACATCAAAGTCGCGGGATTCTTTAATCGGTTTGCCGCCATCAAGAGACTCGGCCACCGCGAATTCCCGGGCGCGGTCCTGCAAGAGCCGCGCGATCCGATAAAGAAATTTGCCGCGTTCGTTGCCTGGCAATTTGGACCAAACCTTCTCGCAGGCCTTGGAAGCAGCGTGATAGGCCGTGTCCACATCGGCGGCTTCTGCGAGGGCCAGGTCAGTGAGTTTTTTCTCATTGCCGGGCGAAATGCTCGGGAAGGTACGGCCTTTGCGGGCTGGCATGAACTTTCCATCGATGAAAAGACCATAGGAACTTTCGATACGCGGGTCAGCGGTTTCGGGAGCGGGGTCAAATTCCCAAAGATCTCCAAATATCAGTTCACGAGCCGACGGGCCCCGGGAGGTGCGTGGTGGGCGTTTGGTGCGAGCGGCTGGTTTGGTGGTGGAAGGTTTCATGGGTCAATACGCGCCGTCGGCTTCGCTGAAGGTGTAGGGTGCTTGATAGGCTCCGGTGCGTTCCTTTTCCAATTGGCGTAGGAGATCATTCAGAAGTGAGGATGCCCCAAAACGGTAGCGTGTATTGTTTAACCACTCGTCCCCGAGGGTCTCTTTAACAGCCACAAGAAAATGAATTGCCTGCTTCGCCGTACGGATCCCACCTGCGGGCTTCATGGAAATCGGTGTTCCGGTTTCGAGGTAAAAATCCCGAATGGCCTCCAACATGACCTGATTGTTGGCAAGGGTCGCATTCGAGGATGTCTTGCCGGTGCTGGTCTTGATAAAATCGTTGGGCCGGAGCACTTGCATGGCAAGAAAACTGGCTGCCCGGATGTTGTCATATGTCTCCAGCTCACTCGTTTCGAGAATGACCTTCAGCGTTGAGGCTCCGCAGGCTGTGAGGACCTGGGCAATCTCGTCCTGCACGCAGGCAAAGTCCCCGGAAAGGAAAGCACCACGGTTGATCACCATGTCAATTTCGTCGGCGCCGTCCTGAACTGCGGTGCGGACTTCTTCCAAGCGTGTTTTGATGGAGGTCTGGCCTGACGGAAACGCCGTGGCCACGGAGGCCACGTGGATGCCCGTGCCTTCAACGTGACGCTTGGCATGACGCACCATTGCAGGATACACACAAACGGCGGCCACCGAGGGGATCGTGGAGTGGTCATGAGGGGCAATGGCCTTCTGACAGAGTGAGGCGATTTTTCCGGGGGTGTCCTTGCCCTCCAGCGTGGTGAGATCAATCATGGTGACCGCACGATTCAGGCCCCAGAGCTTGGCGGTTTTTTTGATGCTGCGGGTCGTGAATTTTGCCACGCGTTCCTCGATGCCCACAGCGTCAACCGCTCCATGGGTTTCCACCAGACGCTTGAGGGATCGGTTGCGGGCAGTCATGACCAAGGACGGACGATGCCGGATTTTGGGGAGGCGTGCAAGGAAATCAGGGGATCACTTGAAGAGGCATTTAAAAACAGAAACAGGAATTTATTACCATGAAGGACTTGAAGAGCATGAAGATAAGAAGCTCAAGTGGTGAGGTTCTGCGTCTTGGTAGGAGGGACACTCATCCCGCCGCTCACCCTCACAAGCAACAAGTGGGCGGGCAAGGGACTGCCCAGCCTACCTCTATCCATCCAAGGGGCGCTTCGCTCTGGCGCCAGCTATCCAGTTCAGGGTAGGGCGAGGCAGTCCCTTGCCCGCCCACTTTTAACCACAGCGATAGAAGCGAATGGGGAAATTTTGGATTGCCGGCGGGACGCCAGCGGTCCCAGGGGGATCAGGCGATGTATTCCTTCAGGCGCTGTTCGATGTCGCTGGCCATCAGGGCATCCATCATCTCCATAATTTCGCCTTCGATGAAGCGGTCGAGGTTGTAGAGGGTGACGCCGATGCGGTGGTCGGTGACCCGGTTTTGCGGAAAATTATATGTGCGAATTTTTTCTTCGCGGCCGCCGCTTCCGATCAGGCTTTTGCGGTGGGAGGAATATTTTTCCTGTTCTTCCCGAATTTTGTCTTCGAGAAGGCGCGATCTCATGACTTGAAGAGCGCGTTCTTTGTTCTGTTGCTGACTGCGTCCATCCTGACATCGAACGATGCGGCCGGTGGGGATGTGCATGATTTGCACCGCCGAGTCCGTGGTGTTCACGCCCTGGCCGCCGGGACCACCGGCCCGGCAGACCTCGATGCGG
>JBGTAR010000083.1:0-6846 GCA_041749815.1 Terrimicrobiaceae bacterium
CCCATCTTGCTAACCATTTGGCCGCCAGCGGTTCCGGGCTCCCTCACCGTATCGCCCTGGATATGCCTCGGTCGCCCGGACCCACTGGCAACCAAAGCGTTACGCAATCTGAGGCTCCCCCCTGTGATTTGTCCGGGCTAAGGTGTTGAATCAACCGCTGAAATTCCCAACATGGTCAGCACGGCGAACACAATGCACCAGGGAATGACCCCCACGGCGATCCAAAACATCAGGCGGGATGGCTTTTCGCCCAGCGTTAAAGCAATCAACGCCGCAAAATACGGGCCGCAAGTGATCGGTGCCAGAAATCCCAGCCCGGGCAGTCCCCACCGCTGCCAGACTCTCCAAAAAAGTTTTTTGGGATCCGGCTCCACTTTTTTGCCGAGTTTGGAAAGGATCCAATTTCTTGCCGGTGTGCCAATCACCAACATCGCTGCGGCAATGGCCGTGTAGCCAGCCCACGCAAAGATCGCTGCCACAAAGGGATGAAGCCCCATGGCCGCCCCGCCGGGAATGGCGGCCAAAAAATAGACGATCCCAAGACCAAAGGTCGCCGCACCGGCATTTAAAAACATCAACACGGGTTAATGACGGAATTTCTGGGCCAGGGGCATGCGCCGTCCCATGCCAAAAGCCCGGCCGGTGACCTTCAGTCCCGGCGCAGCCTGTTCCCGTTTGTATTCATTAAAATCAACCCGTCGGACAACCCAATCCACAACGTCCGAATCAAATCCCCGGGCTTTGATTTCTTCGCGAGAGAGGTTGTCCTCCACGGAGAGTTTGAGGATTCCATCCAGGATGTCATACGGAGGCAGTGTGTCCTGATCTTTTTGGTCGTGGCGAAGTTCGGCGCTGGGTGGCTTGAGGATCGTATTGGGTGGAATAATCGGTCCCTGCTGCGAGTTGATCCAATCACACAGTTCGTAAACCATGGTTTTTGGGACATCAGAAATCACTGCCAACCCCCCGCACATATCGCCATACAGCGTGCAATAACCGACAGCGAGTTCACTTTTGTTTCCGGTGGTCAGGAGCAGGCTGCCAAATTTGTTGGACAGCGCCATGAGTGTCATTCCCCGCAACCGGGCCTGAAAATTCTCTTCCGTGGCGTCCTCGGGCAGACCGTGAAACGCCTCCTTCATTTGTTGTAACATCGCCTCAAAAGCCGGCTGAATGGGAATCGTCAGGGTTGGAATTCCCAGATTTTCCGCTAATTCCAGGGCATCTTCCACACTGTGCGGTGACGAGTATTGGGAAGGCATAAGAACGCCGGTCACATTTTCCGGCCCAATGGCACGGACGGCCAGCGTTGCGGTCAGAGCAGAATCAATGCCCCCGCTCAGGCCAAGCACGCATTGTTGAAAACCGCATTTTTTCAAATAATCCCGAAGTCCGAGGATGAGGGCATCATGAAGATCCTCCATGGATTCCCGTGGCTCGCCGACTGGTTCTTTGAGATCACTGAGGTCAACGACGGCCTCCTGTTCAAGGAAGGAAGCGCCCTGCCAGACGGCTCCTTCGGGATTCACTGCGAGGGAATTGCCATCAAAAACCAACTGATCATTGCCCCCCACCGCATTGCAATAGGCAAACGGCAGGCCCAGTTTTTTTGACAATTCCAAAATCATGGTTTGCCGAAGGGCCGGTTTGCCGAGTTGGAAGGGGGAGGCGCTCAAATTCAAAATCGCCGCAGGCTTGAGCGCGGCCAACTGGGTGAGGGGATCATGGGCATAGAGCGGACGGGGGAGATGTTCGGCGGACCAAATATCCTCGCAAATCGTGATCCCGTAGAGTCGGCCAGCAATCTCGACAGGAAGATTCTCGGTGGCAGGTTCAAAGTAGCGGGCCTCATCAAACACATCGTAAGTCGGCAGAAGGGACTTATGGACCAAGCGCATCGGTTTGCCTTGTTCGATGACAGCGGCCGAATTGCGAAACGGCCTTCCCGCAGGGCCCGGGTGCAAGCTCACAAAACCCACCACCAACGCAGCCCCTTGCACCTCGTCAGCAATCCTGTTCAGGGCCTCCAAATTCCGGGGAACGAATTGGGACTTAAAAAGCAAATCTTGTGGCGGATATCCGGTGAGGGCGAGTTCCGGAGTGAGGACAATCTCCGCACCGAGCCGGGAGAGGTTGCGATAGGCGGAAAGAATTTTTTCGGTATTTCCTGCCAGGTCCCCGACGGTCGTGTTGATTTGAGCAAAGCCGATTTTCACCAGAACCCCCACTGTTTTGTCATGACGATATAAATGCCAAGCCCGAGGTTTGTGATGCCATGGGCCACCACGCAGGCCAGAAGGCTCTTGGTTTTTACGGCCACCCAGCCGAAAAGGATTCCCGTGGCAAAGGCTGCCGGCCAGTCGCTTGGCGAATGAACGAGCATGAAGGCGCCCGCCACGCCAAAAAATGACAATGCTGTGTAAGTTCCAAACTTCACGGACGTGAATTTTTCGTTCACGAGGTAACGTTGCAGGAAGCCCCGCCAGAAAATTTCCTCCACCAAGGGAACCACAATCACCAGCCTCGCAAAACGCGCAGCCAGTGTGAAACCCACCAGCCATGGATCATCTCCAACTTCCGAGGGGTTAAATCCCTGTGTTCGCGGGGCCGCGCCAAAAAGCCATTGGGGTGAAATCCAGATTCCGAGGGAGAGAAGGGCGGCCACGATGGTGACCAACCATGAGATTTTTCCAAAATCATAACATCTCCAAAAATAGATGAGCGCTCCCGCGCAGATGACGCTTTGCAGAGGATAGATCCAATACTTCGGGTCCGCCAACCAGGGGATTCCCGTGCCTTCCCCCAGCGATCCCACAAATTGCACCACGGCCAAAAACCCGATGAAAATGAAAAATGGCACCACATGGGCCTTGTAGGCGGACGGTTGGGATTTTATTGATGACATCGGGTTTGGCGGATCGCTTCGTAGAGCACGATGCCTGTCGCCGTCGCAAGGTTCAAGCTCCGTGCTTGCGCGGCCATCGGAATTGTCAGGCAATGGGGTTGGTTGGCATTTAACAGACTTTCAGGAAGTCCCCGCGACTCGCGTCCGAAGACAAGGGCATCCCCATCCTGGAATTTGGCCTCCCAATAGGGAGTCTCCACTTTGGTCGTCAGAAAAAACGTCCGGCCAACGCCCGAGTCCCTCTGAAATTCTACAAATGATTTCCAGGTTTTCACATCACACTGAGCCCAATAATCCATGCCCGCCCGCCGCAGGGTTCGCTCATCAATGGAAAACCCCAATGGCTCGATCAGGTGCAGGACAGCCCCCGCCGCCAAACACAGGCGCGCAATATTGCCCGTGTTGGGCGGAATCTCCGGCTCCACAAGCACCACATGAAAACTCACCCGGCAAATAGTAATCAGGTCACCCGCCCGCGCAAGCGCGAAGCTCCTCTCTGCTGGTAGGGCGCGCAGTCCCTTACCCGCCGTCGCATGAAGCAAGAAAAGTCGGCGGTCAAGGGACTGACTCGACCTAACCGGGAAAGAACGAGCTTGCGCAAGCGCGAAGCGCCCCTTTGTTGGTAGGGCTGGGCAGTCCCTTGCCCGCCGTCGCATGATGCTGGAAAAGTCGGACGTCAAGGGACTGACTCGCCCTACCCGGGAAAGAACAAGCTGACGCAAGCGCGAAGCGCCCCTTTGATCGTAGGGCCGGACAGTCCCTTGCCCGCCGTCGCTTGAAGCAGGAGAAGTGGGCGGTCAAGGGACTGACTCGCCCTACCCATGGGAAACGAGCTGGCGCAAGCGCGAAGTGTTCATTGGGGTGACGGGTCAAGAGATCCCTCAACCAAAAAGCTGACTCCAGGAACTCACCCCATTTTTCATCACGCTCATTCATCCGGAGTGTTCAAGGTTTTCTCTGTGATTTCCCTGATTTCCAGTCACCCGGCATTGGATTTGCTACCGCGTGTGTGCTTATGGATGGATTGTTGCTTGCCGTGGCGTTTCTTTTTGGGCTCATCGCCCAACAGATGCGT
Source organism: Terrimicrobiaceae bacterium (assembly GCA_041749815.1). Classification (GTDB taxonomy): domain Bacteria; phylum Verrucomicrobiota; class Verrucomicrobiia; order Chthoniobacterales; family Terrimicrobiaceae; genus JAJTZA01. The sequence goes on from JBGTAR010000083.1 coordinate 3,981, forward strand.
CTTCCCCCTCTTGTGGGGTTCCTTCTGGCGGGATTTGTCCTGAGCGCCCTGGGAAAATCCGGGGGTCCGGTCCTTGATTTTCTTGCAGACATGGGTGTCACTCTGATGCTTTTTTCCATCGGGCTGAAGCTCCGGGTTCGTTCGCTCTTTCGTCCTGAGATCTGGGCGGGAACCAGCATCCACGCAGCGCTTACGGTGGGATTTCTGGCAGTGGGGTTTGTGGGGCTTTCGGTGGCGGGCATCCCACTCTTCAGTTCCCTGTCCTTCTCCACGGCGGCACTCGTCGCTTTTGCCCTGAGTTTTTCCAGCACGGTTTTTGCCGTGAAATCCCTTGAGGAAAACGGGGAGCTTGGTTCGCTCCATGGACGGATTGCCATCGGCATCCTGATCATGCAGGACATCCTGGCCGTGCTTTTTCTGACGGTCTCAACCGGAAAAATCCCCTCCCTGTGGGCCATCGCCCTCCTCGCAGCACTGCTGGCATTGCGACCTGTGATGGGGTGGGTGGTTTCTCGTTCGGGTCACGGCGAACTCATCACGCTTTGCGGGCTTTTCCTGGCTCTGGTCGCCGGGGCCAAGGGCTTCGAATCCGTTGGCCTCAAAGCCGACCTTGGAGCTCTTTTTGTGGGGATCCTGATTGGCGGGCATCCCCAATCCAAAGAACTCAGCAAATCTCTCAGCTCAATCATCGATATGCTGCTTATCGGGTTTTTCCTCAGTATTGGTCTCAAAGGCCTTCCCGATCTTGCCGGACTGGCCGTGGCCGTTGGTCTGACCCTCTTGATTCCGCTCAAGGGAGCGCTCTTTGTGGGCATCCTCACCCGTTTTCACCTTCGCGCACGCACGTCATGGATGGCCGGGCTGGCCCTGGCAACCTATAGCGAGTTTGGGCTCATCGTCATGGCAGTGGGTGTGAAAAAAGAGTGGCTTGGCCCCGAGTGGCTTACCGTCGTGGCCATCGCCCTGTCCTTGAGTTTCCTTGCGGCCGCCCCCCTCAACCGCATGGCAGAAGCCCTCTATGAAAAGCTGGCGCATCTGCTTCATCCGCTGGAAACCCCGGGACGCCACCCTGACGACATTGTGATTCCAGATCAGGGCGAGCAAATCGCGATTTTTGGTATGGGGCGTGTTGGTCTCTCCGCTTACAACTCCCTGAATCGACGTTACCCGGGTCGTGCTGTTGTTTTTGATCGGGACCCGAACACCGTTGAGCGTCACCGCGAGCAGGGACAAAACATTGTGCTTGCGGACGCGACAGACGCTGACTTCTGGGCGCAGGTGAAAAACCGCCCCCGGCCGTTTGAACTTGTCATCCTCGCCATGTCTCAACACACCATCAATCTACACGCCGCCGAGACTCTTCAGCGCATGGGTTATGAAGGAGTGGTTGCTGCCACGGCCAAGTTTGATGACGAGGTCCGGCAGCTCCGCAAGCTGGGCGTTGACACCGCATTCAACCTCTACACCGAGGCCGGCACCGGGTTCGCCCACCATGTCTCCAATGTCTTCCATCAGCAACGCCCGGATCTCGACACCGCTTTTCGCCGGCCAAAAGACGAAAGTTCACCGGTTTCATAACGGGTCAGCGGGTGTGATCAAAAGTGGGTGAGGCAACGAACGATTGCCGGCTGGAAGCCAGCGTTCCCAGGAGGAGCGACCTCACCCACTTTTAATCACACCCCGGGGTTGCCTGGAATCAGTTTTCTCTGGCTTTGCGGACGGTGCGGACGTTGAGGGTGCAGCCATTTTGATTTTCGAAGGGTTGGACGGTGGCGGTGAGCTCGACGATGGGGTGGCGGATGGTTTCGATGCCGAAGCGGGCGTAGGCGCTGGCAAACAACTCGCATTCGATGATGCCGGTGGGGTCGCACAGGGAGAGAAACTTCATCGGGCGCCCATCGGATTGGTGGTGAGCCCGGTCGGTGAGGATCATCCCGGCGAGGGTGACCGTGCGGTTGGGGAAATTGCTGAGCCGGGAGATCGGGCAATACGTTTCCCATGCGATGTTGGGAAACAATTTCAGGGGATGACCGGAGACGGCAAAACCGAGGAGTTCCATTTCATCATGGAGGCGTTCAATGAGGGAGGTGTGCAAAACGTGGTGGAAAACGGAACGTTTTTCGTGGATCTGTGCTCCGTCCACATCGAAGAGGGACTCTTCTCCGCTCCCCATGAGCAGCCGTCGGGCCTCCCAGAATTGCTCCACGCGGGATGATCCAAACCCATCAAAAGCTCCCACACGAATCAGAGCATCCATCTCGGAAACGGAAGGACGGGCTCGCAAATAAAAGTCCCTGAAGGATTCGAAAGGTTTGCCCGAGTTCCAGCGCGCGAGCAGGGCCGAGGAAAGGCCTTTGATTTGCCACAGGGGAAGGCGGATGAATGGGGACGTTGTGGTTCCCCGGACGTCCGGATGTGTCACGCTGTAAACTGAATCACTGTAAACTGAATCACTGTAAGGCGTTGTGGTTCCATCATCGTTGACGCTCCGATGTGTCACGTCATATCGCTCCGTGGAAAGATTCACATCCGGGGATAGGAAGCCGATGCCGAGGCGGCGGCATTCGATGGAATAGGTGAGGCGATCGTAGAAGCCTTTGCCATGGGTGAGGACGGCTGCCAGGAATTCGGCCGGATGATAACATTTCAGCCATGCGGCCTGATAAGCCTCGATGCCATAGGCGGTGGAGTGGGCACGGCAGAAGGCATATCCCTTGAATCCCATGATCAACTGCCAGACCCGTGTGATGTCTTCCTCCTTACGGCCGGATTGTCTGGCATGACCGGCAAACTCCTCGAAAAAGGCTTCGGCTTTGTCGGTTTTGTTTTTGACGAGGACCCGGCGCAGCATGTCGGCCCGTCCGGC
>JBGTAR010000084.1:0-5183 GCA_041749815.1 Terrimicrobiaceae bacterium
ATCGAGGCCACAGGCGGACGCGCCTTCGAAGAATATTCGCTGCCCGAAGCCATCCTCAAACTGCGCCAGGGTGTGGGCCGTCTCATCCGAACCCGCTCAGACAAAGGGCTGATTGTGATTCTCGACAGCCGGATCCTTGGCAAACCCTATGGCCGCGCTTTCCTGCGTGCACTTCCCGAATGCCCGACCCACATCCATTAAATCCCAAAAACGGCAACCCGCGCCCCCAAGGCTGTCTCGCGATGGCTCTATGGTTTCTTCTCATCGCAGCGCTGGCCGTCGGCACCATGGTTGCTGTCATTTTCTTTTTCACCAACCGCGCCACCACGGAGATCCGTGCCATGGGTGCCGACATCGCGGACCGTTTCGAATCCGCATTCAATGTCCGCCCGGAAGTGCGTGTGGATGGACTCGTCATCATCGAAGCCAAAACACCGGTCCTGGAACTTGCCACCGCCAGCCGAAGCATCGTCGTCCGGCACCGCTGGACGCACACCCACCTTTACTCGACCAAGGTCATGGAAATTGAGGCACCGTTCACCGCAAAGGCGGGATTCAACCTCGAGGAACCATTCCGAATCCGCATCGACCCGCACACACGAATCGTGAGCAGTGAGCTTCCCAAACCAGAGATTCTCTCCACCGAGATGGGGGAAATTAAAATTCTGCGTGATGAGGACGGGCTCTGGAACAAGCTGACAGCCGCGGACCGGGAAGAGGCCTTTCGTGCCCTGCGCTTTCAGGCGGACAAGCAATTTGATGCGACAGCACTTCTAAACGAAGCCCGTCAGGAAGCGGAAACACGCATTCGCGGGTTGCTGGACTCAACAAGCACCAAGGAGGCCGCACCGCTCCCCTGACTTTGCCGGGGCGGGGCTTGACAGGACTTTCCACGCCCCTAAATTCCCGACAATGAATTCTGGTACTGGAACAAGCTGCGTGATGCCGGAAATTCCACTGAATGAGGAGGAGCGGCAAAAGGCCGTTGACGATCTTCGTTTGGTGGACACGCCGCAGGAGGAACGATTTGATCAGATTGTTCATCTTGCCCAATTGCTTTTTCGTGTTCCCATTTCCTACATCTCCCTCGTGGATAAAAACCGTCAGTGGCTGAAGTCCAAAGTCGGCATGGGGATTTCTGAATCGGGAAGAGATATTTCATTTTGTGGTCATGCCATTTTGGAAGACAAGGCGATGGTTGTCCCCGATGCCTTGCAGGATTACCGGTTTGCCGGGAATCCCATGGTGCAGGGAGAACCATTCATCCGGTTCTACGTCGGGCAACCCTTGCGGGGACCCTCCGGGCACAAGGTCGGGACGCTCTGCCTCGCGGATCGGGAACCACGCGAGCTCAGCGACCGCGATCTGGAATTGCTGGGGAGGCTCGGAGGATTGGTCGAGCGGGAGTTCACCCTGCTCGATCAAATCCAGATGCAGATTGAGAATCTTCGCGCCAAGGAGGAGATCGAACGCAAGAGCTTCGAATTGGAGCAAGCGGTCGAGGCCCTCTCGCACGAAAAAGAGCATTCTGAGTTGCTGTTGCGAAATCTTTTCCCCGGCAACGTGGCCGAGGAGCTCAAACACAACGGCCGGGTTAAAGCGGTTGACCATGAGAAGGTCTCGGTGCTTTTTTCCGATTTCAGCAGCTTCACCTCGGTATCCAGCACCTACTCAGCTGCGGAACTTGTCGAAGAGCTCAACCGATGCTTTTGCCTTTTTGATGGGCTGTGCGGACGGCATGGTGTCGAAAAACTCAAGACCATCGGCGATGGCTACCTCTGTGTGAGCGGGCTGCAAGGGAACCCGGCGGAAGGCGGGATGCGGCTGCTTCGATTTGCCGATGAGGTGATGACGTTTCTCCTCAAACGCAAAGCCGAGGTGGAAGCCACCGGGCGCCCCTATTGGAGCATGCGCATTGGCATTCACTGTGGTCCGGTGGTCTCCGGAGTGGTCGGAGTGAAACGCATGGCCTACGATATGTGGGGAGACACCGTGAATGTCGCCGCCAGGATGGAACAAAGCTCGGAGCCGGGCCGCATCAACCTCTCCAAAGATTTTCGCGAGATGCTTGGTGAGGACATTTCCGCCTCCCCGCGAGGAAGTCTGCCCATTAAGAATTGTGGGGAGATGGAGATGTTTTTCTTCGACCAATTTTCCGCTCCTCCCAAACCCTGAGCGCAAAAGCCGTGGCCGTCCCAACGGGAAAGGACCACGTGTGAACGAGCATGAAACCGGGCACCGCCCATTAAAAATGAGGCACCAGGAAATTTGCCCTGCGTGCCCTTGAGGAAATCACGAATCCCACCCTGAATCCAACCGGGAGCCATGCGGCTTGACGGCGGGAGGGCGAGCAGGAGCATGTGATGGAAAGCATAAGAAGAACGCGGATTTATCTTTACAATATGCATAATATAAGTATTTCTTATATTTGAAATGAATGTCTCCAACCCCTCCCATTCCAAAGACCCAGCTGTTGTGAGCATGGACGGCGCAGAAGCCGCCGCCTCAGTGGCCTACCGACTGAGTGAGTTAATCGCGATTTATCCGATCACTCCTTCCACCCCGATGGGGGAATGGGCGGATGAGTGGGTGGCGCTGGCCAAGCCGAACATCTGGCATGCCGTGCCGCAGATCGTTGAAATGCAATCGGAGGCGGGTGTGGCTGGTGCCATCCATGGCATGTTGCAAGGCGGCTCGCAGGCAACCACGTTCACGGCCTCCCAGGGGTTGCTGTTGATGTTACCGGTGATGTATAAACTCGCCGGCCAGCACCTGCCATTCTGCATGCATGTGGCCGCACGGACTGTGGCGACCCATGCTCTTTCCATTTTTGGAGACCATTCCGACGTGATGGCCGTGAGACAAACCGGGTTTGCGCTCCTGGCTTCAGCGAGTCCCCAAGAAGCTCACGATCTGGCCTGCGTGGCCCATGCGGCAACCCTCAAATCCCGCATTCCCTTTCTTCACTTTTTTGATGGGTTTAGGACATCCCATGAGATCAATGATGTGAAACTGCTCAGCAACGACATTTTGAGCAGGATGGTGACCGACAAAATGGTGCTCGCACAGCATGCGCGGGGCTTGACACCGGATCACCCCACCCTGCGCGGCACGGCGCAGAATCCCGATGTGTTTTTTCAGACACGGGAGGCCGCCAATCCGATGTATGACACCCTGCCGGGCATCGTCCAGGCGAAGATGGATCAGCTCGGTTCGCTCACCGGCCGGCACTACAAAATTTTTGATTACGTGGGCGCTCCCGATGCGGATCGTGTGATTGTGATCATGGGTTCCGGGGCGGAGACCTCTGGAGAAGTGGCAAAAGTTCTGGTGGAGCGGGGAGAAAAAGTCGGCGTGTTGCAAGTGAGGCTTTATCGGCCATTTGACACGGCCGCTTTTGTGAGGACCCTTCCTCCGACCGTGCGTCATCTTGCTGTGTTGGACCGTACCAAGGAACCCGGGGCTCCCGGCGACCCCTTGTATCTTGATGTCCTGGCAGCAATCGCTGAACAAGGAGCCCTCCAAGGATTGGATGTGACCCGGCCGGTGGTCACCGGCGGCCGTTACGGCCTGGCTTCCAAAGAATTCACCCCTCAGATGGTTGCTGGAATCTTTGCGGGCATGGCTGAACGTTCGGCCTCCAAACATTTTTCAGTGGGGATTTGGGATGATGTCAGCGGGCTTTCGGTGGCTCCGGACCCCGATTTCCAACTTCCCATCGATGGGCTAACCCAGGCGGTGTTTTTTGGGTTGGGATCCGATGGAACCGTGGGAGCCAACAAAAACACGATCAAAATCATTGCCCACCGGACCGGAGCCCATGCCCAGGCTTATTTTGTCTATGATTCCAAAAAAGCAGGCGCGGTCACGGTCTCCCACCTGCGTTTTGGTGAAAACCCCATCCATGCCCCCTACCTGATCGATCGTGCCGACTTTGTGGGATGCCATCAGTTCGACCTTCTGGAGGGCCAGCCGGTGCTGGATCTTGCCAGAGAGGGTGGCGTTTTTCTGCTGAACAGTCCCTATGATGCCTCCTCGGTTTGGGAACACCTCTCGCAACAAACCCAGCAAACCATCATAGAAAAAAAAGTGAAATTTTTTGTGATCGATGCCTACCGCGTGGCACGTGAGACAGGGATGGGCGGCCGGATCAATACGATCATGCAAACCTGCTTCTTTTCCCTCAGCGATGTGCTCCCTGTGGACGCCGCCATTTCTGAGATCAAAGAGGCCATCCTCAAAACCTATTCCCGCAAGGGGGCGGCATTGGTGAAAAAGAACAATGACGCCGTTGACCTGGCCCTTGAAAATCTTGAGGAAGTGATCGTGCCCCTTGCTGCGACTGGCACTCCCCGCGGCGAGGTGGTCTCCAAGTTGGCACCAGACTTTGTGCGGCAGGTCACCGCACCCATCCTTGCTGGCCGCGGAGACAGTCTGCCCGCCAGCGCTTTTCCAGCGGATGGGGTCTGGCCAACCGGTACGAGCCGATGGGAAAAACGAAACCTCGCCACGGAGATCCCCGTTTGGGACGCCAGCCTGTGCATCCAATGCAACAAATGTGTGCTGGTTTGCCCTCATGCAGCCATCCGGGCCAAACATTATCCGGCTTCAGCATTGGAAAATGCTCCCTCAACGTTTCAATCCATCGCCTTCCGCTCGCAGGAAATTTCCGACCATCTTTACACGATCCAAGTCGCTCCCGAGGACTGCACCGGATGCCAGCTTTGCATCAATGTGTGTCCCGCCAAGGACAAGTCGAACCCCAAACACAAGGCTCTGGATTCTGCCCTCCAACTCCCGCTCCGCAGCACCGAACGCGCAAATTTCGAGTTTTTCCTTGGCCTGCCAAGCCCTGATCGCACGCGGCTAAAAACCGATCTCGTCAAAGATTCGCAATTTTGTGAGCCCCTGTTCGAATTTTCGGGTGCCTGTGTGGGTTGTGGGGAGACGCCCTACATCAAGTTGCTGACGCAACTTTTTGGGGACCGGGCTGTCATTGCAAACGCCACCGGCTGTTCCTCCATCTATGGGGGAAACCTGCCGACCACCCCTTACACAACCAATGCGGAGGGACGCGGGCCGGCTTGGGCGAATTCGTTGTTTGAGGACAATGCCGAGTTTGGACTGGGTCTTCGGCTTTCCATCAACAACAAGCGCCAACAAGCCGAGCAGTTGCTGATGGC
>JBGTAR010000085.1:0-3003 GCA_041749815.1 Terrimicrobiaceae bacterium
GGGAAACCGGGTCTATGAAACAACCACGATCCGCAACCAGTTCGGGGATGTCGTTTACAAAGACACTTCCTCCCGCAAAAAGAAGAAAAAGAAATGAGCTCTTTCCGACGGATCATGATTGTTCTCTCGCTTGCTCTTGGCCAGGCCCATGCCTCGGATCTGGACTTTCAGCTAAGCAATCAAACAGATCGAAGCTTTGAAGCCATCTATATCACAGCATCCAAAGACGCTGATTGGAGTGGCAATCTGCTGAAGAACAATCAAATTCTGGCCACCAAGCAGACGATCACTGTGGGCTTTGATCCCTCGGAAAAATCCGCGACATGGGATGTGAAAGTTGTCGACGACGAAGGGATCTCCGTCACTTTCAAAGAAGTCAACCTCATCAACGTGGACAAAATCACCCTGGGATCAGCAAAAGGAAAATACACCGCCGAGGTTGAATAACCTTTGGTTGGGGCTTATCTCACCCGCACATTCGTTCGGCTAACTGATCCCGAGCTGCGACCCCATGAGGCTGATCCGCCTCGTGGTCCGGTGACCGTGCCACCGGCCGTGTTCCATGACGCATTGCGGCGGGTGCCGGAAACTTGACGAGGACGCGTGTTATTCCAATGAGTGCGAGGGGCATAGGCCACCGCGGTCACACCATCGAAGTAAAAATCGAAATTGGGAGCCTCACCGCGCAGTTGAACATGCAGTTGATTGGGGCGCTTTAAGGAGACCTCAGCCGAGGAAGCGAGGAAGATTCTCAGAGCGTGGGCACGTCAATGAGAGGCGATTACTGCGACTGGGCCTCCTCACCGACTGCAGTGATGGAACCAATATCATCTCCGGTCCAGAGAAGCCCATCGGGGCCTGCTGATAAAACCTCCATCACACGTCGGGAAACAGGGTGAAAGAAATAAGGAGTTCCCCAACGGTCAATGAGTTCGCCGTCGGGATTCACCGCAGAAAATTCTGGCGGCACGATTGCCAGCCCCTTTGTATTTTTGCCAGTGAGGGAAGCCGTGATTTCCGAATTGGTGCCTCCTGTTGGGTTTTGTCCAAAAACTTGCCGGTATTTTGAGAAGGCCTCCTCAAGGATTTCAAGGTCTTGCAAGGGTGGTTTTTCAGGGGCGTTGAAAGTGGAAAACAGGTCACCAGCTCCCGGCAAAATGGCAACTCCATTGGCAGTGATCTCTGCTGCATGTGCGCGTCCGGGTTGTTGGATTAAGGGCTCAATGGAATCTGGTATCGTGTCCCGCGGCTGCATGGGGGGAGCATGGCTTGTGGCGGAAGCTGGCTGTCCGGCGGTTGGCTGTTCAGGCAGCATTTTTTCACCCTGGGATTTTTGCTCCCGAGGAGAGATCAAAAAAACGACAATTCCTATCAGCGCGAGCAGGACAACAATGGCTGGGATCCGAGGGTTCAAACCTAAAGACTCACATACCCAAGGTTGGCAGATCCGCCGAGGGGATCATCAAAGCGCCCAAGGTTGGGGAAGATGGCGTCCAAGGCGCTGCTTTCGACACCCAGCCATCGCGCGGCCACGGCGGCGTATTGGTCAACGGAGGAGGTGGGAATCCAGCGCCCACGGTTGCTAGTTCCCGCATCCAGATCGAGGCCCACTTTCAGACTTGGGAAGGATCCATAGATTTTTCCACCAAGCACCGGTCCCCCCATCACAATGTGATGCCCCCCCCAGCCATGATCGGAACCGGCGGTCAGCAGATCGGTGCCATTGGGAGTGAATGTGCGTGTGAAATCCGAATGCGTAAGAGTGAGAACGTTGTCATTCACTCCGAGGGCGACCATGGCATCGGAGAAAGCCTTCAGCGAGCCCCCTAACTCCGTCATGAGGCTGGCGTGGGAGTTGAGTTGGTCGGAGTGAGTGTCATACCCCCCAACACTGCAAAAAAAGATCTGCCGCCGATTGTCGAGGCTGCTTCTTCCGGCAATGAGTTTTGCAATTGTTTTGAGTTGGTTGCCAAGGGAGGTTGTCGCCCCGGAGAAGATCGTGTCAAGATTGACGCCGGACTGGGTCGACTCGGTGAAGGCGGCGCCAACTATTCCCTCGCTGGCACGGGCCCGACGAACCACCGTATTGTATCCTTCTTCCAGGAGATGTTCATGGGTGTATGCGGTGATCTCATCGAAGGAACGCAGTCGATTTCCTGTGGAGGTGTTGCGGTAGCTTCCATCGGGATTTTTGGCACTGGCATAATTTGTGCCGAATCCGCCAAGGCTGACCGCTCCCGAGGGACTCACACTGTATTGCACCACATCAGAACCGACTTGGAGGCTGTTGATTCCAGACAGCGTGATGGAAAGCGAGACTTTATCCCCAGCGAGTCCCTGCTGCTTGAGAAGGTCCGCCACGCGCCCTCCCCAACCGGATTGGAAGGGTTTGTCCGCCACGGAACTTTGCCATTCGATTTGCTGATCGGAATGTGAAAAAAGTTGGATCGGAATCGGAACGGATCCTGCCAAATACTGGGCGCGGGTGATCGGGTAAGCCAAAGTCCCAACATTGGCCACGAAGGCAAGTTCCTTCGAATCAAAAAGGTTAACCAAGGGGTTGAGGCCTGGATGGATACCCAAACCGCCACCATCACCTGGAAGAGCCAAGGAAGCTGGACGGGCAGGTTGGTAAGCCGGATCATTTTCATCCAGAATAGCCAGCACTCCACGATGGTTTTTGTAATCGGCATAGCCCGGATGCGCCAACCGGGGAATGAGCATGTTGTTGGAGTCATTGCCGCCGTAAAGAAAAAGCACAACCAGCGCTTTGTAATCTGTGGGGGAAGCCACTTGAGCCAACGCAGCTCGGGTCAGGGTCAGATGCGCCAGCGTGTTGACAATGCCCGTGATACCAAGAGCCGCGCAGGACGACTGACGGAGAAAGGCCCTCCGGTTCATGAAGAGTTCGCGGTCGTTGGATTTTTTCATGGGGTTGGATTATTTCTGATGCAGGAATTCCGGGCTGCTGCTCATGAGGTAAAGGACATTGATGATTCGATC
>JBGTAR010000086.1:0-17398 GCA_041749815.1 Terrimicrobiaceae bacterium
GGACAAACTCCTACACCGCTGGTTTGGGGGCTCCCAAACCGAGCGCCAGCAAGGAGGAACCAAAGAACAGGGAATTGATGCCGTAAAAAAGTCCAAGCACCCAAGCTGCATCCGAGGGCCAGCGGTTAAAGATCATGATGCCGAGAACAAGGGCGGCCACCCCATTCAGGAGGGTCCATACCCAGCCACTGTGGCCACGAAGTTTGAAGGAAAATGCCACGGCAGAAATTCCTTCGACGATGAGGAACACGGCAAGCACCAGAGTCAGGGCGGCAATGCCGGAAAGCACACAGGTGAGAATAATCACACCCGCGGCGATGCGGATGGTGGCAAAGAGGGCATTGAGGAATCGATGGGTCTGATGTTTCTCAAACAGGGACAGACCCAGGGAAATGAGTCCGGAGACGATGGCAAAGATACCGATGACTTGGGCAATGACCGCAGAGAAGAGGTAAGGGCTGCCCATAGCCAAAAAGCCGACAATGATGGAGAGGATCCCTCCGGCAATAAGCCATCCCCGGCTTTGTGAAAGGGCTTCGAGGGGAGAGGCAGCTGTGTTGTTCATTTGCAGAGCGTTAGCTTGATCGATCCACAGGGTCAAAAGAAATCGCCACGGCGCAGAATCACTCCATCTCAGCCAGTGATTTCCGTTCCGATGCCGGCATTTGTGAAAATCTCCAAAAGCAGGCCGTGGGGGGTCTGACCACCGATGAGATGAACCTTGCCGACTCCCTGGCCGAGGGCCGCCGCTGCGGATTGGACCTTGGGAATCATGCCTCCGCTGATCACCCGTTGCTTGATGAGGCTTTCGATTTGGGTAACCGAGATGGTGGGGATGAGGGATTCCGGGGCGGCGGGGTCTCTCATGATTCCCGAGACATCGCTCACAAAAATCAGTTTGGTCGCTTTGAGGGCCGTCGCGAGGGCGGCGGCGGCAACATCCGCATTGATATTCAGGATCGTGCCATCCGGCTCGGCGCCAATTGGGCTGATGACCGGCACGATTTCTTGATGGATGGCCTCCGCGACTTTTTCAGCACTCATTCTTGCCGCCTCTCCAACATATCCAATATCAAGATCCTCCCCGGTCTCGGTGCGCTGGGGAGGCAGACGACGGGCCACAAACACGGTGCTTCCGGAGAAACCCGAGGCCCGCCCGCCAAATCGTTGAATGGTTTCCACGATTTTGGGATTGATCTCTCCATCCAATGTCCCGGCCACAATTTCAATGGTCCGGGCATCGGTCACCCGCAAGCCATTCACAAACCGGGCAGGAATGCCTTCGGCCTTCATTTTGGCAGTGATCGCCTTGCCTCCCCCGTGCACAAGCACCGGGTTGATGCCCACCGCTTCCAAAAACACGATGTCCCGCAAAAAACGGTCCACAATATGCTCCTCCTCCATCGCCGCCCCGCCATATTTGATGACAAACGTGCAGCCCCGGAATTTTTGAATGTAGGGCAGGGCCTCAACAAGGCTTTCAGCGTGTGACTCGGGGGTGCGTTTTTCGGTCATTTTATTCTCCCAAATTTAACCGCACATATTCCTCAGTGAGATCGGTGGTCCAAACTTCGTGAGTGGCGGTTCCCAACCCCAGGTTGATTGTGATTCGAAATTGCGGCTGCGCCGCAATGGCTTTCAGTTTTTTCCATGGAGTGGCCGCCAACAGTCCGCCTTGCACGATGGGCAGCTCATCATAGGAGATCGAAATTTTTGATTCCTCCAGCTTAGCACCGCTGTAGCCGAGGGCATCCATGATGCGGCCCCAGTTCGGGTCATTGCCGGCCCAGGCGCATTTCACGAGGGTGGAATTGGCGACGGCTTCGGCAGCGGCTTTGGCGTCCTTTTTCGATGCGGCCCCAAGGACTTCCACCTCCACAAACTTGCTCACTCCCTCCCCATCAAGCACAATGGACCGGGCCAGAACCTCCGCCACTTGCTGCAAGGCCGCAGTGAGAGCTTCCTCCTCCGGTTTGACCCCCGAGGCCCCATTGGCCAAAAGAAGCACCGTGTCATTGGTGCTCATATCCCCATCGACCGTGATCCGGTTGAAGGAATGCTCTACGACCTGACGCAGCACCCTGCGCAGCATGGGGGCCGGCACCACCGCATCCGTGGTGATCACACACAACATGGTCGCCATGGTGGGATCAATCATTCCCGCTCCTTTGGCTATGCCCCCCACATGGAAAACTCCACCCGCTGTTTTCACGGTCAGAGCGATATGCTTGGGAAACGTGTCGCTGGTCATGATCGCCTTTGCGATGGAAAGATGGTCCCCCCTGGAAAGCTGCAAGGCCGTGAGACCGGATTTGATGCGCGGCACCGGCATCGCAACGCCAATGCGTCCGGTCGAGCAAACAAGCACCTCATCTGATTTGGCACGGATTTTTTTGGCGGTGGCGGCTGCCATTTGACTGGCCGCTTTCAAGCCCCCCGCACCAGTGCAGGCATTGGCATTTCCACTGTTTAAAACAATAGCCCGGGCTTTGCCGCCCTTGATATGTTCCATGGAAATCAGCACCGGAGCTGCCTTGACCTTGTTTGTGGTGAACGTGCCAGCCGCTGAACACACGGAATCACTGACGATCAACGCAAGATCCAACCTTTCCGCTTTTGGGTTTTTGATGCCTGCTGCCACGGCCCCACCCAAAAATCCGGAAGGGGCCAAAACACTTCCCTCCGTGATTTTGATGGACCATGACGGTTTGACTGGGCGTTTTGAGCGGATTTTTGATGGCATGACTGATGGCTGAAATCTTAAAGCAATCCCGTGGTTTCTGGGAATCCTGCCATGACATTAAAATTCTGAACCGCCTGCCCGGAGGCTCCTTTGATGAGGTTATCGATCACACTGAGCAGAATCACCCGTCCCGTGCGCTCGTCGAGGCGGATGGCGATATCGCAGAAATTGGTGCCAGCCACATTTTTAGTATCAGGCAGCGCATCCCCGTATCGAATGAAGGGCTCAGAAGCATAAGTCGCCTTCAAGCAGGCATTGATCTCAGAAATGGTGCCACGAGGCTTGGCGAAGAGGGTTGTATGGATCCCTCGCGTCATCGGCGCAAGATGAGGGACAAATGTGATTTGGATGTCCTGCCCTGCGGCCAGGGTGAGTTCCTGTTCGATTTCCGAAAGGTGACGGTGCTTTGGCAAGCCATACGCGCGAAGGCTCTCATTGCACTCGCTGTAGAGCAGCGTGGCGTCTGCCTTGCGACCCGCCCCGCTCACGCCGCTGGCACTGGAGGCAATCAGGGAATCTGGCTCCAATAACCCCGCCTTCAGCAAGGGGGCCAGAGGAAGCAGAATACTCGTTGGATAACAGCCTGCCGAAGCCACCAGACGCGCGACGGCAATCTCCTCCCGATGCAATTCCGGCAGCCCAAAAACCGCCTGGTCCAACAACTCGGGTGCCCCATGCGCCTCACCATAAAATTCCAAATACCGTTCTGCACTCCGCAATCGAAAATCCGCACTGAGATCAATCACCCGCCGCCCCCCAAGCACCAATGGCCGCGCAAACTCCACCGCCAATCCATGCGGCAAAGCCAAAAAAATGTACTCCGCATCCGTCGCAAGCAAAGCCTCTGCGTCCGATGACGAAAACGCCAGCCCATCCAACCCGGGATGTCCCCCCAACCGTGGCAAAACCTCCTCGACCGCTTTCCCTTCATGCTGCCGGGACGTCACCGCCACAATCCGGGCACGGGGATGCCCCGCAAGAAGGCGGCAAAGCTCTTCCCCGGAATACCCATTGGCTCCCACGATGGCGACTGATGTCATGGTGGGAGTTTTACCGCCCCCACAGAGTTTTCAAAGCGCAAAGATTTATTGGGACTATTCCTTTCATGACCCTTCATGGCAGTCGGAGGAAAAGACAGGCTGCACGCATGATCTCATTTCCACGGATTAATCAGAGAGACTTCCGGCGGGTAATCGCTGGTGTTCCTTGTGACGAGGGTCAGGCCGTGCGTGATTGCGGTCGCGGCGATGAGGCTGTCGAGGACCGGGAGGAGGCGACCCTTGCGTTGATGCCGGGCGCAGAGATGCCCCCATTGATGCATGACCTGCGCGGTTGGGGGGAGCAGACGGTTTTCGCACCATTTCTCGAGGCGCTTGAACCATGCGGCTAGTTCATTTTTTCGTTTGCCGGACGGGAGAAGTTCGATGCCCTTGACGATTTCACCGAGCGAGATCGTGGAGAGAGAGGCTTCGTGATCGTGGGCATCCAACCAATCCATGACCCTCTCATCGGGCTGGGGATTTGAAGACTCGCTCAGGACATCGGTGTCGAGCAGATAGCCCATTTTAACCCAACTGGAAGGTGCGCCCTGTATCCTTGTCGCGCGAAACCTTCCACCCCTTCACCGGGCATTCGCGCAGAATCGTTGAGAGCTTTTCCCTGCGTGTTTCGCGGGCATATTGCCCGACGGAGACGATGACGACCGCCGCCCGGCCATGCCGGGTGATCGTCTGGGGGCCGTCGCTCAATGCCCGGTCCACCACTTCGCTAAACCGGTTCTTTGCTTCTTGTAATTGCCAAGTCATCAACACAAATCTAGCCAGTCTGTCCAGAATGTCAAAACACTACCCATGGTTTTCGGCAACTTGGACAAGTCATTCTCCAATCACTCCAAACGGTTAAGTTCAGAATCCTTCAAGCGGCTTGCATCTGCCGAAAAGCGACCCCATCAATTCCCAACTCTGCGACGACATAGTTTCCGGATGTGATGCTGCCAGCGAGGATGGCCTCGGCGAGAGGCTTCGAGATCAGTGGTTCGATGGTGCGTTCGAGCTCTCGCGCCCCGAACTCCAGGCTGAATCCTTCTTTCACAATCAAATCCACAACGTCTGGAGCAAGGGAAACGGTGATTTGGCGGTCAGCCAGACGGGTGTTCAGGGCCGCAAGACATTTTCCGACGATCTCGCGGATGTTGGCAGGCGTGAGTGGGTGGAATTGGACGATGGAGGACAGCCGGTTCACCAGTTCCGGGCGCAGGTGTTTTTTGATGGCCGACTTGATGCGTTCGTCGACCCTTGCTTGAATCTCGGAGATGTTCTCCGGGTTTGCGCCGAAACCCATTTCTTTTTTCGCAGCCATTTCGCCCGATC
Organism: Terrimicrobiaceae bacterium; assembly: GCA_041749815.1. Classification (GTDB taxonomy): domain Bacteria; phylum Verrucomicrobiota; class Verrucomicrobiia; order Chthoniobacterales; family Terrimicrobiaceae; genus JAJTZA01. Next base: position 5,113 of record JBGTAR010000086.1, read on the forward strand.
CGAGGTTGCTGGTCAGGATGATGATGGCGTTGCGGAAGCTGCATTTCCTGCCGTTCGCATCGGTGAGCGTGCCTTCGTCAAAGATCTGCAAAAAGATGTCGAGCACCCGTGGATGGGCTTTTTCGATTTCATCAAAAAGAATGACACTATATGGCCGGGACCGAACTTTGCCGGTGAGTTGGCCCTCTTCATCACATCCTTTGTATCCGGGCGGTGCCCCGATGAGTTTGCTGACGCTGTGTTCTTCCATGAACTCGGACATGTCGAATCGGATGAGGCTGGATTCCTCATGAAAAAGAAATTCCGCGATCGCCTTGGCCAACTCGGTTTTTCCAGTACCCGAGGGGCCAACAAAGAGAAATGATCCCACCGGACGGTTCGGATTTCCCAAGCCTGTCCTAGCCATGCGCACAGCCTCCGAAACCGACTTGATGGCGTCATGCTGACCTTTAACACGCTCAGCAAGCACGTCTTCCATGGAGCGAAGGCGTTGCCCCTCATCCTCGGTCAATGATCCCACCGGGACCTTGCACCGACTGGCAACTGCCGCCGCAATATGCTCCCGATCCACAACACCAGGGGGCATGGACGTCCCGTCCGTGTTCGAACCTTTAAACGGGCGGGAGGCCCCTTTCCCCGAAAACGTCAAAAACCGTGCCTGCGCACAGGCGGTATCAAGCAAATCAATCGCCTTGTCCGGCAGCCGAAAGTCGGGCAGGTAGCGGACCGACCATTCGATGGCAGCAGAAATGGCCGCGTCCGTGATCGTGATCACGTGGTGTTCTTCCATGCGCGCGCGAAGGCCCCGCAAGATTTCCAGTGCCTCCTCGGGAGACGGTTCTTCGACATCCACCTTCTGGAACCGTCGCTCAAGCGCCGCATCGGCTTCAATGTGAAGGCGATATTCGGCAATCGTCGTGGCCCCAATCACACGAATCTCCCCACGGGCCAACGCGGGCTTGAGGATATTGGCTGCATCCATCGAACCTCCCGCTTTGCCGGCACCCATCAGGGTATGAATCTCGTCAAAAAACAGAATGATGTTGGAATCTGCCGAGGCTTCTTTAATGACCGCTTGCATGCGCTCTTCAAACTCTCCCCGGTATTTTGTCCCGGCGACGAGCAGGGACATAGAAAGTTCGACAATCCGTGCGGCTTTGAGTTCCTCAGGAACTTTCCCATCAACAATCCTCTGAGCAAGGCCCTCGACGATGCCAGTCTTACCGACCCCCGGCTCGCCAACAAGAATCACATTACTCTTCCGGCTCTGAAGCAGAGTCTGCGCGATGCGGAGCATCTCGGCCTTCCGGCCAATCACGGGAGCCAGCTTCCCATCCTTGGCCAACTGGTTCAGATTCCGTCCATACTGCGCGAGCACAGATTGCTTTTTCGGCTTGGCCTTTTGGGGTGCCGGGTCCGGCATATGACGTTCCCCCTCAACAAGCCTTCCAGCGCCATCCTTGTCCCCGGTAAAACCCTCCGCCAAAACAGAATTCTCCAGCGCCTCGACGAGCGCGTTTCGGTCCCCACCAACAGCGGCAAGGCATTCATCAAAAATGGTATCCGATGATCGCAGGAGACCGAACAGCACATGCACAGGCTTTGCTGAACTCCCCGCCATTTCCGCAAGGTTCCTCCCCGCAGTGAACGCAGCCCGCAAATCCGGGTGACGATGCAGGGGTCGTGCCGTGGGGTCACCCTGCTTGCCAAGGTGCGATCTTAATGCCCTCCGAAGAGTCGTCGGTTTGAACTTCCCAAACGCAAGGACATCCCGAACAACTTTGAAATCGAGAGCAACTTTAGGCTCCATTGCCTGTACCTCCGGCGGGGCACTTTGCAGAAATTTCCCAAGGTCGAGATCACAACCCTTGCAGCAGCCGATCCAGAAATGGTTCGGAAGGATCGATTCAAAACCAGCCGATGAGGCCTCGATTTCGGCAATGGACCACGCGATGATGAGGGAGGGATTTGTCATGATTGAGATTTTGCTATGAGTTCCCTGCGTTTGGGATGGTGTCTGAAGCCATCAACGTCTCCACTCAGAATCAGTAATCTTCTCACTTCCTCAAGATTGCCGATATCAAAAGCCGCTTGAGCTTTATTTATGAGGCGGGTGAACCTTTTCATATCCAAAGAAATGTCTTCCCCTGAGAGGGGCTTGGAGTGAATCGGAAACAACGCCCCGCACGACGCGGCACCAAACATCCTCGTCAGGAATGAAGATTCCTCATTGTTGCAGTGATTTTTTGCGATCTCTTCAAATTGCTTTGCTTTTTGTGAATTCTTCGAAATCCGTAGCAGGCAAGCAGCAAAAATTGGAGCGCGAATGCACTGGTTGTCAAAACCCCATAATTCCTCAAGTCGTTTGATGCATCCATCAAGGATCTGATGATTTTGTTTTATCAATAGAGCCAAATTAAAATTCGCTTCCGGGTGGAGTGGGTCAATCTCAAGCGCTGCGTTAAGAAATTGAATGCATTCATCTCGTTGGCCAAGGTCCAGTCTTGATACCGCTCGATTATTAAATGAGTCAGCTGCCAACAATTCATCAACCGTTTCCCCAGCATCACATTGTTCATCAAAAAGATCCTCATGAATTTCCTGAATATCCTCGGCTACCTCACGAAATGACCGTCGTCGCTTCTGGAGATCACTTTCAAGACAGGACAGAAGCAGATCACTGAGGCTGTCAGGCATTGTGGGGAAACCGGGAGCCTTCATGCCTTCTTCCCTGAAGTTTTGATGCGCCGCACCGACTGCCGGGCCGCTACTCCAAATCGCACCGCCAGTGAACATTTCAAAGACAGTTGCTGCCCAACTCCACATGTCAGTCCTGATGTCCACTTTATCGCCACGAAGTTGCTCTGGAGAGGCATAAAGAGGAGTGTGACCGCTTGCTCTCACACCATGGGTGCCCTGCCTTAAAACAGCGAGTCCAAAGTCATTCACCTTTGCGGTTCCATGTGATGTTAGAAGAACGTTCCCGGGTTTGAAGTCGCAGTGGGTTAGGCCGATGGATGTTGATTTTTCCAACCCCCAAGCCGTTTGGGCCGCGATGGTTAAGATTCGCGATACAATTGCCTCGTCCTCGCCGGTATAAATGGATCTTTCCCGTATGGCATCGGCAAGGCTGCCGCCCTCAACAAACTCAGATACAACGCAAGGAATCGACTCAATATCTCGCAAATAGAAAAAACTCACAATGTTTGGGTGCAGCCCGACTTGCTCCCAGAGTTCGCATTCTTTCCGAAAAGCCACGATGGCACCAAAATCCTGCATCAACTCATGGCGTGGATGTTTGATCGCAAGGTCAATGTTCCAATTCAAGTGCGCCGCTCGATATACGAGCCCCATTCCCCCACTGTGGAAGCAAGCATCAATGCGGTAGGTGTCCAGAACCACAGAGCCAAGCGGGAACTCTTTAGCGTTTGTTCTCATTCGAGTTCAAAAGCTGAGAGGTTCACAAACCGAGTTCCGTCCGGGCGATTTTCTGAATGTCACGGAGAATTTTGTTCTCTGGATCAGCCTGAAGAACTTGCTCAGCATCTGCCAATGCAGCTTCGAGTTCCCAATCTGCAAAATGAATGCGTGCTCTTAGAGTAAGAAAGAGATTGTTTCCCGGACGCGCGAGTAATCCAGCTTCTGCATCTCTGAGTGCTGAGTGTAAATCATCCAGATGAAAAAGTGACCATCCTCGAATGCTCCGGGCAAAAAGATCATCGGGTGATTTCTCTAGAATGAGGGAGGAGTCCATCTCCGCATCCTTGAAACATCTGAGCTTCCAATAAGCTTGTGCTCGTATTCGTAAAGCATCCAGACATGTGCCTCCCGAGATATCGTGGCACAATGAGGATTCACGAATGGCAATTCTTGGCTGATTGGCATCCAAGCTTTGTTTTGCTCTGACAAGAAGAGTCCTAATCCGTTCAGATTTCGTGGGAGTGTGAATTTTTCGAATCAGTTCCTCAGTGATGGCGACGGAGGGTATGACGTCCCTCTGGGGAGCTGCATTGCGCTTTTTATCTATCTGCGCAATCGAGAGAATCCGTTTAAATACACCGGCAGGTTTGAGCTTTGGCATATTCTCTTCGTACTGTTGATACCATGGTATGCCGAGTTTCTGGTAGTGCTCGATCGAAATCGGGCTTGGCGGCAAGGGCTCTCCGGTTATGTGTGAATAGACTTCGCTGTTTACAATATGAATCGGAACTTTTCGGAAAGATTCCTCATCCCATGAATCAACACCGTGGAAGTCTTCGATGATTGACTGAATGATTGTTCCACCTGCAGCGATTCCCATTTCCTCGATTTGAGGTCGATTAGGTCTTGCTTGTAATTGAAAACCTTTGGGGGCAGCGCCAGCAACCGATGGTTCTGTGCAGTCACTCTGGCTAAACAAAGCTCCTGCTGTAAGATCCTCGGAGAGTTCTGCCTCACTGATCGTTAAAAGCTCTTCAGGGCTCCGATTAGAAAAAATTCCGTCTTTAGGGTTATAGACGATGATTTGAAATCCTCCCAGAATTTCCTCATCGGTTATCTGGGCTTCAACCGTGTAGCCTTGCCCCAATGGCATGGCGACGAATTGTCTGACACGTCCATTTTCGGAATTAATTCCATCGAGCCACTTTTGCTCCGGGATCACAACATAGTCTTGTCTGTGTGCCCGTAACTTGACGTCAAAGTCTTTACCTGTGATGGCATTCACGCCGCCAACACCGACTTTTGCGATGCTTGGCCGCCATTCAGCTCCTTGAAACTCCAAAAACAGAGCCTCACGCTGATAGAGGGGAATGATGAATCCACCTTCCTTCCGCCATTTATCAGGAACACGAGTGAGATAGTCCTCAACCCGCAGGACAGGGAGTCTGCCAAGTCCTGCCGGCAATGGATATGCCTTCCCATCCTCAGGAATTCTGACAGTTCGATTGAACGAAATCCTCGTGTGTCGCCCAATTCGAAGCCAATCACCCTCAAAAGTCAGTGGAAGACTTTGAGTCGAATAATTAAAAGTGACAATAAGGTCTGCTGCTGAAACCACAAATTCAGCACTTCGATCAAGTTCTACCCATTCCCCAGGATGGAAGAAAAATGACTCACACGCCCGGAAGTTTCCTTGCTCGTCATTAGTGCAGTAGGTCTCTACCACATCTCGTAAGACATTCCTACAAGCCACGCAGGCTTGGTCCAAGCGATTTTCGGTGTCGAGTGCAGCACATAAACCCTCCTCACGCAGTATCCAGTCGGGCAAAGACTCGAAATCTGGTCTTTTCTCGGCGAGCACCCAAAGATAGTTGTAAAGCAGCTGGGCGGCCTCATCCCATTCTCCAGAGGCTTTGATTCGAGCAAAATGAGTTTTTAGTGGTTCAAAGGCTGCTTGCGTCATAAGTTTCCGTCTAATCCAATACGTTCACTGCCAATCATCGTCAACCAAGCCCATTATATTTTGCCAAAGACATCATCCCAAGGAATGGGAAACCGCTGGAGCATGACGCGTGAGTGGTCTTCGAAGTTTTCAGGTTTCCAGAGCGAGCGGAGGATGAGGTCTTTTTTGTGGAGCGGGCGATTTGTCGGAAAGAAAAGGCGTTCGCGGCTTCCCTGTCCGACAACGTAAAGAGCGATGGCATCCAAAACTTTGCCAGCCGGAGAATTATCCAAAAAATCTTGAGCCAAACGGTTTTCTTCTTCCACTGAAATGGCTCCGGCATGGTATCCGGTGATGGCAAGGACATTGATTTCGTCATCCTGACTCGGTCTGAACGGCTTTTCTGGATTATCCCCAAAAAGATAGACGCCTTTTTTTATTGGTTTGCTGGCTGCAGTGCCCCTGCGGTTTTTCACTTCCATGTTGATAGTGATTGCCCCGTCCAGCACGTGGAATCTCCAATCCACCGTTGGGGTCCGGTTTTTTGCGCCGCCCAAGAGCCGGTATTCCATCTCAACGGAGTTCGGGATGACCCCATGCCAGCGGGAAAGCCACCACACTTCGTTGAGGGTATCGAGGTGCTTGGTGGGTGTATGGACACCCTCTCGCAATGTTTTACTTCCAAGCCAGAATTGGGGGATGATGCGATGACCGATCTCTGAAATTTGAGCAAAGCGAGAGAGGCTTTCTCGATCAAGACCGGTGCCATCAATAAAATGCGGATCTTTTATGAAGCCCGGCGCGGCTTTGTTAATGTCATGGCCGCTTGGCCCGAACGCGTATTCGACCAGCTTGAAAAGCAAGCCGGTCTCAGGATCGGCGATCTCCCGAGTGGGGAGAATGCAAAAATCAGGCATGCTGAGTTTTTCCAAATCCGAGCACAACCACTCCGCACGCTGGAGGATTTTCTCCTCAGTCAAGAGGGTATGATTGACCAGAGGTGCGTCTGATTCCATGAGCCTCAGGCGAATGTCGGAGGCAGTGGGGAAAGCTATGTCTTTGAGTGTTCCGGGCATCGACGTATTATCCATCGTCAGCTTGTTAGTGGTAACTTGCATTGGGTATTGAGGAGGGGTCAAATTCGTTTTCTTCATACGAGTGCCTACGGTTCGGCGTTGAAATCGTCAACCAAGCTGCAGGACTTGCCCTATTCCCGTTTAATGAGGGTCATCACCGGACACTGCTTCGTCCCCACTCCCGAACTTCATCCGGGCGGCGTGTGTTCCCATATTGCACCACATATTCGGGATCCAGTTCTCCATCAGTGAACTTGGTGAGTCCCTTTTCGGCGGCGACCTCGTCCACGGATTTCAAGCCTGCCATTTTCTCGGTTTCTTGAAGCGGCGTCAGGTCATCGCGATAAAAGTCGAACCATGGGATCCGGTGGCGTTGGTATTCTTCAGGGGTGATTGGTGGGTGGGGAGGGTTCTCGCCGGTGACCGCCCGCCAGGTCATTGCGTTGCAGATGTGGACGCAGAGGCGGATGGCTCCCTGGTCTTCCCACGCTTCGATGCCATGTTCGTCCTGATAGATTTCCTGTTGGATTTTTCCTCCGCCTCCCAGCCCCATGCTCCCGGAGCAGTATTCCATGACGGAACCACAACATAACTCAGGGGTCTCATATGCTCGCCAATCATCGCCGAGGAGCAGGTCCATGACGCGCTCAAGCATGGCCCCCTTGTTTTCCTTGACGATTTGTGCCAGCAGACGGGTTGGTTTCATGTGAATAATTTCAATGACCATTCCCCCAGCCGTTTGCTCCGGGGCCAATTGCTCGCTGGCGGTGAAGCCCGAACCGACAGGCATGGCGACAAACTGGCGAACCGTATTTGGACTCACTTTGAAGCCATCGAGCCAAGGCTGGTCGGGGAGGGTGAGGTAATTTTGTGGATTGCCAACGAGCCCGTTGTGGTCGATCTCGCCGGTGAGGGCATTCACTGACCCCGCTGTGATTTTCATGGCATGCGGGAGGTTCGCATGGAACAAAAGCCAGAGGGCCTCGGCCTGATACATCGGGAGCAGTACCCCCCCTTTTTCGAGCCAATGGGCCGGGCATGTGGAGGAACACCGATCCACGGGCCGAAGGGGAAATGCTCCAAGCCCGGCAGGTAGCGGGTAAACTTTCCCGTCATCAGGGAGCCGGAGTGTGCGTTGAAAGGTGATGCTGCATCGGGAGTGGCTGCGGTCCGCAACTTCGCTCCATGCGGTCATCCATGCCTCTTGGATTTCGTGATCGCGAGACGCAGCGAGGCGTTCGATGGCCGCGCATTGGGGTTGTTTCAAACGGAGGTTGATGCGGTTTGGTTCGATCTTTTTCCTTGCAGCATCACGGAAGGATGCGCAAAAGGCCTCGCGATGTTTTTCGGAATAGTCGTGAATTTGCGTGGCGATTTCCTTGTCGAGGTCGGGGAACGAGAATTGCAGTGAGTGACTGTGCAGTTGGATCATGGGAACGGTTGGTTTTGTGGCATTCAATCAAATGGGGTGGGACATCTGTGGGGCTACCCTCGGATGCTGCCCATTCAGGGCAGATTTTATTTTTGTGTTAACCCAGGGTGCCTTCGCAACCCTGGGCTGGTGGATTTAGCCCATTCCGGGCATATGCCGGGCAGAACCAAGGGCTGAATGCTTGCGCATTTTTCGCAGGCATTTGCATGCATCTGCAAAAGGCGGCTCGTGGGTGAGGTGGGATTTCTTCATCGCCTCCCCTACGGTTCGGCATCAAAATCGTCAACCAAGCATGGATGGATTACCCCGGATCAGCCAAAAAACGGTTTTGGGTCTGCCTGCAAATCCAGAGAATCTTGTTAATCCTGTCTCAAAGGCGTGTGATAACACTTAATTTCCGATTGGCCAGGAATTAGGGGCTGTCAATTACGCAGCGACGCCGTATTGCCGTGTGAGGAACCTGTCCCATGCTTTGCGGGCGAGGGCCGGAAGCTCCTTGGCTCCCACAAGCAGGCCTTCAACGCTCAGATCACAATCGAGGGCCTCCCAGTGGAGGCTGTGGTCAAAAACTTCCATGGTGCTGCGCTCTTCATCCGTGGCCAGAAGAAGGGTTGGAACGTGCTCCAAAGGCATAAACACAGTAATCCCGGAATCGAGCCGGACTTTTAAATTCCGGGAATCGATTTCTGCGTCAAGAATTTTTGGCGGCACAGTCATAGGTGGAGTTGATCAATGTGATATTCTCGCACACAAGACGCAGGATGTCATTGACTTCATGATCGGCAAAACCGGAGTTCCATGCCAATTCAATGCTCGGCTCGATCCAAACTTTGCACTCTTTTCGTTCACGTCGAACATGAACATGCCGCTTTTCCTTGAGATCAAAGCTGAAGAAGCCGACTCGATAAGGGCTGTTTGGAATCGGAACACGCGGCACAAGTTAAATGTTTTCGAAATTCCGTATCCTTGTCAATTTCCTCCTTGAGAGATTGAACCCCTTCCTGCACTGCATCGACCAATGACGCTCCGCTGAATGGCTCAAGACCTTCAAGAACCAATCGCACGCAGGAGCGCTCCGGCGTCAGGGAAGCGGTCCTTGTGTTTTTTGGCTACCGCCTTGTCGATGGCTGCCGCAAGGGGGTTGGGGATTGCGGCGAGGCGTTTCCTGATTGGAATGACCTCATCATTTAGGATGACATCCATTGGGTCCCGTTTCTGTGGGAAGTCAAACGGAAAGGCTCCAGTGAGGAGGAAATAGATCGTCGCCCCCATGCTGAAGACATCACTGACGGGTTTCACGTATTTGAAATTGACGATCTGTTCCGGCGGCATAAAGGATGGGGTGCCGGCCGTGTTGCCGGTTATGCTCATGCCGCTGAGTCCTGCCATTTGAAAGCTCTTCGACATTCCGAAATCCGAGATGCGGGCCATGCCTTTGTGGATGAGGATGTTGCCGGGTTTGAGGTCGCGGTGAACAAATCCCTTCTTGTGGGCGTAGGCGAGGCCTTCCAGAGCCTTCAGGGCGTGGGGCATGACCTGGTCCGGGGTCAGTGGTCGGCGGTTTTTTTTGAAAAGATCCATGAGGGAGCCCCCATCGCATAATTGCATAACGAAATAGAAAGCGCCTTCATGCGATCCGTTTTCGATGAAGCGAACAATGTTGGGATGTTCCAACTGACGGTTCACTTGCATTTCCCGTTTAAATTGGAGAACAGCATCCTCCGTTGCCTTGGCTTGGGAGAGCATGACTTTGATTGCCACCCGCGCGTTGTCTTGTTGCCTCCGTGCCTGGTAAACAGCCCCGAAGCCTCCGCGTCCGAGTTCTTTTTCGATGGTGAAGCCAGGGATTTCCAGCAAGGCGGGCTCCTTTTTTCCTCCAAAGACGAGATCAAAGAGTGCTTCCGGGGAAAGTTCGGAGAGTTCGCCGGGCTGAATGCCGGCATTCACTTGTGATTTCCCAACCGGTTTATCGATGGATACCAAAATGGTGGTCTGGCCAACTTCGATGATGTCTCCGCTTTTTAAGTCCACGGCAGGGTGTTTGCGTCTTGCACCTTGCTCCGGAGATTCACCCGCCTTGCGCCCACCGTGGCATTCTCCGTTCACATAGGTGCCATTCAGGCTGCCAAGATCACGCAGCGAGGCTTTGGGTGGGCAGGCCTCCAAGATAAAATGATGACGCGAAACGTGGTTGTCATCAGGGAATGTTGCGTGGCAGTCCGGCATCCTCCCAAAGAGAAACGTGTCGTGCTCAGCGAATGTGAAAACCTTCCCCTTGGCGGGGCCTTTTGTCACGGTGAGGGAAACTGCCATGTGAGCGTTCTACCGTTGAGCCGAAATTCCGTCAATCGGAGGGATGAAATATGCAACCCAATTAAAGGTGCTTCGAAGAGGATTTCAAAAGCCCCACGGAGTCCAGCCCGCCGAATCCTTGGGATTCGAGATGTTCACGGAGAGACTGCATTGCTGCCATCGCGATCTTGTGGACGCCCTGCTTTGTCATGCCAAGCTGGATGCCAATTTCCGAGTAGCTGCGGCTTTGCCCGATCCCGTTGAGAACGACGCGATAACGCTCCGGCAGCGAGGTCATGGCCCGTTGGAGGGCGGCGAGGGACTCAGCCCGACCGGCCTGTGTGGTCACCGATTCCTGTTTATTATCGGGTGTGTTCTGAACGAGATCTGCTTGGGTAGATTCCATCCCTGCTGGTTGGTCAAGTACGTAGGCGTGATGGCCATGATGCCTGACCTGCTTCTCGTAGAGGCTGCGCAGAGCATTGCGTATGGCTTGGGCGGCGTAAGGGGTGAACTCGCCCTTGGAGGGATCGAATTGGCGTCCAGCAGCGGCGAGTGCTTCCTGTGCTTGAATTTCTATTTCCGCAAGGTCGAGTCCTGGGATGTTCGAGAAATTGCTGGCAATATGCCGGGCGAGCGGCAGAAGTTTGGCGATTTCGGTGTCCATTCGTTTGAAAAAGCAGGGGTTCCTGCGAGTTGAGAGATTCTGTCAGAATTGCTCCGGAGAAATCATGAGTCTATCTCCCCAGCGAGAGGCGTTGGGCTGTGAAACGGGGGAGCTTGGCGCGCAGAATCTTCCGCTTGGTTCGCTTGATATCATATTCGACACGGCGGAACTCGACGGTGTTATGCTCTGGCCGGCAGATAACGTAGCAGGAGCGCGTGTCTCCATCACGCGGTTGGCCAACGGAGCCCACATTCACAAGAACCTTGCCTTTTGATGGCACAGAAATCACGTCCACTCCGGCCTGTTGCAGGCAGGGACTTCTTGGTGATTCCTGCCACCAAACCATGGGTTCGTGAGTGTGACCACAAAAGGCAAGGGGCGTGGATTGTTGTGCAAAGTGAAAGTGGGCATCCTCGGGAAACAGAATGTAGGGCCAATCGTTCTCATCTTCCAAGGACGCATGAGTGAATGTGATGCCCTCCGTCTTCAATGTGCGGGGCAGAGCCTGGAGCCAGGACCGGTCGGTTTCGGAAAGGCGCGCCGAGGAAAAGCGGATGCCGGCGGCCGCCGTTTCATTGAGATCCTCGGGCAATTCGGGCAAACACGCGGCCTCATCGTGGTTCCCCATGAGGACCGGGCAACCGAGTCCTCGGACCGTGCGCAGGCACGACCTCACGCCGGAAGCGTAACCCACCGTGTCGCCAAGGCAGACGATCTGAGCAATTTCCTGGCATTTCATATCATCCAAGACGGCGGTCAACGCCTCATAATTGGAGTGAATGTCACTCATGACGGCAAAAGCATTCTGCATAAAAAAGCCTACGAGTCTGGGCTAAGAGCGTCAACAGCCGTCAGCTCGTGGAGAGAGCGAGTTGTTGTCGTTCTTGGTGGAGCATCCTGCCAACGGCGGCTCGCCTTGTTGTCTGTGCGTTCTCCGGGCCTGAAATATTCAAATAAACCTTATCCTGCGGCTTCATGAATCTTGCGCGGGCGGGCGAGGGGTGTGATTAAAAGTGGGGGAGGCAAAGAGGGATTGCCGGCTGGAAGCCAGCGTTCCCAGGAGGAGCGACCTCACCCACTTTTAATCCCACCCCTTGAGCAAGTGGATTTGGATTCTCCTTTTGGTGGAGAAAGCGTAGGATGTGGCCATGAAGATCCTCATTGTCGGTGCCGGAATCGGCGGGATGGCACTGGCGGCATTGTTGCGTCAGCGTGGAATCTCCGTGTCCCTCATTGAGAGGAAGAAGAGTCTGGCGGAAGCGGGATACATGCTCACGTTGTACCCCATGGGCAGCCGGGTGCTGCATGGATTGGGGACGTTTGATGAATTTGTGAATCGCAGTTCGGAGTTCCGATATTATGAGGTCTGCAATGGTCATGGAGAGTTGCTGCACCGTTTTGATCTTTCCTCGGTGGGAAACGAGGTGGGCTTCACGGGTCAAATCCTGCGCAGGGAT
>JBGTAR010000087.1:0-13573 GCA_041749815.1 Terrimicrobiaceae bacterium
ACCGTTCGACATCGAATCCGGCGAGGCCATGGCACAATCCGTTGCTGCGGACGGAATTCACGGCATCGGCGTCAAGCTCATCAACGGTGTGGAAGTCGATCTTTCCAACGTGGAAGTTGTTGGCGACTTCACCGGCTCCCAGATGGCAGCGGTGGATGTGGATGCACCCGTCGGGTTGATCGACCACGTCGGCGAGGGCGAAGTGAATGTGCCGTTTGCCGCACGCACGGTTGTCGTGGAAGGCGCTTTGCCCTTCACCAGCACGCTCACGGGAGCACTGCCCGCCGGAATGAATTTTGATGAGGTGACCGGCGTGCTGTCCGGAACCCCCACGGTGAGCGGGGAGTTCATTTTCAAAATCACCGCCACTGACGGCGTGAATCCCGAAGTCTCAAAAAACTACACATTGCGTGTCGCCGCAGAGGGCGAGGCCTTGCCTCCGGAGAGCCTGGTCGACACCGCGGTTTCCCCGCCGGGTTCGGGTAGCACCACGGGTGATGGCGGCTTTGCTCCAGGCACAGACGTCACGGTGACCGCAACGGCAGCCGTAGGCTTTCACTTCGTGAATTGGACGGACAACGGCAAGGTGGTCAGCAACACCGCCAGCCACACCTTCGCGATCGACGTGAACCATTCGCTCATCGCCAACTTCTCAGACCTTCCGCAATGGAACATCGCCACCAATAGAGCTCCGACGGAAGGTGGTGACACCAGCGGCGGCGGCCTTCTGGACGACGGCAGCAGCACGACTGTTGTCGCATCTCCGAACGCGGGGTATTCGTTCGTAAACTGGACCGAGGGAGGAATCGCAGTTAGCACGTCGGCGAGTTACACTTTCACCGCCACGGCGGATCGGATCCTTGTGGCAAATTTCATCGTCACTCCGACCTTTTCGGTAGGCGTCAGCGCGTCTCCCGTCACAAGCGGCACGGCCAACGGTGGTGGCAACTTTCCCAGCGGCACCGAGGTCACGGTGGTTGCGACGGTGCAGCCGGGCTTTGTCTTCGCGGGCTGGATCAGCGGCTCCACAAAAGTCAGCAACTCCGCGAGCTACACCTTCACAGTCACCTCCAACAAGACACTCGTGGCGAACTTCGTTGCAGCGGGAGCGCCCAAATCGATCGGCACAAGCGCGAACCCCGTGGCAGGCGGCATGGTGAACGGAAACGGAACGTATCTTACGGGTGTCATCGCCACCGTCGTGGCCACATCCAACCCCGGATACGCATTTTCGAAATGGGAAGACGGTGGCACCACAGTCAGCACTTCACCAAACTATAGCTTTACTGTGACCGGCAACCGGAACCTGGTGGCCCGATTCAACGAGTCCTTCGTTGTCACCGCAGGCTCGGTTCCTGCCATCGGTGGAACCACGGAAGTGGACAGCCTGAGCTACAAAACAGATGAAAAGGCCAGGGTGAGGGCCTTCCCGGAGGATGGATGGAGTTTTGAAAACTGGACTGAGAACGGCACCGTGGTCAGCACCGACTCAACCTATGATTTCAACGTCACCGGCAACCGCACGCTGGCCGCGCACTTCACATGGGACGCAGGCGTGACCATCACAACGACCTCGTCAACCGCGATCGGCGGCACCACGAGCGGCGACGGGCCATATTCAAATGGGGACAGCGTCGACGTCCTGGCAACTCCGGAGGTTGGTTATGCCTTTGTGAACTGGACTGAAGATGGCACAGAGGTCAGCACCGACGAGGACTACCTGTTCACGGCGGCGGCAAACCGACGTTTGGTCGCTCATTTCGCCCCGTATCTCACTATCGTGGCCAGCGCATCGCCCGCAGAATATGGAGTGGTGACCGGAGACGGCTTGTACATCTCGGGAGATACCGCATCTCTCACCGCCACGGCGAATCCCGGCTATGTCTTTCAGGGCTGGACGGATAACGGGACGCTCTTGAGTTCCGTGGGTTCATTTGACCTAACCGTGACAGAAACCCGCCTGCTCGTCGCACACTTCGTGATGGCCGACATGCCCACGCCTATCGAGATCCTGCCCACCATCACGCCGGGCGTTGCTTTCACCATGGAATGGTCAATGGTTCCCCCCGGATGGATCCTTGAGGAAAGCCCGGATCTTGCACCCGATTCGTGGCGCAATTCCACCCGCCCCGATGCGCCTCATGACGGCCTTCACCACGTGGAGGTGATGGATCCGACGCCAACGAAGCTGTTCTTCCGGCTGAGGAAACCATAAAAACGCTCCCCGCTTTTCGTTCCATTGCAACGCATCACGGTCCATGACAGTCTCCAGGAATGAGAATCCTCGTGGCCGAAGACGACACCCGCCTGCGCAGGCACTTGGTGGAGGCTCTGCGACTGGCTGGCCATGAGTTGGTGGAAACCGGCGATGGACTCGATGCGCTTCGCCTGCTGGAGGATCAATCACTTGACGCTGGCGTCCTCGACATCTCGATGCCCGGCATGGATGGCGTGAGCGTGATCAAGAAAGCTCGCGATCTCGGCTGCCAGGCCTCCCTGCTACTTTCAACCGCCAGGGGCGAAGTGAGCGACAAAGTGGCCGGTCTTGATGCGGGAGCGGATGATTATCTGGTGAAACCCTACTCCACCGAAGAACTGCTGGCCCGATTGCGGGCGGCCAAACGGCGGGCGAAACCAGAAGACACAAACCTGCTCTGCGTGGCGGATTTGGAAATCGACCTTCTTTCGCGAACCGCACGACGCGGAGAAACACAGATCGTCCTTACCAACCGCGAGTTCGCCCTGCTTGAAACCCTGGCCAATGCCTCTCCACGACCAGTTTCGAAAGCCGCGCTGATCGACCAGGTCTGGGATCATTATTTCGATCCCAGCTCCAACGTGGTGAATGTCTATGTGAACTACCTGCGCAAGAAGATCGACCTGCCGGGATTCAAACCGCTAATCCATACCCTCCGCGGCAAGGGATTCGCGCTGCGGGAGGAAGGAGACGAGCCGTGACGCTCTTTCGTATCCGCATCGCCGCCTGGGTGGTTCTTTCCTGCACGATCCTCATCGCAGTGATGATTCTCACGGCCCACCGGCATCTGGAAGAGGAATTGCGCCAGGGGCAGAAAGATCCGACTCACCCGCACTACGAAAGCTGGAGAATCCATAACAGCTACTCAGAGGCGGAAATCGAAGACATTCTTGGTGAAATGCTGGAAAAATGGCTGCAAGTGGGCGCCACGATGATCCTGATTTCCCTCGGCGCTGGATTGCTGCTGGCCCGACGCTCGCTCAGGCCAGTGCACGACATCAACCGCCAGATCGGAGCGATGCGCCCGGACTCGCTGCGCGGCGGGATCGTCATCCCGGAGGCAGATCCGATGTTCGCCGATCTGGTGAGCCATCTCAACTCGCTGCTCGACCGCGCTGGCACCGCCTACCAGGAAATGGCGGATTTTTCCGCAAAGGTCGGCCATGAAATGCGGACGCCGCTGATGCTGCTGCGCCTGCGGGTGGAGCACGCACCCGAGGGGGTTCCCCCCGCGTTTCAGGAAGAATTGCAGGATGAACTGTCCAGGCTCTCCCGATTCGTGGAGCGTGCACTCCTGGCGGCAAAGGCCGAACAGGGCGGACTGCAAACCGCCGCCCAGCCCATGGATCTCTCAAGCCTGGTTCACGAGCTGGCAGAGAACTATCAGTTGCTCGCCACGGAGCGATCGCTCCACATGGAAATCACCATCGAGGACGGGCTCCCCATCCATGCGGACCCGGATCTGCTGCGCCAGGCGCTCCACGGCCTGCTGGAAAACGCCATGCGTTATGCGCGTTCCGAGGTTTCCATCGGCTGCCACCAGTCCTCGGGCGGCGTGCCGGTTCTGAAAATAACCAACGATGTCGACCCCGCAGGAATATCAGCCGCCGGGTTGGGACTCGGAATTCGACTCGTGCGGGGAATCTGCAAGGTCTCCGGATTCGGCCTTCTTATCCAAGAATCGGATGGAATCCACCTCGTGGAAATCCGTTTCGCAACGGGCGGGGAAATCTCAGCACCTCACCCGCAAACGGTCTTACAGCGGGCGGCCCCAAGGTAACAATCACCGGAACGAACCTGCTCGGGGCCAGCTCGTTCACCTTCGGCGGCACCGGAGCGACGAGTGGATCCGTCACCGACGAGCCAAAAGGGGGCGGGCCGTTGCTTGCTATTCTCCAAGCTCAACCTATCCCACAGTTGGTCTCGGGCGGTGGCTGAAGTTTATAGTTCGTACTGCGGCCACCGCTCGGGCCGGGTGCCAGGATGCCGGAATCGAGCAGGATCTTGATGTCGCGCAGCGCTGTATCGAGTGAGCACCCGGAGAGTTTGGCGTAGCGCGAGGTCGATAATTTCTCTTCTGTGTCGTCCATGAGCGCGTTGATGACGAAGCGCTGGCGCTCGCTGATGGTTGAGGTCTGGTTGATCCAATCCCAAGTGGCCGCCTTCCGGATGATCCGGGCAAGCGAGGCTTCCGCCCCCCGCAAGGCGCGACCCAGGCAATCGAGGAACCATGACAGCCAGTCGGTGATATCCAACGTTCCTTTCTGGGTCTTCTCCAAGGCTTGGTAGTAATGCTTTTTCCCGGACTCGATCTGGGTCGACATGCTGTAGAAACGCATGGCCGAGCCGTCCGCCCGGGCCAGCGCCAGGTCGGCGACCGCACGACTGACGCGGCCGTTGCCATCCTCGAAGGGCACGCCGTTGAGTGCGATGCAGAATTCCAACTTGCAGATGTTCTGCTTTGCTGCATCTTTTGAACATGCAAGCAACCATTTCAGTTTCAGGCCGTGGGCTGATCGCACTGCCCGCAGAAATGCGAAAGGCGGCGGGAATTCGCCCTCAGGACAGCCTCATCGCCGAAATCACGGCAGAAGGCATCCTCCTCCGTCCCGCCTTAACGCTGCCAGTGGAAATCTACACGCCCGAGCGGGTGGCGGAGTTTGACGCGGCGGAATCCGAGCTGTCGCAGGTTCTGGATGGTCGCGGCGCAAGGTAGGGGCCGATGCGGATTTTCCTCGATGCCAACGTCCTCTTTTCTGCCGCAAAGAGCAGGGGCGCCGTGCACGCTTTTCTAGTTCAACTGAGATCCCGCGGGCATGTTCTGGTTGCGGACGGATACGTGGTGGGCGAAGCGATGCGCAACCTGGAGGCGAAGTTTCCCACTGCACTTAAGGATTTCGAAGATTTAATAAAGCAAGTGGAAGCTTCCGCCGGGACCTGTGGGCCACTACCAGCCGAAATCGCACCGGAACTGCCAGAAAAGGACAGACCCGTGCTGGCAACGTCGATCCATCATCAGTGCCAGATCTTGCTGACTGGTGACAAGACGCATTTTGGCCCGCTCTACGGGCGAACCGTCGAAGGCGTCGAGATTCACTCCCCGGCAAGCTTCGCGATCAAGCCGCACGGGTGACGATGGCGTCATCGGTGCCTCGCAGGATCGCGATACGCACTCGCGCCTTGCCACCCGGCGGCAGCCGGTCCGACGAGGTTAAGAACCCAATGGATTTGGCGGGTGATCACCTCGCTGGTGGTATTACCTCCATTGGTCATCGACGTGTGATTGCGAGCATCGTCAGAGCGCCCTTCTTGTGCGTTTTTTTGCCGCCAATTGAATTTCGAGAATCGTTTTGCTTGATGGACTCGTAAGAAAACAGGACAAACAAGGAGATGACAGCCACCGTGAGCCAACCCAGTGCCGCAAACAATGTGAAGCAGGCCGAACACCTGACGACTGAATTTGTTGCGGAGGTCGAGGAATTGATTTCGCACTATCCCGTTTCCAAACGCAGCGCTTCCCTGCCGCTCCTGCACCTCTGGCAGAATGAGTTTGGTTATGTGGATGATTCCGGGATCGAATGGATCGCCGCGAAGCTGGAGCTCACCCCAGTCAATATTTTGGAACTCGTCACCTTCTATCCATGGTTCCGTCAGCAGGCCGCAGGGAAAACTGTGATCCGTGTTTGCCGCACGCTGGCCTGTGCTCTGGCTGGCGGGTATGAGGTCAAAGAGAAATTCTGTCAGGCCGTCGGCCTTGACCCCCACTGTGAACATCATGGATTTGGCACGGCTCCTCCGACCACAGCTGATGGAAATTTCAGCGTGGAGTTTGTGGAGTGTCTTGCAAGTTGCGGGAGTGCACCCGTGGCCCTCATCAACGATGACCTCCACGAGCGGATCACCCCCTCCAACATCCCATCCATCGTGGATCAGTACAAATCATGACCGCCAAATCGCCTTCCATCCCCTCTCCTCACCCCCGCGAGCGGCGCATCATTTTTGAAAATATCAGCAAGCCGGGATATGACCCCAGCTTGGAGACGTACCTGGCCCATGGGGGATACGAGTCCTTAAAAAAAGCCCTGGACATGAAACCCTCGGAAATTATCGATGCGGTGAAAGCCGCAAATCTCCGGGGACGCGGCGGAGCGGGTTTTCCCTGCGGTGTGAAGTGGAGCTTCATCAAATACGATGACGGCAAACCGCACTACATTGTGGTTAATGGGGACGAATCCGAGCCCGGCACTTTCAAGGACCGCTACATTCTTCATCAAGACCCCCACCAGCTCATTGAAGGATTGGTTGCCTCGGCCTACGCCACAAACTGCCACCTCTGCTATATTTACATCCGGTGTGAATTCCCGCACGCAGCGAAGATCGTGTGGAACGCCATCAAAGAAGCCAAAGCCAAAAACTTTGTGGGAAAAAATATTCTTGGGTCGGGGTTTGACTGTGACATCTACGTCCACCAGGGAGCAGGGGCCTACATCTGCGGGGAGGAAACCAGTCTACTCGAGTCCCTCGAGGGCAAACGTCCCTACCCCCGCATCAAACCACCCTACTTCCCGGCTGTTCTGGGCCTCTACATGAAGCCCACCATCGTGAACAACGTTGAGACGATCTGTCATGTGAAACACATCCTTCGGCTCGGCGCTGAAGAATATGCCAAAATGGGCACCCCTGGCGATGGCGGCACACGCACCATGTGTGTGAGTGGCGACGTGATGCGTCCCGGATTTTTTGAATTGCCGGCCGGGGCTGT
The DNA here is from genome assembly GCA_041749815.1 of Terrimicrobiaceae bacterium. Classification (GTDB taxonomy): domain Bacteria; phylum Verrucomicrobiota; class Verrucomicrobiia; order Chthoniobacterales; family Terrimicrobiaceae; genus JAJTZA01. Next base: position 7,020 of record JBGTAR010000087.1, read on the forward strand.
GACGCTCGGAGAACTGATCTTCGAAATCTGCGGAGGACTGAAGCCCGGAAGAACTCTCAAAGCCGTGATTCCTGGCGGCAGCTCGGCCAAAGTGCTTCGGGCTGGCGAGAAATTTAAAACCAAGGTCAAAGGCCCCGATGGGGAGATGGTGGAAAAAGAAATTGATCTCCTGGATGTCGTGATGGACGCGTCCTCGCTTGCCGCAGCAGGTACGATGATTGGAAGTGGTGGAGTGATGGTGATGGATGACACCCGCGACATGGTCTGGGCGCTCAACAACCTCAACCAGTTCTACGCACACGAGAGCTGCGGTCAGTGCACTCCCTGCCGGGAAGGAAGTCTCTGGATGTCAAAAATCACCACCCGCATCCTGGATGGCGGAGGCGTGGAAAACGATCCAAAAACCCTCAAAAATGTGGCTGACAATATTGCCGGTCGCACGATCTGCGCCTTTGGCGAAGCCTGCGCGTGGCCGACCCAGAGCTTCCTTGCAAAGTTCCCGGAAGAATTCGCAGAAGCCTCCACCGCAAAAAGCTGATCACTTCGCGTCCCGCACTATAAGCATAAATTTCGGGAGAACCATCCGACGAGCAGAATTCTTGATTTCATGGCTTGAGATTGAAGATAGAAATAGAAGGCCTGGGATGGGTGTCGAGTCCAAATGCAGCTGCGAACTGGTGTATTGAACTGACCACGCGGAACAGCACCGATATTTTACTGAGTTCCAGGTTTCACCCGCTGGTGAAAATATGGGATTGGGTGAAAATTCCCCTGGATGCCCTGACATTGAGCCGCCATGAGTACCGCCGTTCCAGAGAAAATCCAGAAAATCATCACCGACATCGAAAGTCATGGACACGCATCCCTGACGCGGCTCACGGTGTTGAAAAAGCGGTTCGAGCATCCGGTCGGCTGTCCGTCTTTGTCATCTGGATTGCGAGACGGGCGGCAGGCCGCAAAGAGTGAACGAAAGGTGGGTTTTGATTCCGCTCAGGTGGGTGAACTTGTGTCACTGCTCACCGAGGTCCGAGAGAGAGCCGTGGCTTGAACCAAGGAATTTTCTGGAAATTTGCTTCCGCGCTGGACGACACCGCGTAGCATCAGATATTCTTATTCCAATGGCTGTCACGATTCCACGACCACGACTCACGCTCTCCGAGCGACTGTATTTGCCTGCCATTGTTGCGGGCATGTTTATCACGTTTAAACACATCCTGACGTCCATCACAGGGAAGAAGAAGGTGACCATGCAGTATCCCGAGGAGAAGTGGGATGCGAATTTGCCGGATTATTACCGTGGGGCTCCGACATTGGTGGCGGATGAACACGGGAAAGAGCGTTGTGTGGCGTGTCAGCTGTGCGAATTTATTTGCCCTCCCCGTGCGATCACGATCAAACCCGAAGAAATTCCAGCGGCGGACAAATGGTCCAAGGTCGAAAAACGCCCGCAGGCCTTCGACATTGACATGATCCGCTGCATTTATTGCGGGTTGTGTGAGGAAGTTTGTCCAGAGCAGGCAATTTTTCTGAGAAAAGATTATTCGATCACCGGCTTGAACCGCGCTGAAATGGTCCACAACAAGGCAAAGCTCTACGAATTGGGTGGGGTGATGGAAGGTCTTGTTTTCAAGTGGAACGAAAAAAAGTAGCCGTTTTCCGTGTGGGCTGTTAAAAAGTTCACGCCTTAACCAATGCAGCTCGCTTTATTTTGGATATTTGCCGTTTTGATGCTCCTTTTTGGGGGGCTCGTCGTGTTTTTGCGCAATCCCGTCTCGAGCGCCATGAGCCTGGTCATGAGCTTCATTTTTTTGGCAGCTCTCTTTGTGACGTTGGATGCCTTCTTTATCGCAGTGATTCAGGTGCTGGTTTACGCCGGGGCGGTGATGGTGCTTTTCCTGTTTATCATCATGCTTCTTGACCTGAAGGGTGAAGAAACGCGGAGGATCAACCTTTCCGCGTGGGCCGGTGGGGGCCTGGTCATTTTCGGGTTTGTGAACCTGCTAATCAAAGTGATTGGATCGGACCCAAGGTTACAAATGACCAAACCCGCGCTGGGAAGTCCCGAGATCAACGATGTGGCAGCCGTGGGAGCCGTGCTTTTCAAGGATTTCAACCTGCCATTTCAGGTCATTGCCGTCCTTCTTCTCGTCTCAACCGTGGGCGTGGTGCTGTTAAGCCTTCGCCGCTCCGCAACCGATGCCCGAAGCTGAGTTATGATGCCCACCCTTGCCAACTACCTTCTTGTCAGCGGACTGCTGTTTACCCTTGGACTGGCCGGGGTGCTTCTCCGCCGGAACCTTCTCATTATTTTTATGGGTCTTGAACTAATGCTCAACGCGGCCAACCTCTCGTTGGTGGCGTTTTCCAGGTTTCATCTGACAATGGATGGCTACCCGGCCTACAACGCCCAGACCTTCGTCTTTTTTATCATCACCGTTGCCGCAGCAGAAGTTGCCGTGGGACTGGCGATTATTGTCGCGTTGTTCCGCGCCAAACAAACCGTTCACGTCGAAGACCTCGACAGCCTCAGATTTTAGCATGGGAACAGCGAATTCAGCCTGGATTATTCTGTTTGCGCCGTTGGTGACGGCAGCCATCGTTCTGGTTTTTGGCCGCCATTCGCGGGTGCTGAGTGCCGGCCTGGCCATTGCTACTGCGGCCCTGACCTGTGTTCTGAGTTGGGCAATCTTTTTTGCTAAACCTTGGGGCGAGACCAGCAGACTAAACTGGCTGAACTTTGAAGGAGTCCTGGAAGTTGCCATTGGTTTGAAGCTTGATGCCCTGAGCGGCGCGATGCTTTTGATTGTGACGTCGGTGGCGACGCTGGTGTTTATCTATTCGCTGGGTTACATGGCGAAGGAGGAAGGGTACTGGCGGTATTTTGCGGGCCTGTCCCTGTTCCTTTTTTCGATGTTGGGCATCGTGCTCGCGGACAACTTCCTGATGATGTTTATCTTTTGGGAGCTGGTTGGTGTCAGTTCCTACATTCTTATTGGACATTATTATTCCCGAAACTCTGCCGCCGAGGCATCGAAGCAGGCGTTTGTGGTCAACCGGATTGGTGATTTTGGATTCATGCTCGGCATCCTTCTTTTTTGGACGGCCACGGGATCTGTCTTTTTCTCGGAAATCGAGCAGGAAGCAGCCTCATTCGCCACAACCGGCGGTTTGTATCTTGCCGCCTGTTTGCTGGTTTTTTGTGGCACGGTTGGCAAATCAGCCCAGCTGCCTCTGCACGTGTGGCTGCCGAATTCCATGGAAGGCCCCACACCGGTCTCGTCCCTCCTTCATGCCGCGACGATGGTCGCCGCCGGGGTGTTCATGCTGGCGCGGATTTTCCCGCTTCTGCTCCTTTCTGAAACAGCCATGCTCGTGATCGCTTGGGTCGGGGGTTTGACCTGCCTTGCAGGCGGGCTGATGGCGACTCAGCAGAATGACATCAAACGCATCCTCGCTTACTCCACGATTTCGCAGTTGGGATACATGGTCATGGGAATCGGCGTCGCGGACTCCAGCGGGCCGGCCATGTTCCATTTGATGACCCATGCGTTCTTCAAGTGCCTGCTTTTCCTCTGCGCAGGCTCGGTCATTGTGGGCATGCATCATGAGCAGGACATCTGGAAAATGGGGGCATTAAAAAACAAAATGCCTGCCACCTTCTTCTGTTTGATTTTTGGCGGACTGGCCCTTGCGGGATGCCCGTTTTTCAGCGGCTACTACAGCAAGGACCTCATCATTTTGTGGGCGATTGAGAAACAACCGATTCTTGGATGGATCGGCGTGGCCGTTGCGGGACTCACGGCGTTTTATATCACACGGCTGTTCACGGTGGTGTTTCTGGGAGCTCCCCGCAGTGATGCCGCCAAACATGCGCACGAATCCCCGAAAGTGATGATTCTTCCCATGGTGGTCCTCGCGGTGGCCGCGTTGGGCGCGGGTTGGGGCCCTGTCGAGCATTTCTTCTGGGGCAAAATCCCCCAGCCTGCCCACCCATCCCATCTGGCCGAGTGGATTCTGAAAGGGTTGTTTGTTGTCACCGTGCTTCTGACGCTGCGTTTGTATGGCAAAGCCGCCAAGGACCCGATTTCCATCCCGCTCTTTGCCAACCGTCTCTACATCGACAACGTTTATGCGTGGATTGTCAGAATCTTTCAAGATGGCACGGCCATGTTGGCTGGCTGGGTTGATCGCTGGGTGATCAATCTCCTCATCGTTCAACTCCCCAGCAAACTCGCGTGGGCCTCGGGCTTTGTGCTTCGATTCCTGCAAATCGGCAACCTGCAAGCTTACGGATTCCTGTTTGGAGCCGGAGTGATTGGCCTGCTCTACCTTATCCTTTCCTGATGAGTCCCCTGCTCCTTCTCATCCTCCTGCCGATTGTCTCTTCGGCATTTATTATCGTCGGATCTCCGGCCAGAAAAACGGCCCTCATCACATCTGCGCTGAATGTCATCGCATTTTTGCTGATTGCCGGCACCTACAACCTTTCTGAGGGAGGTCACCAATTTTTGTCGTCCCTGCCAATCCTTCCGGATCTGGGCATTGCTTTCACACTGGGGGCTGACGGATTTTCCCTGGCGATGCTCGGGCTTTCGGTGGTTGTCACACTAGCCGCCGTGGCCGTGGCGAGGACACCTGACAAAATGCCCGGCTGTTTTTACGCCTCCTTGCTTTTGATCTCTGCCGGGGCCATTGGGGCCTTTGCCTCCGTTGATGTTTTCTTTTTCTACATGTTCCACGAACTCGCGCTGGTGCCGACGTTTTTGTTGATTGGCATCTGGGGATCCGGGGATCGACAGGCTGCGGCGTGGAAAGTCACCATCTATCTGGCCCTTGGTAGTTTTATCCTGCTGCTCGGGCTGATCGGCCTCTATTTGTCCATGCCCGCCGGAGCACGCACGTTCGACATGCGGGAAATTGCCTCCCTGGCAGCGATTGGGGCCTTTGTTCCTCATGATGGAGTTTTTCTGCTCCTGTTTTTTGGTTTTGGAATTTTGGTGGCACTCTTCCCGTTCCACACATGGGCCCCTCAAGCCTATGCCAGTGCCCCCTCCCCTGCGGCCATGCTCCATGCAGGGGTGCTCAAAAAATTTGGGCTTTACGGAATGCTCCGGCTTCTGACTCCCGTCTTCCCTGCCTACGTGGCGGAACGTTGGGCGTGGCTCCTGCTAACGCTGGTGGCAGGCAATATTCTCTACGTGGGGTTTGTGACCATCTCGCAGCGCAAACTGGACCTGATGCTTGGTCATTCCAGTGTGATGCATATGGGATATGCTTTCCTGGGCATTCTTGCCTGGAACACTTTGGGCATCAACGGCGCAGCCTACACCCTCATTGCCCATGGCCTCACCATCGCAGCACTTTTCGCACTCAGCGGAGAACTCCGGGCAAGAACAGGAACCCTCGATTTCAGCGAGCTCGGAGGGCTCGCAAAAACCGTGCCGGCTTTTGGCCTGCTGTTTGGTTTTGCAGCAATGGCCTCGATCGGACTTCCCGGATTCGCGGGATTTGCAGCCGAGGTCATGGTCTTTTTTGGAGCCTTTTCCGGCGGGCCAGCCGGTGCTCCCCCGTTCAACCTTTGGCAAATCACCACCATCATCGCAGTGTGGGGTGTTGTGATCTCCGCAGTGTATATGCTCAGGGCCTATCGAAAAGTGTTTCTCGGTGAGGCCACCGGGCGCTGGGCCACCATCCCTGAAATCGGGTGGCTGACCCGCATCAGCGTCTCGGCCCTGCTCCTTCTTCTTCTGATCGCAGGATTCTGGCCACCGCTCCTTCTCAAATACCTTTCGCCGTCGCTGCTCGTGCCATGATCCCACCCATCTCACTGGAAATTTTTGTCGTCTGCCTCGGAATTTTTCTTCTGATGATTGATGCCTTTTCGCCCAACCTTCCGAAGCGAGTGCTCGGCCACCTGGGAATCTTTGGGCTCCTCATTGCATTTGTCGCAACCTTCTTCCTTGCCCAGGCCCCCCTCGGGCTACTTGCCTCGGGCTTTTACGTGGCGGATGGGTTCGGCCTCTTTTTCAAGCGCTTCATGCTGATCGCAACTGCCCTGACCATTGTGGCGGCCATTGATTACGCCCCCTATTACAAACGGTACCTTCCCCAGTCCAAAAACGGTGAAGGGCTCGGGGAATATCTAATTCTGCCTCTGTTCACCTGTGCCGGGCTTATGTGGCTCTCAACAGCTGCGGACTTTATCATGATCTTTGTGGCTCTCGAATTGGTCACGATTTCCTTCTACGTGCAGGTGGCCAGCATGAGGAAACACAAGGCGGGCCTCGAAGCCGGTGTGAAATATCTGATCCTTGGCGCCCTCTCCACTGGTTTCCTCGTTTACGGAATCACATGGATTTTTGGGATGACCGGTCAGACCTCCCTTGCTGGCATTGCGCAGATCCTGCCCCAATTGGCTCCTGAAGGCCGCACGCCATTGTTGTTTGGCTTGGCGCTTGTGATTGTGGCCCTGGGTTTCAAAGTGGCGGCTTTTCCTTTTCAGTTCTGGGTGCCCGATGTGTATCAGGGTGCCCCGACTCCAACGACCGCTTACC
>JBGTAR010000088.1:0-9675 GCA_041749815.1 Terrimicrobiaceae bacterium
GTAATCAAGACAACCTGCAGAAATAGCCACAAGGATCGCAATGCCGAGCCAGAGGCCCTGGCGCTTGACAAAAAAATACATATCGCCACGGCTCTCCTGGGCAAAAGCCGCGGTGCTCGAAAGCATCACCAACCCAAGGCAGCTGAGCCCGGCGACGGTGAGTAAGAGAAAATAAATGGCGTGGCGGTGCATGGTTCCTTGGATCAGCCGAAGGGTTCATCCCCCGCGGCAGACCGTTCTTCCGCTGGGACCAACCCCTCAACAATCCTTAGTTTCCCGGCTTGGGGATTTTCAGTTTCTGTCCAATCTGGATTTTGGTGGGGTCTTCGATGTTGTTAAGGGCAAGCAGGTCCTGATAACTCACGTGGTATCGTTTCGCGATGGAGTAGGGATTATCGCCTTTCGCCACCGTGTAAATACCATCAGCAGGCAGGGCTTCGGCAGTTGGGGCAGTCGTCTCAGGTTTTGGCTTCGCGGCTTCAACCGGCTTGGCAACAGAGGAAATGATGGCATGGGCTGCAGGGGTTTTGGCTTCTGCCTGCGCGGGCTTGGCGGCCACTTTGGCCACGGCCTGATCAGGCTTGTTTGCCACCTTGGCTGGTGCACCGGTTGGTGCGACGGTGAGAACCTGTCCCACACGAATCAGGGAACGCGAGGTGATTCCATTGGCCTCCTCAAGAGCCTCCACGGTGGTCTTGTACTGCGCCGCAATTTTTCCAAGGGTCTCCCCGGCAACAACCGTATGGGTGCCTTCCGCATCTTTGGGTGCCTCCGCCGCCTTTTTGACGATGGGGGCTTCCGCCTCCGCTTTCGAGGGCGCGGTGGGAAGGGGACCCTCCAGAGCCGCGGTGGGTTCTAACGCTTGCTTGGCCTTAATGGAGTTGAAGGCAAAGACGCCCGCCACGGCAATAACATGCAAGATCAACACCACAAAAAGGGCATGCGAAAACCGCATGTTCGGCTCGGCCTCCCCTTCGTAATCCTCGATCTCCTGGTCATCCACAGCAGCGCGTGCCCGCAACTTTGGTCCCGCCGTGCGGGATCTGGTTGGTGGCCGCTTTAATGGCATTTTTACGGTTCTTCGTGCTTTCATTGTCACTTCTGGTTTTTGGTTGTTTGGAATGTTGCTCCGGGTGTTAAGGCCATCACGGCCTGCTTGAAAAGGTTGCCTCGCTCTCCGTAGTTGCGGAACATGTCGAAAGATGACGTGCCAGGCGAAAATAGCACAACGTCCCCGGTTTCGGAAAGCTCTGAAGCGGTTTTGACGGCCTCATCCAAGGTGGCGGCCAGATGGGTCTCGACGCCAGACCAACTCGTCCGGATCCGTTCACGCATTTCCCCGATCAACACTGCGGACTTAACCCGCTCGCGCACCAAGGAAAGCAAGGGATCAAATTCAAAGCCTTTATCTTTGCCTCCTGCGATCAAAACAATCGGGCGGTCTTGCGAAAGGATGGCTTTTTCAACGGAATCCAAGTTGGTGGCCTTGGAGTCATTGATCCAGCGAACACCATCCAGATCCCGCAGGAACTCACAACGGTGAGCGGGTGGCGCATAGTCGCCAATGGATTCGGCAAGTTTCGCGAGATCCACCCCATAAGACAAACCCATCGCAAACGCTGCCATCAGGTTTTCCGCATTGTGCACACCTGGAAGGTGAGTGTCCCGTTGATCAATGAGCGGTTGACCCTCAAAAAATATTTCCGATCCGCGCAGTGTGAAGTCAGCCTCTCCGGTGTAGGCAGAAAAGGTGATTCGCCTCGCCGCCAGGGCAGGCAACTCAGAGAGGGCGTTGACAACGGCAAAATCCTCCGACGTTTGGTTCTCGAAGATCCGCAACTTGGCATTGCGGTATTCCTCCACGCCGGGATACCGATCAAGATGATTGGGGCTGAGATTCAGCCACGCTGAAACATGGGGTCGGAAGCTGCGGATGGTCTCAAGCTGAAACGAGCTGACCTCGAGAACCATCACATCCAGCACATGGCTCTGACGGACGGCCGACGCAAAGGGCAGGCCGATGTTGCCGCTCGACATTGTTCGCACATCGGCTCCCTGCAGCATCGCGGTTGTGAGCTCGGTCGTGGTTGTTTTTCCGTTGGTGCCCGTAATGGCAATCACCGGACAGAGGCATTCCTCGTAAGCGAGCTCCAGTTCACCAATGACCGGGATGTTTTTGGAAAGCACATTTGTCACCAGGGGAACAGCGGGATCGATGCCCGGACTCAGCACACAGACATCGTACACAACCGGATCTTCCTCGGCCGCTTTGCCAAACAGCACCCGAACTCCCAGCGCACGCAATGTGCTGGCTTTTTCCAAGGCGCCAGGAGACTCCCTGCTCTCGCAAACCGTCACATTGGCCCCCTCCTCGAGCAGAAGGCTCGCGGCGGCTTCGCCGCTATGACCCAGCCCCAACACCACTGCGGATTTGCCAGAGTAAATCATCGGAGTTTCAGGGTTGCGAGACCGAGAAGGGCAAAGAGAATGGACATGATCCAAAAACGGACAATGACCGTGTTCTCCTTCCAACCGCTCAGCTCAAAGTGGTGATGGAGTGGGGACATCTTAATGATGCGTTTGCCGGTGAGTTTGAAACTGGCGACCTGCAGGATCACCGACAGCGCCTCAATCACAAAAACACCACCAACAATCACCAAAAGAATCTCTTGTTTGCAGCAGATCGCCACAGCACCCAGCATTCCGCCAATCGCGAGGGAGCCCGTATCGCCCATAAAGACTCTCGCCGGATGGGCATTCCACCAAAGAAATCCCAAGCAGGCGCCAAACAATGCCGAGCACACAATGGCCAACTCCCCGGATAACGGCACAAATGGAACCTGCAAGTAGGCGGCCGTTTTGGAGTTCCCCACTAGATAGGCCAGGCCAGCATAAGCACTGGCCACCGTGGCCGTGCAGCCAATGGCAAGACCATCAAGACCATCAGTCAAATTCACGGCATTCGAGGTGCCCACAATCACAAGCAGATAGAAGGCAAACGTGAAAATCATTGTACCAGTGACGAGGACAAAAACCGGAGCCTCAAAAAATGGGAGCTTCAAATCCGCGTGGAATATCGTCCCGAATGTCGCAGATGAGATCACCGGATCCTTAAAAAACGGCACATACAAACTCTGTGCGGCTTCGCGAAGCTTGGGATCGGGGTTCAGCAGGAAAAATCCCGCAAACACCAGAGCCAGGAAGCACTGAAGCCCAAACTTCAGCCGACTGCTGATTCCTGCCGAACTTTTTTTCGAGACCTTGAGCCAGTCGTCATAAAACCCGATCGCCCCCAGAAACAGCGTGCTGAAAAGCACCAACCAGACAAACGAGTTGGTGGGCCTTGCCCAAAGCAGCACGGAGATCACAATGGAGCCAATGATAAGAATCCCGCCCATCGTGGGAGTTCCTTTTTTGGACCCATGAAGCTCAAACAGCGCATGAACCTCTTCCTTGGTGCGGACCGGCTGACCAAACTTCAGGGAAATGAGTTTGCGAATGATCCAATTGCCAAAAATGATGGAGATCAGAAAAGAGGTGGCCGCCGCGCAAATCCCACGGAACGTGATATAGGAAAACACATTCAGTGCCTTCACAAAGTCATTGTCCCAGCCCTGCTTCAGGCCCCACTCACTCAGATCGTAAAGATAATAAAGCATTAGAAAGAATTAATGACGGTTTCCATGCGTGCGGCACGGCTTCCTTTGACAAGCACGATATCGTTCTCACCAGCAATTTGGCGCAAAAAAACCGAGGCTTCATCCGTGGAATTAAAGGAATGAACTTCCGGAAAATGCCCCTGCGCGGCCTCGGCCATGGGCAGGGTTTCCGGTCCGACAGCAATCAGAAGGTCCGCTCCCGCATGGGCACCGACTCGACGATATCCCTCCCCGGCATGACTGCCCAGTTCCCCCATGCGCCCAAGTACGGCAATTCGTTTTCCATCACACCGCAGACTCCTGAGGACTTCCAACGCCGCGACCATTGAGTCGGGATTGGCATTATAGGTGTCATCAAGGAAAGTGATCCCACGGACAACTCGTTTCGCCAGGCGCCCTCCGATGATGGGTGTGTGCTCCAGTCCTTCGGCACACTCTTCCAACGAAAGCCCGCAGGCGAGACCAGCGCCCACCGCAAGCAGGGCATTGGAAACCATGTGATTCCCTGGAACCGGCAGCCGGGCAGAAACGCTCTCACCGCCAGCCACGATCCGGAAGCTCGTGCCCTCGGTTGTCACATGAATGTCCTCAGCCCGCACGTCAGAATCGGGCCCTCCCACACGGATCAGCCGGGCAACTGTCCCGCTGGCAAGGTATGCTGAGAACTCATCTTCTGCGGGAATCACGGCGACCCCGTCAGGCCTGAGCGATTCCAGGAGGCAACGTTTTTCTTTGGCGATGGCTTCCCGGGATCCCAAATACTCAATGTGGGCCACCCCAATGTTTGTGATGATGGCAATATCCGGGCGAACCAAAGCCGCCAAGGGGGCAATCTCCCCGGCATGGTTCATCCCGATTTCCCACACGGCCGCCCCATCCGCCACCTCGGCAGAAAGAATGGAAAGTGGCACACCGACATGATTGTTCAGATTTCCCTCGGTTTTTACGGTACGGTATCTGGTGGAAAGCACGGCGGACGTGAATTCTTTGGTGCTGGTCTTGCCATTACTCCCTGTGATGCTGATGACCTTGAGCGCCAGTCGATCCCGCCAGGCTTCTGCCAGACGGTGCAGGGCCTTGAGCCCGTCCTCCACAAGGATCACCGGCAATTCCAGGGGCCGGGGAGCATTGGGATCATCCAAGATGGCAGCTGCTGCTCCTTTGGCGACAGCTTGTTTGACGAAAGCATTGCCATCAAAATTCTCCCCACGAAGGGCAAGGTATAGATCTCCGGGGACCAGGGTTCTGGTATCCTTGGCGATCCGGCGGACGGTTTTATGACCGGAGTGTTCCGGGGGTCGTCCTCCGCACATGGCGGCGATTTCATCCAGCGGGAGAGAGTTCATAGCCGCTCCTCCTCCCCAAGATCAATTCGCCGCGAATCGATGACTTTTTTTGCCACTTTGACGTCATCAAATGGCACCCGGCCGTCAGCAAATTCCTGATAGGTTTCGTGACCCTTTCCGGCAATCAGAATGATGTCCCTCGCCTCGGCAAGCTCGACGGCCCGCTCAATGGCCTCTTCCCGATCGGAGATCAATTCATGGTTTGTTCCGCGGAGTCCCGCTTTCATGTCTGCGAGAATACGATCCGGATCCTCGCTGCGGGGGTTATCGGATGTGAAAATGCACCAGTCGGCCAACTCCTCGGAGGCCGCCGCCATCAGAGGCCGCTTCGACCGGTCGCGATCTCCCCCGCACCCCACCACCACAATCAAACGGGCGGGGTTTAATTCCCGCAGGGTGCGGAGCACATTGCGAAGAGCATCATCGGTGTGAGCATAATCCACAAAGACCTGGAAGTTACGTTTCGCCGGCACACGCTCAAGCCGCCCGGGCACTTGCGGAGCCGTGGCCAATGCAGCCACCGCAGCCCGCAATTCCGTGCCCGCCGTAAAGCTCGCCGCCAATGCCGCCAGTGCATTGTAAATATTGAAGGCACCGATCAGGGGAAATCTCACCAGATACGTCCGACCTCTGGCTGCAAGGTGGAAGGTGCTTCCGTGGGAATCAAAACGCACATCGGTCGCACGGAAAGCCGAACGCACACCAAGTCCATAAGTGATCGTTGTCAGCTTCTTGGAAACCCTCTCGGTCAACAGATGTCCATATCGATCGTCGGCATTGATAATGGCCCGTCCCTTTTTGTGTTTCTGCACGATCAGGCTGTCAAACAGCGCGGCTTTGGCTTCAAAATAAGCGTCCATCGTGCGGTGGTAATCAAGATGATCCTGCGTCAGATTTGTAAAAACAGCCGCGTCGAACTCAATGGCTCGTGATCGTTTTTGATCAATGGCGTGACTCGACACCTCCATCGCCACAGCCTTGCAACCCACATCGCACATCTCGGCTAACAAGGCTTGCAGGTCGATGGATTCGGGCGTGGTGCGGGGGGCATCCTCCTCACGGTCGCCCACCACATACTTGATGGTTCCAATCAATCCCGTCCGCCGAAGTTGCGTGTCGAGAATGTGCCGGGTGAGAAAGGCCGTCGTGGTCTTGCCATTGGTCCCGGTGATCCCCACAACCTTCAAGGCCTGAGAAGGTTTCCCATAAAACGTGGCGGCCATGTCCGCCATGGATTCCCGCGCGTCCGCAACGATCACCACAGGCGCACCGGATTCTGGAATCTCTTTCTCCGACACCACAACCGACGCACCCCGGGTCACCGCATCCCGCACAAAAGCCCCGCCGTCTTCTTTGAGCCCCTTGAGTGCAAAAAACACATGACCCGCCTCGGCTTTCCGCGAGTCGTAGCAAAGTCCTGTGATTTCTTTGGGGGTGCCCGCCGGTCGGGATATCACTTCCGTGCTGGAAAGCAGAGTCGCCAAAGGAACACTCACTGCCGCTCCTCCTGCTCGGAATTTGCGCCCTGATGAAATGCCAACGGCATCGCAGACTCGGCTTTCAGCGAAGGGACAAGATTCAGATAGCGGGCAGCCTTTTCCCCGATCCTTGCAAAGATCGGTGCTGCCACCAGACCCCCATAATTCAAACCTGAGGACAGCTTCGCATCATCAATCATCACCATGCAAACAAAGGCCGGGTTCTCCGCAGGCAAATAACCAAGAAAAGACACCACATACTTGCCTGGCGAGTATCCCCCGTTGGGATCAACCTTTTGCGCTGTGCCGGTTTTTCCTGCCGTCGCAAACCCGGGCACATTGGCCAGCTTGGCCGTGCCGCCCGGTCCAGTCACTCCCGCCAGGGCCACACTCACAAATTTTGCGGTGTCCTCAGGCACCACTTGTCGCACCACCTCGGGGCTGGTCTTAAGAATCTCATGACCATCAACATCACGCACCGAACGCACAATCTGGGGTTTCATCAATTTGCCCCCATTGGCGATGGCCCCCATTGCCATTGTCATCTGCAAGGGTGTCACCGCAATGGAATGCCCCATGGGCATCCGGGTGATCGTTAGTTTGTCCCAACGATGTGGCGGTTGCAAAATCCCGGGAGCCTCGCCAGGAAGGTCAATGCCCGACCTCTCCCCGAAACCAAATCCCCGAACGTATTCGTAGAACTTGTCCTCACCCAACATCAGCGCCATTTTTGCACACCCGATATTTGAGGATTTCACTAGAATGTCGTGCACGGACAACTGTCCATATCCCCGGTGATCTTTCAAAATGCGCCCTGCATAGAAAAAGCGTCCGTTCTCACAGTAGATTTGGGTCTTGTGGTCAACCACCCGCTCGGTGAGCGCCGCAGAGGACACCACAATCTTGAAGATCGAACCCGGTTCAACCACATCCATAATGACGCGGTTTTTCATCATTTCGGGTTGGGTGCTTCTTAAATTGTTGGGATCAAAGTTCGGACGGCTCGCCATAGCCAGGATCTCTCCCGTCCATGGATTGGCAATCACCGCGATGGCGGTGGCCGGCTTAAGTTCGGCACAGGCCGTGTCCAACTCGGTCTCAACAATGGCCTGCAGCCCCATGTCAATGGTCAACTCCACCGTGGCTCCATTGCGGGGACTCTGTTCCTGCCCGCGGTACACAACGATCTCCCGACCGGTGCGATCTCGTTCGATGTGACGGAATCCATCCTCACCCCGCAATTGTTCTTCAAAGCTGCGTTCAATGCCTTCCACTCCCAAAAGGTTGTCATCCGCCGGATCCTTGCGTCCCAAAAATCCGATCACATGGGACAACATCTCACCATTGGGATAAAGCCGGGTTGTGGCCTCGGGAAAACTCAGTCCCTTGAGGGATTTGGCGACGAGTTCTTTCCTCAACTCCAAAGACTTCTCTTCTGGCAGTTCGCGGGAGATCACGACAAACCGCTTTTCTGTGACAAACTCTTTGGCCAACTCATCAGCATCCATCCCCAGGTAAGGAGCCGCCACCCGCGCGAGTTCTGCCGCATTGTTCACATGACTTCCATCCAGGACCACACGCCGGACCGGGACGTTCGCCGCAAGGATTTCTCCATTGCGATCCTGGATCAACCCGCGCCGCGCAAAGATGGGCTGACGGATCGAATGTTTGGCCGCGGCAATTTTGGTGTATTCCTCATGCTTGCTGACCTGAAGATGAATCAACCGCAGCGAGAACCCCGTAAAAACAAGACCCACCACGGCACACACAATGCCGGCTCTGTGTCTTGTCTTCAATCTCATCGCACAAAACTCTCGTTGGCAGCCGTGCGTGCCAATCCATCAGCCCCGGCCTGGGCGGGGGCAGTCAGCCGAGCGATGGCGTTATCTTGGATGGGACGCAAAGCGATAAACCCTTGCTGCAACTTGCGCATCAATTCCGCACGGGACGACAAAGAGGAAATGCGCGCCACCAACACTTCATTCAGGGCCTTTTCCTCGACGATCTGACGCTCCACCTCCCGGGTTTTCACGCCGAGTTGGTGCTGTTGGTTTTTGACGTATACAAAGATCAATCCGCTTGCGCCCATCATGGCTGCAATAATCAACCATCGGAACAAGGGGGCAATGTGGAGGGGGTTGGAATGTCTGCGGTATTCGATGTCAGTTTTCATGGTCTGGTTCGATGCGTTCTGCGACCCGAAGTTTGGCACTGCGGGCACGCGGGTTGGCTTGAGTTTCTTGGGTGGAGGCGTCGATGGGCCTCGGGGTGAGGAGACGAAAAATGTGGTTGGGATTGCGACGGGGCTCCGGCCACTCCGGGCGGTCGATCCACTCGGCGCTGCGATCGCGGAAAAAATGTTTCACGATCCGATCTTCCAGAGAATGAAATGTGATCACTCCAAAACGGCCATGAGGACCCAGCAGCCCGGAAATGACCTCCAAGGCCCGCTGAAGGGCTCCGAGCTCATCATTCACCGCAATCCTTAACGCCTGGAATACGCGGGTCGCAGGATGCCTTGGTCCGCTGCGCGCGATGACACTCTCCACGGCTTCTGCAAGATCAGTGGTTGTTCGAAAGGGATGGTCCCCACGGATCTCCACAATCCTTGCTGCCACCGCACGAGCCCGTGGCTCCTCCCCGAAATCTCGAAAAATTTTGGCAAGCTCTTCTTCTGCCGCCGTGTTCAGCAACACCGAGGCACTCATCGAACCACGCTGATCCATCCGCATGTCCAGTGGGCCCTCGCGCTGAAAAGAAAACCCCCGCGCTGGTGTGTCAAGCTGATGCGAGGAAACCCCAAGGTCCAATAGCGCCCCATCCAATTTTCCCAGACCCAGTTGATCAATCACTTCGCCGGCCTCCGCAAAGTTGGCCTGGGCCAGATGGAGCCGGTCGGCAAAAGGGGCAAAACGATCCGCACAATGGGCAATAGCGTCCGCATCCTGATCCAAGGCCAACACCTCGGCACCCGACTCAAGAAACAACCCCGTGTGTCCCCCTCCCCCGGAGGTGCCATCAAGAAACAACTTCCCGGGTGCAGGACACAAAAAGGCAACAACCTCCTCAGGCATCACCGGTGCGTGATACCCGGATGGCATCTGATCAGGCCTTTCCAAGACTTGAAGATAGGGGTCGTCGTATTCCCAGGTGTTCATAAATTGTTTTTTTGGGGAGCTTGATGGCGACGTG
>JBGTAR010000089.1:0-5932 GCA_041749815.1 Terrimicrobiaceae bacterium
AAGGCCATCTCCCAAATTGAAGACAGGGAAATCACTTTTATGGAGGAAGCCGAGGCCCTTTCTCCCCAGATTCAAGCCGCAGAAGCAGAATTCGCTTCCGAAAAAGCCAGGATCGAGAAAGCCATCGCCCTGCTTGATGCCTAGATTCCGAATGTGGAATCCCTCATTGCAGACCTGGAAAAAACCCGCAAGGCATCAGCCGAAGGTTTGGACGAAGACCTTCTGGAGCAATTTGACCGGATTTTCCAGAGCAAAGGAGATACCGCGGTGGTTCCTCTAGAAAATGATGTTTGTACCGGATGCCACATGAAGGTTACCAACCAAACCGCCCTCGAAGTGCGAGGTGAAAAAGCCATCATCCACTGTCCCAACTGCGGACGAATTCTTTTTCTACCCAACTGAGCGTGGGGTCATGGCATGTTTGTTGCTCCTGATTTTCAGGAATCAAAGCCATGGACACCATCATTGAAGAGCAACAGCCCCGCGAAATGAACGGAGACTCCGGGGACTCCGATGAGAAGGTCCGTTCCAAGGCAGAAAAAAAGCGGCAGAAAAAGGAACGTGCCGAAGAGTTCAAACGTCTCATCAAAGGAGCCAAAGAAAGCGCGGCATCGTTCCCCATGGTGGAATTGATCGCGGAGCAGGTCCGCAACAGCGTGCCCGAGGATATCGTGGAGCGCGTCAAGCGGGCGAAGAAAAAGGAGGTCATCAGTGAGACCTACCCCTACTCCAAACCCATGGACAGCGACCAATACGAGGGAGAAGCCGGCCTGCTCTCCATCGAACTTGTCAAACTCCAGGCCTGGGTGAAAGAAACAGGTGAGCGGATTGTCTTGCTTTTTGAAGGCCGCGATGCGGCCGGGAAGGGAGGAACCATCAAGCGCTTCACCGAGAACCTGAACCCTCGCGGTGCCCGGGTCATTGCACTCACGAAACCCTCCGAAACGGAGCGTGGCCAGTGGTATTTTCAAAGATACATCGAGCAACTCCCCACCCGCGGAGAGATCGTGCTTTACGATCGTTCGTGGTATAACCGTGCCGGGGTCGAGCATGTGATGGGATTTTGCTCCGGCCATGAGTATTTGGAATTTATGCGGCAAGCTCCAGAGTTCGAACGCATGATGGTTCGTAGCGGGATCCACCTTTTCAAATTTTGGTTCTCGGTCAGCCGCGAGGAACAACTTCGCCGGTTTCTTGGGCGGGCCAATGACCCCCTCCGTCAGTGGAAGCTCAGCCCCATGGATGTGGAATCGCTGGCACGTTGGGAGGAATACACCAAGGCAAAAGAAGCCATGCTTTTTTACACGGATACCGCGGATGCGCCATGGACGATTGTGCGCTCAGATGACAAAAAGCGGGCGCGCTTGAATGCCATGAAATTTGTCCTCAGCAAGTTTGCTTATCGTGGCAAGGAGGCGGCCGTTGTTGGAACGCCTGATCCCAAAGTTATTGGCTCGGCAAGAGAGATCTACGAACAGGGCGAGGCCCACGGGGAGAAGGAGGCTGCTTAGGCCTCCTCGCCTTTTCTCGAGGCCTAATCCTTGATGATCTTCCCGGGATTGCGCATACTCGTCCAATGGTAATGCAAGAAAAACTCCTGTTGGGTCCAGGCCCATGCAACATATCTCCCCGCGTGCGTGAAGCCCTGGCACGCCCAATGATCGGTCACATGGACCCGGATTTTTTGCAAACCATGGAGGAATGCAAGACCCGCCTCAAAGCCGTCTTTCGGACATCCAACCGTGTCACGTTTCCCGTCAGCGGCACCGGCAGCGCGGGCATGGAATTTCTCTTGCTCAATTTTTTGGAGCCCGGAGACAAAATGGTGGTTGGTGTGAATGGGGTTTTTGGAACCCGGATGGCCAACCTGGCCGATAAACTCGGGGTGGACGTTCTGCGTGTGCAGGCTCCCTGGGGAGAGGCCGTGCCGCTTGATGCCCTCCTCGAAGCCATTGATGCGCATCGTCCAAAAATCGCAGCGGTGGTTTGCGGCGAGACTTCGACGGGCGTCTACCAACGCGTGGACGGGTTGGCAGATGCCGTTCGCAAATCAAACGGTTTACTGGCATTGGATTGTGTCACCGCACTGGCGGGGATGCCGGTTGAGATTGATGCCTGGGGCGTGGACCTCGTGTTTTCGGGAACCCAAAAGTGTCTGGCCTGCCCCCCGGGATTGTCACCCGTCTCCATCTCCGAGCGAGCCCGCGAGGCCTACCTCTCACGCAAAAGCAAGGTGCCGAGCTTCTATTTCGATCTCTCGGAAATCCTCGCCTATATCGACGGCGAAGGAGGCAGAAGTTATCACCACACGGCCCCCATCAGCATGGTCACGGCTTTAAATGAGGCCTTGGCAGAGGCTCTGGAGGAGGGGTTGGAATCCCGCCATGTGCGGCATGCCGACGCCGCAAATTACCTCATCCAACAGTTTGAACCTCGTGGCTTTGAACCACTCGTTCCCAAACAGGATCGCCTGAATCCTCTCACAACGTTTCGCCTGCCAGACGGTTTTGAGGAAGCTCCCATTCGTCAGGCTCTCCTTCGTGATCACCAGATCGAGATTGGTGCCGGCCTTGGCCCCCTTGCAGGCAAAATTTGGCGCATTGGTCTCATGGGCCAAAATGCACAGCGCGACCGCGTGGACCGCCTCATGGACGCTCTTTCGGCCTGCGGGGTGAGCTAGTCTCAATATGCCGTATCTTGGGCGGACGACACCAGAGCGATTACTTATTGCTTTCCGACCAGCTTTTGTGCAATTTTTTCACATCGTGAACGTTCACAAATATTGCCTCCCTGTTTTATTTTGCCTGACAGCATGCCTCACCCATGCCGAGCCAGCGAAGATCATCCCGATCTGGCCCGAAGGAAAGATGCCGGGGCGGGTTACCAAACAAAGTGAAGCGGAAAAACCGGAGAGCGGCGATGGGGTCCGGCGCATTGTGGATGTGGAGAATCCCACTCTGAGTCTGTTTCCCGCGACTGAACGAGGCAAGCCTGCACCAGCCGTTCTGATCTGTCCTGGTGGCGGCTACCGCATTCTGGCCTTTGCCAAGGAAGGCACGGAAATAGCGGCTTGGTTGAACTCGGCGGGAATCACCGCAGCGGTGCTGCAGTATAGGATTCCAGGAAACAAAGAAGGCGCCTATCAGGATATTCAGCGGGCGCTGCGTCTGATGAGACATCATGCTGCCGAGTGGAATATTGATCCGGCCCGGATTGGCGTCATGGGTTTTTCTGCGGGCGGACACCTTGCAGCCCGTCTGAGCACGGGATTTGGTCAGCCTGCCTATGAGGCCATCGATGAGGTGGATGATGCGAGTGCACGGCCCGATTTTGCTGTGCTGGTCTACCCTGCCTACTTGAAATCCAAAGAAAATCCTGCGCCCGAACTGGACCTTAAAGCCGACATTCCTGCCACATTGCTTGTTCATTCCGAGGATGACCCCGCATTGGTCTCCGGCACCAAAATCTATGCGGCAGCACTGGGGGCTGCGGGGGTTTCCCACGAGTTCCTGCTCTACCCCACAGGGGGACATGGTTATGGCCTGCACAGCAAGGGAGACGCGAAGATTTGGCCAGAGCAAACCCTCGGGTGGCTGAAAAATGGTGGTATGACCCCCAATTAATATTGCGGAATTTTTCCTCCACCGTGTTCCCTCTATTGGGGCGGACATCGGAGCTTGAGATGTGGTGCGATCTGGGCAAAAGTGCCACTTGATGAATTTTTTCACTCATGGATCAAGGTTGAAGCTTGTACTCGTGGTGGCTCTTGCTGCTCCGTGGACGGCATTCTGCCAGGCCAAACCCCCAGTATTCAGTCGCGTGGAGGCGGGGCTGGAGGAGGCGGTCAAATGGAAGTGGGAGGTTGAACCCACGCCGGAATCCGCATGGGGATTGCGTTTGCCCGTGCGTTCGCCCCTGCCGGGTGGTGAACCCACTTCCCAGCAGAGCGCCCCGGCTGATGCTTCAAACACCTATGTCGTCAAGAAAGGCGATGCGCTGATCAAAATTGCCAGAGCTCATCGAATCACAGTCACTCAGCTCAAGACCGCGAATGGGTTGACCAGTAATTTGATTCGGATCGGTGACGAGCTTCGGATCCCAACGGCCGAGGAGATTGCGATGATGCCCGTGCCTGCTGTTGCCAAGGTGGTGGGGGCATTGCCCCCATCGCAACCTCCCGTACCCAACCTTCCGCCAGGGGTCGATCCCGATGTCCTGCTGTTCCAAGTCCATCTCGATCGCAAGGATTTTTCGCCCGGTCCGATCGATGGGAAAACAAGCCCTCGTTTCGAGAAGTTGATGTACGTTTATCAAATCGCCCATGGGGGCGTCACCGATGAGGAGATCCTGCGGCAGCGTGCCCTCAGCGACGTCGGTGAGGTGTTCAAAACCTATAAGCTCCAGCCTGAGGATTTTCGGTTTATTGCGGCTCCCAAGCGTCATCGTCGCCCTGAAGAAGCTGTTTCACCCGATTCAAAAAAACAAAAAGCGCCGACCAAGGTTCCTCCGCTCACTTACGAGGAGCTGATTGATCAACCCTTACTCACGTATCACTCCCCATGGGAATTTGTTGCCGAGCGATTTCACTGCGATGAGGCTTTTCTCCGCAGCATCAATCCAAGACTCCCTGCTGATCCGCCTGCAGGAACAGTCTTTCGAGTTCCCAATGTGGAAGCCTACTTGATTGAAGAGCGGATCTACGCTCAGCCACTTGTTGACCCATCAAAACCTGTCAGCGCGGCCGTTGTTGATTTGGTGCGCATGGAAATTTCCCAAGGAGATCGAATCGTGGCCGTCTTCCCGATTTATTCTGCCCGGCCGGGACTGCGCGGTCGGGGAACGTGGATCATTCAGGATGCCATTCCTCGCCCTCAGTTGACAACGCTTCGCGAAACCAAGCAGGGTCCCCGTCCGGTGAGTTCGTTTTATGCCGGGCCATCATCAACTCCTGACCCCAAACCCACCCTCTCCGAAAAAGAAATTCTGGCAGCCGGTCCGAATAACCCCGTCGGAGTCGTTTGGATCAACCTGGCCAAATCCGATGACCCCACCCCATTGGCTTTTGGTCTTCATGGGGCGGGCAATCCCTCCCGGATGGAATCTGAATCCAGCCTTGGGGGCTTTCGCCTCACCAACTGGGATGTCATCCGTGCCGTTCGGCTTCTGCCAAAAGGAACGCCTTTGCACTGGCGTCAGAGCGAGGCACCGACAGTTGCCACGCCTTCTGCCGCAGCCCTTCCACTTGGCACCCGGTAAGTCCCGTCTGCGGAAGGAACGTTGAGTTCCTGAATCAGTCGGTGGTGACAAGCAGCAGATCGTTCCGGGCGCTGCGTTTATAAGGAACACTTCGTGAGTAATATCCGGTCAGGAGACCAGGTCGCGGCATCTCAATGATTGCGCTGTAGTAATACCACCCTCCCTCGGTGACCAACAGGTAGGCTTTCCGTCCGGATACCACACCTTTGACTGGAAAATCCCCAAGGTGGCCGCGGACCTCGGCGCCATTCTGGGCGAAGTAGCTGCGTCCCCATTCATCGGATTTGTAGGAGCCAGAGATGTCGATCTCCGGTGGTTCCATCTGATCGGAGAGCCATGCGTCGCCCAGGGCGTTATGATTGTCATAGCGCTTGGTATTAAATTCTTCGATGGCCGAGCAGCCGACAAAGGAACTCATCACCAAAACGAAGAACAGAGCCCGAATCACTGTCAAACGCACAAGGAACTAGCGCCGGATTTTTTCAAAAACCACCTCTTCCTCGTCCGCGGAATTAAAGGGCACATGGGCGGAGTAGAGGCCTTTGAGTTGATCGTAGCGTGGTCTGTGGAGTTCCAGAGTGTATTCCGTCCACCCACTATCCACCAAAGCAAGGTACACCTTGCTGCCTGAGACATAGCCTTCGGCAACACCGTACGTGCCAATCAAGCCGGAAAC
>JBGTAR010000090.1:0-3595 GCA_041749815.1 Terrimicrobiaceae bacterium
CGAGGGTTTCCTCACGCGGGTGATGATGTCGGCGGAGGCAAGGGCCGCGTTCCGATCCATCGTGACCGTGGCACCCGCTGTGGTGTAGGCGGAGTCGGGATGATCGCAGTGCTCTCCGAGCCCGGATTCAACGATCACCTCGGCGCCGAGGCCGACAAGTTTTTTCACTGCAGGGGGATCGAGCGAGGCTCGCGTTTCGTGAGGGTTGGTTTCTTTGGGCGCAAATATCTTCATGCCGGACAAATTAACCTCTCCAAAATTCGCAGAAAGGCAGTGACTTCAGGTTGGCATATGGTGGGGCATTGTCGACCTCTTTTCTCGGGGATTGCGTCAGAGCAATGAAACCTGAGTGAGTGCAAAAGAGGCCATCATCAGCCCACCTCACAGTCATTTCCTGGGGCTGGTCAAAACGCTGGCTTTATTGATCCATCAAGAGGGATTACTCTCATGGCCATGTCCATTGATGCCAACGAGATTCCCGGGCTTGCTGATCGAGTGCCTACCAACAGTGTCTGGATCGCAAGCCTTCGAAAATGCGAGGCCCGTGACGCAGCCAACCAGTTGGCCGACCTGCCCATTGAGCAAATCCGTGCCGTCATACGGGAACTCAGCGATGACCAGCTTGGTGACATCATTATGGAGTTCGAACCCTCGTTGCAGGTGCAGCTCTTTGAACAAATGGGTCTCCAGAGCGTTTCAGGCATTCTTGATGAGATGTTTCTTGATGATGCTGCCGACATCCTCGGCCGACTCAAACCCGACCGCTTGAATGCGATCCTCAAAAAAGTTCCCCCTGAAAGCGCCCATAAAATCACTGAGATCCTGGGCTACCCGAAGGATTCCGCCGGTGGGATCATGGATCCCGAGTTTGTGGCAGTTCTTGAGGGACTCTCCGTTCAGGAGGCTATTGCAGCGCTCAGAGCGAATGATGCAGCCACCCATGATGGACTGTTTTATGTTTACGTTGTGGACGACGAGAGGCGCCTGCGCGGAGTGCTGCGGATTCGTGATCTGCTACTGTCTCAACCAGAGGTTCCCATTAGCGATCTGATGATCCGCGATGTGCGCTGCGTCTCGGTGCATGCGGATCAGGAAGATATCGCAGCTTTATTTCGGGAGCATCATTTTGTGGCCGTGCCGGTGGTTGATGATTTCCAAAGGCTGAGCGGAGTTGTGACCAGCGATGATGTGCTGGACGTCATCGAAGAGGAGGCGACTGAAGACATGCAGCGCATGGTGGGTTTGTCCGGCGAAGAGATGCTGGACACCCCTTGGCGGACATCGTTTCGAAACCGTTTGCCATGGCTCTGTGTGAACCTCGCCACGGCCATTCTGGCTGGCTGGGTCGTATCGCTTTTTGAGCCGACCATTGCCAAATACGCCGTCCTGGCGGTTTTTCTTCCCATCATCGCAAGCCAGGGTGGAAATGCTGGCACCCAGACCCTGACGATTATGGTGCGAGCCATGGCACTGGGTGGTATCGCAGGCCGCAAGCACTCCCGAATCCTTCGCAAGGAATTGTTGGTCGCATCCCTCACTGGGCTGACCACTGGGCTGGCGGTGGCAATCATCAGCTATTTCTGGCGCGGAGATCTGGTCCTTGGTGTGGTGGCCTGCATCGCGATGATGCTGAACGTGGTGACGGCAGCTGCGGCAGGGGTCCTCATCCCAATCGGACTGAAATCCCTCAAGATCGATCCGGCCCTCGCGTCCTCAATCATGCTGACAACCGTCACGGATGTGGTTGGCTTTTTCTTGTTTCTAGGACTCGCATGGATGGGGTTCACCTATTTTCCCCCACAATAAATTCCTCAAAGCCAGACCCTCAAGGAGGCTCCAGATCACTAAGGTTTTACGTTCTGAGCCGGCAGATTTCTTTGTGTTGGGCTTTTGGAATGTGCTCCTTTGGTGCTGCATCACCTCCTGCCATTGGAGATGCGGCCTGCCGGGATCGAATAGGCTCGACCATTGGGAGATCGTTGCTTATGTGTCTGCGACATGAGCGAATCTGTTAATGGTCCGGCAAGTCAGGATGCCCGCATTCGGGATATGGTTTCTTCGGTGTTGTCACTGAAGACGCAGGAAGCGGCAAAAATGATTGATGGGCTGACGCAGCCGGAGGCGCTGGCCCTGCTTCGATTGATCACGCCTTCTCAGGCCAGAGAAATCCTGGGGGCCCTGCCAGATCACTCCAGACAGAGCCTGCTTGCTGCTGCGACACCGGAAAATCGCCGTCAGTGGGCTGAGCAGGACCACTATCCTGAAGGCAGTGTGGGGCGTTTGATGGAGGCCCCGATTGGGGTTTTTGAGCCTGACGATACGGTTGGCAAAACCATCGAGACCCTGCGTCCGCTGGTCAACCAGGCTTTCATCACATATGGATTTGTGACTGACCCTGACGAAAAACTTGTGGGTGTGATTACAATGCGGGATCTGCTTTTTTCTGAAAAGGACACCAAGTTGAAGGACATCATGCTTGGACGTCCATTCTCCTTAAAAGCGGATTCTGACCTCGTTGATGCGATGAAGATGGTGCTGAATCGGCATTTCCCGGTATATCCCGTTTGTGATGATGAGGGGAGGCTTGTTGGTTTGCTTCGAGGGCAGGAAATGTTTGAAGCCCAAACGATCGAACTCAGTGCTCAAGCGGGAAGCATGGTTGGTGTCGAGAAGGAAGAGCGGACATCAACGTCCTGGGTGCAAAGTCTGAAATTCCGGCATCCCTGGCTCCAGCTCAATCTTCTCACGGCTTTTGTTGCGGCATTTGTGGTGGGAATTTTTGAAAACACGATCGAGCAGATTGTTGTTCTTGCGGTGTTTCTCCCTGTTCTGGCGGGTCAATCGGGGAACACAGGATGTCAGGCCCTTGCGGTCACTCTCCGTGGAATGACTCTTGGCGAAATCAAATCCGGCAAAGAAAAATTTCTTATCTTAAAGGAGAGTTTCCTGGGGTTGATCAATGGTGGTCTTGTTGGGATTACCGCCGGGCTGGGAATGTATATTTATGCGAGATTTCAAAACAATCCCGATGCCTTGATGCTGGGGTTTGTGGTGTTCTTGGCGATGATCGGGGCATGCATCATCAGCGGAGCTTGTGGAGCGCTGATTCCACTCATCCTCAAGAAGATGGGAGCTGATCCGGCAACGGCCTCCAGCATTTTTCTGACAACCTTCACGGATGTTGCCAGTATGGGAGCCTTTTTGGGATTGGCGACAATCTTGATTCTGAAGTAACCGTCCGGTGTCCGATTAGGCGACGGTGATCTCTTTACAAAGATAAACGTCCTGGATGGTGTTGAGCAGTTTGATGCCATCTTCCATGGGGCGCTGAAACGCTTTGCGTCCGGAAATCAACCCGGTGCCCCCGGCTCGTTTGTTCACCACCGCCGTATAGGCCGCATCCGCAAAATCGTGGGCGCCACTGGCTCCCCCCGAGTTGATGAGCCCGGCCCGTCCGAGGTAACAATTGGCCACCTGATAGCGGCAGAGGTCGATGGGGTGATCGGTTGTCAGCTTGGAGTAAATTCTTTCATCCAACTTTCCGTAGCTGGAGTCTCCGGTGTTGAGCGCCTTGAAGCCTCCGTTATTCTCAGGG
>JBGTAR010000091.1:0-5650 GCA_041749815.1 Terrimicrobiaceae bacterium
ATCCGCCGTTTGTTTGAAGCGCTTCAAGGTGGAAATCAGGGTTGGCAAAACCTCATCTCCCGGGTTGTCCATGGGCAACTCGTTCAGCAAAACCTGCCCATCGGTTCGAATGAGGATCCTCTGCTCATCGGGGATATCCAAAGCCTCGTCCTGCGCCACAGTTCCGGGCAGCCCGATATTAATATCGCTCTCCTGCTTGATCGGTTTTGCCGTGACCATAAAAAAGACCAGCAAAAGAAAAACCATGTCAATCATCGGCCCCATTTGCATTTCGACGGCCGGATGGATTTTGCGCTTGATTTGCATGGGTGTCAGTCCTGATAGGTTCCAAAAATGACATTAATCGCCCCGGCTTCGCTGGCGATTTTCATGAGTTCCTTCACCTGGCGGCCCGGGGTCTTGGCGTCGGCCCGCACGTAGAGACGGAGTGGGGGAAAATTTTTGAAGCGTTCCTTGAGGTAGTTGGTGAGTTCTTTTTTGTCCACGGGCCGCTGGCCCACAAAATATTTTCCATCGCCGTCAATACTCACAACATCGCGGTCGCTGAGATCTGAGGGGATCACGGCATTGCTGGCCGTGGGAAGCTTGATATCCACCTTGACCTGCTCCTTGGAGATTTTGGTCGTGACCATAAAAAACACCAGAAGCAGGAAGGTCATATCAATCATCGGTGCCAGTTGGAAACCGACTTCATCCTCCTCTTTTTTTAAAATTCTCATCCTTGGGATTGTTCGGTTTCCACCGTGGCCCCCTGAAGTTTCAGTTCGCCGGAAAGCACATCCAGCATGAAGGTCACACGTTTTTGAATTTCCGCGATATTGATGGCCAGCATATTTCGGAAGTAAAAGAAAAAGAACATGGCGGGAATTCCCACAAACAGCCCGGCGGCGGTTGTGATCATCGCCTCACCAATTCCGCCCGCCAGATCCGATGGTTCGGATTTTCCGGCTGCGAGCATGTCGAAGCTTGTGATCATGCCAGTGACGGTGCCCAGAAGTCCGAGCATCGGCCCGATGGTGGCAAACACATTCAAATAATTGACCCACATGTTCAGCTTGGTTTCCTCGTTGGCGAGGGTCTCGCCGGCGGCTTGTTCCATGGAAAGTTTGTTGGCCAGGTCCCTTTCAAAATTCACCTTGAGGAGAGCAGCGGAGACCGTGTTGGCAAACACATTCGGTTGGGAGTTGCAGAGTTGGTAGGCGCTGGCGGCGTCCCGTTGCTGCATGTATTGACCGATGGCTTCCACCTGGGTTTTTGGCATCATTTTTCTGCCATTGATGTTCAGAAAACAATAGGCCGCCACGGCAAAGGTGCCGATGGAGCAGAGCAACAGCGGGTACATGAGCAATCCGCCGGTGTTGAAAGCGTCCAAAAGCGTTTTATCCTTGGGAGGCTTTTTGCCTGCTTGCGCTTGGTTTGCCGTTTGGGCCTGCGCGGTCGCCACCACGGGCAGGAGGGCAAATCCCATGAGGAGTGTGAGAATAAGAACGCGGAGTTTGTTATGGATTTTCATGGCTTGGTTTTTTTCTTCGGTGATGGATGGTCTTCCTCTCTGGCCTCTTTTTCGGGATCTTCCTCCCGCAAGGCTTTTGGAAGTTTTTCGAGGAGAGCTTTGGCATTGGCGGCGTATTGGGATTCCGGGTAGATGCGGAGAATATCCCGGGATGTCTCCCTGGCATTCTCGAGTTCTCCGACCAACTCATAAACTCCGGTGGCTCCCCAAAGTCCGCGGGCAGCGGCTTCGGTTTCCGATCCAAAAAACAGGTAGGGAAAGAGGTATTCATCAAGCGCCTCGTTGTAAAGGCGATGACGTTCGGGAATGATGTAAATATCCTCCTCCCAGCGAGGGTTTTCTAAAAGAAGCGTGCGGAGTCCCTGGTCAGCAGCGCCGGCGACAATATATTTTGCCTCCACAAGCACGGCTGGATCTTCGGTGATCTTGGCAATGTCGAGGGCATCTTTGACAGCCGCGGCGGCATTGCCAGTTGCGATCATGGCGCGGAGCCGTCCCTGTTTGGCCAGCATGCGTGAATCCTCAGCCCAGGATGAAGACTCAACCTGGTTAAAAAGCTTGAGGGCGGTTTGGGCATTCGCATCGGTTCTGGTCTGCAGGAGGAGGTCTCCGTAGATGTTGCCCACCCTTCCAGCGGGTGATTTGGGGACACCAAGAAATGGTTCCCACTGCTTCCACAGAGCCGCAATCTCGACAAGATTTGAGGGGCCAGCCTCCTGGAGTTTGCGTTCCCGGATTTCATCAGAACCAAATTCAATTTGGACAACATCCGCCCGCGGGATGGTCACGGACGCAAAGACGGCAGCACCATTCGCGGAACCGGCAAGCGGCACCTCAAGACGAAAATTTTTGGGATCCACTGACACGATTTTTCCGACGCGTGTTTTTCCGTTGGCAAAAAACAAGGTGTCCTGTGCTTGGACGGAGGAGGAAAACACCCCGCTGCTGATCATCAGAAGCACTGCGAACAGAAAGAAGGGAGGGGGGGGAATCTTCATCCTGCGGGCTCCTCGGGTTGTTCAACCTCCTTGGGAAGCGGCCCCCCAAGGGCTTGAAGCCGCTCACGCGCTTTGCCTGCTTCCTCCAATTCGGAAAGCTCCTGACGCTCGGACAATTCTTGGTAGGTGCGGCGGGCGGAGAGTGTGTCTTTCAATTTTTCGAAGGCCTCACCACTTCGAAAATATGCCCGTGCAACCCAGTCGCTCCAACGCCCATGCATCACATAGATCCGTTGGAAATACGGAACGGCCAGCTCGGGCTTGCCCTCCTTCATATAGCTCTCGCCGGTGCGGTAAAGGGCTTCGCACTTTTCCGGGCCGGTTGCGTATTGACTCGCAAGCAACACTTCCAGACTCTTGCGGGCATCCTCGTATTGGCCGCGGGTTTCCTGGAGGGAGGCGCGGGCAAGCATGATCTTGCCGAGAAGGATGGACCCAAGCGTCTCACGCTCAAAACGATCAAACAAGGTGAGCGCAGCTTTTTCATTTCCACGTTTTAGCTCAAGGAGCCCCAACGCCGCAAAAGCCCGGTCCTTTTGGGGAGCCCGGGGATTCCACTTCACCAGATCCCGCCACATGGTCTCGCCTTCAGCCTCACGGCCGCTGGCCAGAAGGGCGTCAGCCATATCCGCCAGCAAGAGCGGGTTGGTCTCTTGAACATTGGCGAGAGCGGAGGCTTCAACAAGCAGGTCTCTGGAACGATCCGGTTCGGTTTTTCTCAGCGCTTGAGCCTGGGCCCAAAGCGATCTCATGGCCAAAGCCGGCTGGTTGGCAGCCTCCTCCTGCAAATCTCTTAATTTGGCAAGGTATTGGGCGGTCTGTTCGGGGCCTTTGTAGAGCTTGGAGAGGGCCGGGAAGAGGTCATCCACGGAGCGAATCGAGGGATCACTTCCATACTCTCCGACAGCTTCCCAATAGATCTCGCGGGCTTTTTCTTCTTGTTCGTCCTGACGGTAAATCCAACCAATATTGTAGATGGCTTCCGCCACGCGGGGGCTTCGGGGACTGGATGCCACGAAGGCCTCCATGTGTTCACGCATCCGGGGATATTCCTCCATCAGCTTGAGCGCCTTGCCAACTTTGAAAATCCCCTCCTCATAAAATCGCGTGTCTTCGGGAGGAATGCTTTCAAAAGCGGCAATCCCCTCCTCCATGCGCCCCTCATTCATGAGGGCATCGCCCAACAGAATCTTTGCTTCGCTCGACTCCTCCCCCCCGGGATATTTTTTGAGATATTCGGAAAGCTCACGAATACTCGTGGTGTAATCCTCCAACTGCTGCGCGCAATACGCCCTACGAAAGAAGGCGGCACTCCGATAGACCCCGTTTTTTTTGACATCCAGATACTCGGCAAGAACCTCGCGGGCTGTTTCATATTGTTTATCGAGCGAAAAACCCATTCCCCGCCAATAGGCAGCGGCATCAGCCAGCTCATGCTTGGGGTGCTTTTTTGTGAAGGTTTCGAACGCCTCAATCGCTGCCGCATTCTGCTCCGCCAAAAGCAGCGTGAACCCCTTCATAAATTGAGCTCGTGGGCCAAATTCCGAGG
This sequence comes from Terrimicrobiaceae bacterium, assembly GCA_041749815.1. Lineage (GTDB taxonomy): Bacteria > Verrucomicrobiota > Verrucomicrobiia > Chthoniobacterales > Terrimicrobiaceae > JAJTZA01. The sequence goes on from JBGTAR010000091.1 coordinate 4,061, forward strand.
AGGCATGCTTTTTTGTCAGGAGCTGAAATGTGGCAACCGCATCGTCATAGGCCAAAAATTTCTGCTCCGCCAATCCCTGCAAATACAGGACCATTGGAAGGTTCTTCGATTTTGGGAAAACCTCCGCAAACTTCTTGGATGACTCAATCACCTTGGGCCACCTCTCCAGTTCGCCCCATGACTGAACGAGGTTCACGGAAGCGGCCTCCACCAGCGGGTCGGGCGGCATCTCTTCGAGCATGGCCTCCATGATGAGCGCCGACTCCCGGTAACGTTTCATTTTTTGGTAGGCTGTCGCAAGGCGCAAACGCAGCGCGGAGTCAAAATTCTCGATTTTCTGGAACCCCTCCACCTCGCGGCCAACCTTTGCAATTTGTTGAGCAAGGGAAAGTTTGAGATAGGGGTCCGATGCCGGGTTGGCCTCAAGCGCCAACAACCGCGACTCCAGATCCGCCAACCGGTCCCGCTGATGTTTTAACAGCCGTTCCGAGGACCAAACCCGCTGAAGACAAACAATCGCATCGCGATAGTGCCCGCTCTCAAGAAAATGATTCCCCAGCTCAAGCGTCAGCGTTTGGAAGGCCACCAACTGAAGCAAATCTCCCATGCGCGGGTATTCTGCCTCCACCAAACGAAGCGCCGCTTCAAACTCCTTGTCTTGGATCAGGCTAAAAAGTTGCAGAACTGTGGCGCGGCCTCGATCAGCCGGGTTGAGGCCAGCCTTGATCTTTTCGAAATGTGCGGCCGCTTCCTGGAATTTGTCCTGAAGCAAAAGCGATGTGCCAATCAATACTTGAGCCTCCGGGATTTTGGATGCGGCCTGATATTGCTTCACATAGCTGGGATTTCCAATCGCGCCGGGGGGGAACAGCCCAAGAAATTTTTCCAGAGTGACAACGGCCGCCTCATACTCCTTCTCTTGCATCTGACACACCCCGAGCCAAAAGGTGAGTTCTTGAATCTGCCAGGGGTCAAGCGGCGGTGTTTTGGCGAGTGCCGCCGAAATCTCCTCCATGGCCTCATCAAAACTCTTCGCCTGAACAAGGCACATCGCCAGCGTGTAACTCCGCCGCCGAATGATATCAATCACCTGTGGCTCCTTGGATTTTCCAAAGTCTCGGAAGAAATTCCGGTACAGCTTTGCCGCCTCGGAAAATTCCCTCTTGTTGTAAGCCTCATCCGCGCGAAGCATCAACTCGTCGGCGGTCATGTTGGCACCAGCCACCGGTTGGTTTTGTGCCGATGCCGATGAAAAAGCCAGCAATCCGGCAAAGAGCAAGAGCATGATATAATTCAAACGGCAACCCATGACAGTTTCCGTGATACCCCAAGATTCGCTCGGTGCAATGTTACATTTTTGACATATTCTGCTCTGCCTGAGGGGATTTTTTTCAAACACACAGCACCCAACCAAGCAGTTGGGGTGCCAAGGAATTAATTGTTTCCCAACCAGGGCAAACGCATTAAAAATGCAGGAAAAATAAATACGAATAAAATGTACAAGCTTGAGTAACTCTGGAAGAAGCTTGGGATGCAACAGCCCAACCGCGTCGAAACCCTGAGTTACCACCTGAGCAACATCCCGGATCC
>JBGTAR010000092.1:0-15941 GCA_041749815.1 Terrimicrobiaceae bacterium
ACTTCTGGAACGTCCTCGGGGCGCATATTCATGATCTTGCCTCCGACGCGGGCATCCTGCTGTTGCTGGAGAGCGCGCTGATAAAAGAACGCGACCGTGGAATTGCCGTGGTGTTGTTGGATGGCATCAATGATTTCCTCGTTGAGGCCATGTTTGAGAGCGAGGTCCACGCCTTCTTTGACGTGGGCTGTGATGATGAGGGCGCTCATGGTGGGGGTGAGTTCATCATGGGGATTTTCACCAGCACGGATATTCTCTGCAAAGTATTCCGGTTTGACGAGTTTGCCCGCATCGTGGAAATAAGCGCTCACACGGCAGATCGTGGGATTGGCTTCCACTTTTTCAGCAGCGGCCTCGGCGAGGTTTGCGACGGCGAGACTGTGGTGGAATGTCCCGGGAGCTTCCAAGCTGAGGCGTTTGAGCAGGGGGTGATTCAGGTCAGCCATTTCCAACCAGGAAATTTCCGTGGTGATTCGAAAAAGGCTTTCGAGCACAGGGAGAATTCCGCTGGCAAGGATCGCCGTGCCGAAGCCAACTCCAACGGCTGCAAGGCTCTGAAGCCCGATCATTCGCCAATCGCTCAGGTGCGGGGCTTCCCAAATAATTGGTCCAATCTGGCCGAAGGCTGCGGCGAGTACCCAGGTGACGCCGCCCACATAGATGCCTGCCCGAACAAGTCGACTGCGACGACGCACTTGAAGAGTCAGGAAGACCGCCACAAACCCTGTGATGAGTGATATGACAAGAAAGACCGGATCAATGCGTCCAACGAGGAGAGAACCCCACAAGCTGGCAAATACTGCAGCAAAAAGTCCGTGGTGTTTGCCAAGAAGGACGGACAGGATGAGGGGGGCAAAGGCGTAGGGGACGAGAAGGGGAGCCAGTTGGAGGTCGATGGTGCCTGCTGCTGCCTGGGTGAGGACCAGTTTGATGGCAGCGAGCTGCGCAAGGATCACTCCAAAAACCAAACCGAGCCGAGAATTTTGCGTGACCGTGGTGGGGTGATTGATCCAGAGCTGGGCGACGGCGGTGACAAAGATCAGCAGGCAAAGAAGGAATTTTTTTGCGGGCTCCGGCTGTTGACCCGTGAAGACTAACAGCGAGAGTCCGAGGACAAAGAGGGCAAGGACAATCGAGCGGATGCCCCAACCAGACTCCAAAGCCTCGGCAAATGGGTGCTCGGAGACTGTCCTGCGTGTTTTTGCACAGGCCATTCCTTTGCCGATGAGTCGGCGGCGTTGGAAAAAATTCCACATAAGGTGTTAATGTGCCATTCTGGGCTTGCGTATCAAGCTTTGACAACGGGAAGTGGGAGCTTTGTCAGCGGGCATTTTTTCTGATTATTGGGCCATTTATATGCGGGAATCCTGGAGTCCGCGGTGATTTCTATACGCAGAAATGATTTTTTGCACAAGGGGATGTCGGACGACGTCGGACTCATTGAAAAACTGAAAACCGATGCCATCAACGTCCCGAAGCGCCTCGGCGGCTTCGATCAGGCCACTTCGTTTGTTGCGGGGAAGGTCAATTTGGGTTTGGTCGCCGGTGACCACACATTTGGATTCCGGTCCAAGTCGCGTGAGAAACATGAACATCTGCTCGGTGGTGGTGTTCTGGGCTTCATCAAGAATCACAAAGGCTTGGCCGAGAGTTCTGCCCCGCATATACGCCAGGGGAGCAATTTCGATCACGCCACGGTCCATGTACTTCTGGATTTCCTCAACATCCAGCATGTCATGGAGGGCATCATAGAGGGGCCGAAGATACGGAAGGATCTTCTCTTGAAGGTCCCCCGGCAAAAAACCAAGAGCCTCACCGGCTTCCACCGCCGGTCGGGTGAGAATAATGCGCCCCACTTTTTCTTCGCGCAGGGCGGCAACGGCCATTGCCACTGCCAGATAGGTTTTGCCCGTGCCTGCAGGACCGATGCCAAAGGTGATGTCTTTCTGACGGATGGACCGCAGGTATTCATTCTGACCTTCCGTCTTCGGCAGGATCGGGGGCTTGCGCGGAGAGCAGTGAATGCGTTGGTCCACAAAGTTTCCCAAGTCCTTGGATTCGCCAAGCGCGGCAGCCTCGAGCGCATATCGGAATTCGTGAGAGCGAATGATGGCACCTTTTTTCCTGGCCTCCTCCAATTGCTCAAAAACCCTACGGGCTTGGGTCACCCCCTCAATGCTTCCCTCAATTTTTAACCAACCATCGCGGGTCGTGACTTTGACCTGCATGCGTTTTTCCAATTCCCTCAGAAACTTTTCATCCCCTCCGTACAGGGCATGCAGGGCACGCGCGTTTTCGAACTCCAGCGTGAATGACTCCATCAACTTGGGCGGTTGTCCCCGGCGGGCACGTTATTTATAACCGTAAACCAGAGCCCAGTGCGTCCGCTCCTGTGGCGATTTGTGCACGGTGACGATGGCGTAGTAGGTGCCGCTTCGGTCGGGAATGACTTTTGCCCCGGAGAATCTGCCTCGCTGCCATGCATCGGTTTGAACCAATTTCCCATTGGAATCATAAATACTGACAGTGACCATCGCGTTGCGGGTGTCCGTACCCGTCAGAAACCAATATTCATTGCCCTTGAAGAGTTGGGCGGTTACAGCCTTTTGATCCTTGACGCCAAGGTCTCCCCCCCATGCGTCCTCACGCATTGAAAAGCCCTGCTTCACATACGGCGTGGCCGCCTCATAGGCAAATGACAAAGCATCGTCCACGGTGGCCAGCAGGGAAACCGGAAACACCGCGATAGCGGCGCAAATGAGAGGTCTGAGGATGTGCATGAGCGTCGGAGACTGTCTGATTTTTATCGGCGAGTCGAAAGTTATTCCTTTTGGGTTATCCCTCGCCTGAAGTGATAGCCGAGACGGTTTCTCCGGTCAGTCGGTTGATCTTTTTGACATTCTCCGGGCTCACCGGCTGACTTTCAGCCTTGGCGATGATGGGTCGAAGATCACGTAATATTTTTCTGACTTTGACAACCAGAGCCTCTCTCTTGAGGCGGGGATTTCCGAGCCCATCGATTTGTTTGATAAAATAATCCAGGAGATGGGGTTGGTTGAGGAGTTCTGCCCCGGCAGGTGAATAATTTTGGGAAACAACCGAGGTTAGAACCTGTGTTCCACGAACCCATCCGCCGACACTGACAAGTTGGGCGAGGTCAGCATCCCCGAGTTCGACCATGGCGCCACGCACATCTTGCAAAGCCCCGTCAAATTCCCGTCGAACAGCCAACCAGTTTTTGGCATCCGCTTGTTCGGTGATGCTTTTGCTTCTCGCAATGACTGCTTTGCGGACATTGATGGCGTCAGCAAGCTGGAGGACTTTCTGACCGATATCTTTGACTTTGACCGTATCTTGCGCTTGGACAGCGATAAATCCATCTGCAATGACGGTTCCGAGAAGCAGGGCAACTTGGGCTCGGTTTCCTGTGCTGTCACCTAGCGAGGCCGGAAGTTCGCCGCGCCAGTTGGGAGTGCCCAGCTTGTCTAGAACGATAAAGATCTCACTGGGCACGGGAACAACGACATCCTCGACGGATGCGGCTGGAAATTTGGAGAGGTCGATTTGCTGGGGGGCGGTCTGTGCAAAAGAGACCGAACCCATCAGAAGAATGATTGCTGGCGAAAGCAGGTGATGGAACATAAGAATTTTTGGCTTCGCGGGAAGAAGAGCTCCCGCTAAAACATGGATGTTAATATGCAATGAACGCCCCACGAATTCAACAACTTCTTGAAACCGCAAAGAACCTTCGCCTTTTGGTGATCGGGGATGTGATGCTGGATGAGTTTGTTTGGGGAAGGGTTTCCCGAATCTCGCCGGAAGCTCCTGTGCCAGTGGTGGAAGTCACGGGCGAATCACAATATCCTGGTGGTGCGGCCAACGTGGCCAGAAACCTGCGGCTTTTTTGTAGCCAAGTCCAAATCTGTGGTCTGGTGGGCAAGGACTCTGCGGGCGACCAGCTCAGAACGCTGCTTGAGGCGGAGGACATTGGAACCGGGGGATTGATTCAGAATCCCTCCATGCCCACCATCGTCAAAACCAGAATTGTCGCACGCCAGCAGCAAGTCGTTCGGGTGGATCGTGAAAAGAAATCCGAGGCTCCTGCGGAGGTAAGGCGGCACGCTCTTGCGGCCATTGCCGGGTTGCTCGAATCCATGGATGGCGTGATATTAGAAGACTACGGAAAAGGGCTGATCAATCAGTCCTTGGTTTCTGAGGTGTGTGCCCTGGCCTCGGCGAAGGGCAAAGTGGTGGTCACCGCGGATCCCAATGTGCAAAATCCTCTGCTCTGGAGCGGTGTGAATGTTCTAAAACCCAATCGTGGCGAGGCTTTTGCCATGGTGGGGCAGCCCGATCCGGGAGCCCTCGACAACCCCCTCGAAGACGGCCCGTTATTGGAGACAGCCCAAACATTGATCGTTCAACAAAACGTGCAAGCCGTGCTGATCACCCTCGGCGAGCATGGCATGTTGCTTGTTGAGAAAGGCCGGAAGGCATACCACACGCCGACCCGTGCAAGGGAGGTTTTTGATGTTTCCGGGGCAGGCGACACGGCCATTGCACTTTTTACCTTGGCTCTTTGTGCGGGAGCCTCCATGCATGAGGCTGCTGAAATTTCCAATCACGCCTCCGGAGTTGTTGTCGGGAAACTGGGCACCGCAACCTTGACACCTGAAGAACTCGCTGATGCTGTGATTCGGACTTTCCAATCCTGACTGATCCGACTCCCTTCGTATGATTTTCCTCCGCACAGCCAAAATTCTTACCCCCTCCTTGATATGCTGCCTCCTGCTCGGAAGCATGGCATTTGCTGATGATCAAGTTCAGCCATCCAACTGGGCGGTTGAACCCAATGCGCCGGAACCTGTTCCCGCGCCAGTGATGGCAGAGCCTGAGGTTGCAGAACCAATTCCCAACTGGGCGGTTACAGCCATGCTCGCCATTGATCCCAAATACATCCAGGGCATCCTCGTTGTCACCGGCAGGAACGGCACCCCGGAACCCAAGGAGTGGATTATTCTCGCACGCGACTCCAATGACCTTGGAACTTTGCACAAACTGACCGTGGCTGATGGCCAGGTGATTGCAGATGTTCAATCCATGAATGCCTTCGAATCCTTTCGTCAGGATGTTTCCATCGATCCAACGCAGGTCCAGGTCGATTCCGGGGATGCTTATTTGATTGCGCAGCCCATCGCGGCAGCCAATTCAAAAATTATTGGGCATGTGGACTATGCGCTCACCGTGCGAGGGACGGACTCCGCACCGATCTGGACGCTGAATTGTTTTGATCTCAATGGCGGATTTCTTGGCAAGGTGGTCCTCCTTGCAACGACTGGCTATGTGCTTTCCCAGCCTGGGTTCAAAAACTCTCCATCCCAGTAAGACCCGTCCGCAAGCAGGCGAAGCGATCAGACTCAGATCTTCCCGATTGTGGCAAGAAACGCGGTCATTTCCGACTCGGAACCGGCAAACGTGATTAGGAAACACATGCCATTTTCTTCACGGATCGCGTAGGCATTGCGGCCCGAGCTTGAAACCTGCCAGGTTTGTGAGGGCAGGCTTCTGATCTCAAATGCCTCTGCGGGAAAGGAAATCACAAAGAGATTTTTTTCGTCATTCAGCACAGCGACCTGAGCAACAGCAGCGCCATCGTAAGAAAATGTGCGAACGCCAACTGCATCCAGATTCTCCAAGCCAGGAGGGATTTGGAAACCTTCGAATCCCTGCATGGCAAACCAATCGGGGAGGGTGCCCAGCTTCGCATCCACCGGGGAAAAGCTTTCCTGTGTTGCGCGACGCGCCTCGGTCGCAACTTTGATGGCTTCTTCGGGAAAAACACCAACCTTGCCGGTGACCTGCCACACAACAACAGCAATCAGGATCAGAAAGGCGGCCCCCACAGCGATTGTAGCCGGATTTTTGACCGCAGAGTGTTCCGTCCCATTCAGAAAGGAGTTGATTACCAACAGGCATTCTTTGGTCGGCGTGGGCTCCAACTGCGCCAGTTCATCGGCGATTTGTGAGGAATGGAAGAGCGTCCCCTGAATTTTTTGGGCGGCTTCGTTGGCGCTCCTTCCATCCAACCCCAGAAGAGAGGCCGCCTCAGATGAATGACTGCCCTTCAAAAGTTCTTGGAGGGCAAATACGCTTCTCCCCGGTTCAGGGGTCATATGCAATTCTCGTAGGGATTCGGGGAGTTCGTTGCGTGCGGGGAATTTTAAGCTGCGACGCCGCACCGCAGAGAGAAGCAGTTGGCGCCGTTTCTGATGATCGGAAGCTGCCGGGTGCGATGCGACTTCTTTGATCGCCTCGCACATGGATTTTCCGGCGCCTTCCTCCGTGCCGGTCAGCGTCCACGAAAGCAGATATGCCACTCGCAAATCTTCATTTTCACGCAATTCCTCAATCATCGTTCCATCATCCCTATTCAATGATGGGGAAGGACACAAGCAGGATGGGTGTCACTGGTAGGCGTTGAGGAGTTTATTGTTGCGGATTACGGCTGGAAATTCTGAGAGGTTCGAAAGGCGCCACCAATTAGCGGTGCTTAACCTCCAAAAGCACGTCGATTGTCGCGGCCGTGTTTCTTTCCAAGGAATACTCCGATGCCAGGCGCCTGCAGTCGGCTGCAACCTGCTCCCGGTTTGCCGATCTCCAGGAATTCAGAGCAGCCGCAAGAGCTGACACGTCTCCAGGTTCGACCGTGTTTCCATGTTTTCCTTCCTCAAGAATCTCCGAACAACCATTGGCCGTGGTGGTCACTAGGGGCAACCCCGCCGCCAGAGCCTCGAGGGATGCATTTGAAAAGGGGTCATAATAAGTTGGCAGAACAAAAACATCAGCTGCGGCAAAGATCGTGGGAAGGTTTTTGGTGGGACCAAGAAATTTGGTGGATCGTCCTTGAAACGCGCGGTGATCACCGCGGCCTGCAACCAAAAGCACCGATTTTCCGGGGAGGGAGTCCACCGCTTTGACGGCCACATCAAGCCCTTTGCGATCCCAACCGGTCCCCACAAAAAGTGCGCAAAAGGTGTCAGGGTCGATACCAAGAGCTTCCCGGGCAACTGCTCGATCCATCATCGGCAGCGCTTGTCCAATCCCATTGGGGATCACGCGAATTCTTTCCGGAGGCACCCCAAACCACTCATTGATTTCGTCAGCCACCATGTGCGAATTGGCAATGATGAATGGGGTGCTTTCGAATACTTTGCGCTCAAGAATTGTGAGTGCGCCATGTTTGGGATTCCAACGCCGAAAAAAAACCTTCCATGCGGACTCATAGGCTGCTCGGCGTTTCAGCCATGCCGCGTGGACCCCATCCCCGGCGCGAAAAACATCACATCCGGGAGTTCGCTCAAGGCTAAGACTCACATCAAACTGACTTTTTATGGCCAGGAAGGCCTTGGCAAATTCCGTGGGAGTCGAGCCTCGAAGACGGCTTATCTCCCCGTGTTTCCATCTGGAGGAGGGCCATTCCCCGGAGGTCACCAATACGGGCTCGTGGCCGGCCAGAGCAAGGCCATCCGCCAATCGCAGCAGATAGGCTTCTGCACCTCCCGTGTGGGAGAATCCCCTTCGAATTAAACCAATCCTCATCGGCTCTGTGTGTTGAAGACCATGAAACCATCCTGGGTGGCTTCATAAAAATAAAATCTGGGCATTGAGAATCTATGAACGAAAATCAGTCCGTTCGCCAGTCCGCGGTTATCAAGGGGGGGCCAGTCTCTTGATTGGCCAGGCCTTCACATCCACATCCCGCGCAATCATGGTATGATCCGGGGGGGTGTCAGGGTCTTGAAAACCATCGGCCACGGCGGGTACAAATGACCAATCCCGGATTTTTACAGGTTCAATCTGATACGGGGAATGTGCCACGTGTCCGGCATAAAGTTTTCCCGAACGGTCCGTTGAAAAAAGCACATAACGTTCAACAAGAAAGTGCTCCAAAGTCCCAGGAGATGCGGGGCATGGGTTGTTTGTGGAGGCGGGATACTCAAATAAACCTGGAGGGAATCCCGGACGTTTGCACTCATACCGCACGAGCTGATCCAGGTTTGCCGAAATCTTCGCGTGCACATAGTTCAAATGGAATCCTCGTCTCGCGATCTCGACGGCGACCGGTTGATTGCATGCCAACGAAAAAAACCAGACGCCTGACAGTCCAGACTTTGATTTCACATAAGTTCGAACATTCAATTCCTCAAAGTTTGACAACCAGGGCACAGGGAACAGTCCCTTCGGGTGAACGCCTCTCATCAGGAAAGGAACAATCCCCAGCCAGGCAGAACCCGCAAATTCCTCAACTTCCAGTCCCTCTGGCAGACGGGCTTGCAGGTCCTCGGCCTTCCATGCCCAGTGCAAAAAAAGCAGCTTTTTCCAACGCATGCGAAGGGCCGGGCTGCCGGAGGGACGCGAGTCCCCGGGTTTGGAACAATGACCTGACTGATCCTTGGAGCCGAAAGACATGCCCCACCATCGCCCGGGACCTCTGATATTCAATCAGGAGTTTCCTGAGCTCGAAACTTCCCGTTGGCATACCTTCTGAAAACTTGGTTGGATGAGGGCTGTGAAACAAACTGTGGACATTGCCCAAGCCGTGGCTGACCTCTCGCGGGAGGGGACGCCCTTTGTTTGTGTGACTCTCATCAGCGCGCGTGGCAGTATCCCTCAAGAAGTGGGAGCAAAGTTGCTGGTCACTCATGGCGGTCCTCGTCTTGGGACCGTGGGGGGAGGAAAGGTTGAGGCTGCGGCGATCTCCCGTGCCTTGAGTCTGCTGGCTGCCCCTGAGGTATCGCCGTGCAGCCTCATTGAATGGAACCTGCAAAAAGACATTGGAATGACCTGCGGTGGGGTCGTGGGTTTTCTATTTGAGGTGTTTCATCACCAGAGATGGCAGATTGTCATCTTTGGTGCCGGTCATGTTTCCCAAGCCTTGTGCCGGGTGCTGGTCTCTTTGGATTGTATGGTGACCGTGTATGATGACCGGCCTGAATATCTTGCCATGCTGCCCACCGCTCAAAACATCCAGAAACGAATTTCTTCCCCCTTGGAAACGGCCGTGGAGGGGTTACCGGAGGGAGCATTTGTGGTGCTGATGACACAGGGACACCGCACGGACAAGCCAATTTTAGAGCGCATTCTTCTCAGCAGGTCCTTCCCCTACCTTGGTGTTATTGGCAGCCAGTCCAAATCCGCCGTGCTTCGCAGAGAACTGCATGAAGCTGGAGTGGCGGGCGATTTGGTCTTCCGATGTCCGATTGGGCTTGCACTCGGCAAAAATACCCCAGAGGAAATCGCGATCAGCATTGCGGCAGAGTTGTTGCAGGTGAGGGGAGCCTAATCCCACAGAATTTCCCGCCCCAAAAAATCCCTTCTGCCGGTTGCGGAAGCGGGAAGGGTGGGTATGTTGTCAGCGCCATGAAAAAACTAGCCATCTTCGCCCTCTCCGCCGCAATAGCCTCTGTCGCCGTTGCGAGTCCAGAAATCGGAAAACCCGCCCCAGCCTTCACTCTCAAGGATGCCTCGGGCAATGAACACAGCCTCGCCGACTTCAAGGGCAAGTTAGTGGTCTTGGAATGGGTGAACCATGGGTGTCCTTTTGTGAAAAAGCATTATGAGCCCGGCAATATGCAGAAAGTCCAGGCGGAAGCCGTGGCCGACGGTGCAGTCTGGCTGTCCATCTGCTCATCTGCTCCCGGCAAGCAGGGCCACATGACTGCGGAAGATGCCACAGCCAAATTTAAAGAGGTCGGGTCCAAAGCAACCGCCTACCTTCTTGATGAGGAGGGAACGGTTGGAAAAGCCTATGACGCAAAAACGACCCCGGAGATTTTTATCATCAATCCAGATGGGCTTCTTGTTTACAAAGGAGCCATTGATGACAAACCATCCGCCAATTCCGCTGACATCGAGGGTGCTGTGAATCATGTCACCTCCGCCCTCAAAGAGATCACGGACGGAAAGCCTGTGACTGTTTCCTCAACCAAGTCTTATGGTTGCAGTGTGAAATATTGAGATCTATTGTTCCTCACTTTGACCTTTGCAGCGTGCTGCCGGTTCCCACACCGGCAGCACGTCTGTCGTAAGGCTCGACGGCGTCCCTCCAGTCTGAGAAAAGAGATACTGCCATGCGCGCAATTTGTATCATTTTTCTTATCAGCCTGAATGCCTTCGCCGCTGAATGGCAGGTCGGGGATCGTAAAATATTGGGAGAATCTCCTGAAGGGGTTTCGGCGATTGAGTGGTCTCTTCATCGGGGCGATTTAACCTCCAAGTTGACGGGTGTGCTTTTCGATTCCTCTCATCACCAGCTTGTCGTGGCCGATAGTCCGTTGGATCAAGGACTTCGATTGGCAGGGGTTGCCGCGCAAGCGGGGGCGATCGCGGGTATCAACGCCAGCTACTTTCACGCGGATGGACGCCCCCTCGGATTGGTGGTTGAAGATGGGAACGTCGTCCACCAGCAGGAGCGAGCCAAACTTCTGAGCGGAATCTTTAACGTCACCAGCGGTCGGATGGCCCTTGTGCGTGCGGGATCTTTCCGAATGAGCAAGGATGTCCAGCAGGCCATTCAAGCCGGCCCGTGGCTGGTGGAAGAGGGGCTGCCCATCACCGGTTTGGACGCTCTCAAACGTGCCAGAAGAAGCATTCTTGCCACCGATGGAAAAGGAAATTGGGCTCTCCTCGCAACCTCGGCCCTCACCCTTGCTGACACAGCGGAATTGCTGACAGCTAGCCCTCTTTTTTCCGGTGGAAAGGTGAAATCCGCACTGAATCTGGATGGGGGAAGTTCCACGGCGCTTTGGGCTGGTTTTGCCGGGCTGTCCATCCCGGAGTTTGGTGTCGTGCGAAACTTTCTTCTGCTCAAGCCCAAGGATCAGCGTTGACAGGAAACAGAATTCCCGCATTTTTGGCGGATGAAAATATTTGGTGAGTTCCGGACGTTTATTTCTCGCGGCAATGTCATTGACCTTGCTGTCGGCGTGATCATCGGGGCCGCATTCGGAAAAATTGTGAGCTCACTCGTCAGCGATGTCATCATGCCGCCGATTGGGATGATTCTGTCCAACGTCAATTTCAACAATCTCTTTGTCGCACTCAACGGCGAAACCTATGCCACCCTGGCCAACGCAAAGGAAGTAGGCGCCCCGGTGATCGCCTACGGTGTCTTCCTCAACACGCTTATCGAATTCCTGATCGTGGCCGCGTGCGTGTTTGCGTTGGTCAAGGTGATCAACAAACTGCACCGTGAAGCACCCAAACCCGAAACAGCGGTGCCGCGATCAGAGGTACTCCTTGAGGAAATCCGGGATCTCCTGAAAAAATAAGTATTTAATTCCCCAACGCCAAGAGGCGCTCCTTGGCTTTGGGAGCAAATTCACTGTTGGGGTATTCGGTCACAAGCTGCTGGTAGAAAGTTTTTGCCCGGTTGAGTTGCTGGGTCTTGAATTTGCTGTCTGTGGAAGCGTTGGCCTGCTCCTCAATGAGTTGGGCACCCACCCAGAGCCCTTCTGCCGCAGCTCTGGGAACCCCGCCATAAAACTGTGCAATCTTAATGTAGTTGTCGATGGCCCCACCAAGGAACTCGTCCTTCTGCTTCGGATCTGTGGCGAGTTTGCGCTTTTCAAGCATGATGGCACCAAAAAGCAGCATGCTGTTGGCCCGCAATTCGGCCGTGGCGTTGGGAGCCCTGATGATGGTGGTCAGCAGGGTGATCGCCTCGTCGAGTTGACCGCTCTCTTTGTTGGATTGTGCGATACCAAAGTTGGCCTCCAAGACCTTGGGTGACCAAGGATAGAGGCTCTTGAGTTGCTCAAAGAGTTTGCCAGCTTCGGTCGTCTGTCCCGCTTCCTGGGCCAGACGGCCACGGCCAAAAAGGGCAATGGCCTGGGCTTCTTGGATGAGTGGAGTGGCCTGCGTGGGCGCCGTACCCGCCGGGATTGGATAATCAGTCTCCAGCTTTTCAAACAGCGCCAGAGCCTCTTCGGTTTTCTTTTGGCTGATCAGCTGAGTCCCATACGAATCGAGGTCAGCGGGCGCATAGATCACCTGAGGGTCGAAGGCGGCCATTCGGATTTCAAGGGCCTTGCCTGAATCGCTCTCATCGACATAGTCGGCCAGTGCGAAGAGCACTTTGCTCTTGGCTTGAGGAGAGGCGGCGGAGTCCGCTAGTCCTTGGAAATAGGCCTCAATGTCAGCAGGGGACTTGAGCTCTGCACCTGCAAGGAGACGTTGGTTCTGCAAAAGTGTGCGAAGAGCAAGGGCCACAGAAGGACTGTCAGGGTATTTTTTGAGCAGTTCCTCTGACGTCGCAATCGAGGCCTCAATATTAGTTTTCCATTTGGCGCGTTCCGCCTCATTCAATGCCCCATACCGGCCAAGACCTTCCCCGGCGGCACGCTGCAAATCGGCGGCCTTTTGAAGGGCCTCGGCGGCTTGGGGGGATTCTTCGTAATTCTGAGCATAGTCACGGTAGGCCGCCAAGGCCTCATCAGGCTTTCCGGTGGCCAACAGCGTTTGCGCCACGGAATCAAAGGCATAAAAAACTTTGTCGTCCTTTGGATATTTTTTGATGAATTCACGCATGAGCGTGATCACTTGATTGGAGTCCCCATCTTGACCGAATAATTGCGCACGCATGAAGTAGGTGTAAGGCGCCGGCTGGCTGTCAGGATACTTTGAGGCGACTTCTGCGAGGCTCGCGATTCCGCCCGCTTTGTCATTTGTTGCAAGCTGAGCCCCACCCTTGGCATAAAGGGCCAGCGCGGCAAGGGGATGTTCCGGTTGGGCTTTCGCAAAGGCATCCAATAGTGGAATGGCGGCGGCATTTTCACCTTTTTGCTGGGTGGAAATTCCAATCCAATACTCGGCCTCCACGGCCTGGCTTGTGCCGGGATACTTTTCGCCGACAAGTTTGTAAGCGGCAATGGCCTCATCCCACTTGCTGGTATCCTTGTAAATGTTGGCAAGTCCCGCCTGTGCAATCACTCCAATTTCAGGCGGGGGATTTTTTGCCAAAAAGTCCTGGAACGTTTTGGCAGCTCCATCGTATTGGCCCAATCGGGCTTCTGCGGCCGCCTTGCTGACCACGGAAAGTCCGGTGAAGCGCCCGTCCGGATACACGGTCAACGACTCATTGAAATAGCGAATCGCATCCTCGGGCTTATTTTGGCCGAGCAACATGGTTCCCATGGTGACAGGAAGATTGTCTGCAAGCGGATCTCCTTTGAAACTGGATTGAAACTCGTTGTAACCGGAGAGTGCAAAATCGGAGTTGCCCTGCAAGCCATAGGTCATCGTCCGAAAATATAGCTCCCGCTTCTTTTCATCATCGGTATTCAGGAACGGGGTGACATGCCGCAAGAGGGTCCTCGCGGCGTTGAGATTTCCCTGCTGATAAAAGATTTCTCCCATTTTGAGGAGGGCACTGGCGACTTGGTCCGGTTTATTTTTGAGTTCTTCCAGCTTGGTGAGCTCACGCAGGTTTTCGCGCTCCAGCTGTTTGAGGAGAGCTTGATTGCGTTGCTGAAGAGCCTCGCGGCGGCGATCCGGAAATGCCGCGACCCGATCCTGCTGCAGAGCAAGGATTTCTTCCTTGGGGGCAATGGCACGATAAGCAGCAAGGGCTTCTTGGTACAGGGCAGGACGTTCTGCTTCATCACTGAAACCCGCCTGATTGAAGAGAATCTCGGCGAGTTGGAAATTCGCCTCGTTGTAAAGGGCAATGTCCCGACGGTCCTGGATGATATCCCTCAGGAGGTCGGCCGCACGTTTGTAAAGAGCAAAGGCTTTCGCCTTGTCGCCACTTTTTGCAAGCTCAAGACTTCCTTGGGTCGCAAGGGCGATGGCAAGCAGATTTTTGGTTTGGGGGATCGTCGCCGTTTGAGGGAATTTCTGAATGTTGAGCTCGGCGTCTTTGACGACTTCGTCATATTTTTCGATTTGGTAGTTTGCCACTGCCCGGCTGTAAATCACACTTTCGAGATCGGGGGCGGTGGGGTATTTGGCGATGAACTCGGTGAACTTGGCAATTGCCTGCTCAAAAGTCGTTTTGCGTTTTGGGTCAGTCGCAGGCAAGGCTGCTGCTTTGGCCGAAAGGATCTGTGGCAGCAACCCATCTGCCACCTGCTGGAGCTCTGCAGGTAGCGGAGGTCCCGAGGTCGCTTTGGCAAGGATCGCGGATGCGTCATCGAAGCGCCCCAAGAAATAATACGCAAAGGCGAGTTGAATCTGACCAATGCCCACAACCAGATCAGTGGGGTAATCTTTGAGAAGTTTTTCGTAGGCCTTGGCGGCCTCCTCGTAATTCCCAGCGGAGAAGAGAGCATATGCTGCATTGTTTGCATCCGCGGCGCCGGGAGATTGCGCCTTGGCTGCAGAAGCACACATCGCAAGGGTCACAAGGAGGGGGAGTAGATATTTCAGGGGACTCTTCATAAAGTGAAAGGGTAGGATACTATCCGCGAACCGTGACATTTCGCCACTCCAAAAACGCGGGTTGGCTGTCAAGGAGGGTGAACGGACGGTTTGCAAAAATAAATTCTTCAAAAAATGTCAGGCTTCAACGTCCTTGCGAAGCTTGTCTTTTTTATCTTCGCGTTTTTCTTCCAGCCTTGCAATTTCCAAGGACAACTGTCGCTTTAGCTCGTTGGTGGCTTCCGGATCGCTGAGGGATTTGGAAATTTCACCGTCCAAAAACAGCTTCTTTTCTGCAATCCGGGCATCGAACTCCGAGTCAATTTCTGCCAGCAAGGTTTTGGTTTTTTCGCTCACCTTGGCGATGGGTTTTTCCTTCTCAAGGCGGCTCATGGCGAGTTCGTAGGCTGATTTCATGGGGTCGTTAAATGGATGGCTATCCTATGCCGAACTGGGCGGTGGCTCAACATACAAAATTGCGAACAGTTGCCCGTGAGTGTTTCCTGTGTCATTTTTGCGGCTCATGAAACATCTGCACCTGCTCAGCACGGACTTTGACGGCACCCTTGTGGGGTTCTCCTCGGATGGTACGTGCAGTGGTGTTTTTGCAGAGGTGTTGACCGAATACAAGAAAAGTGGCGGCCTCTGGGCCATCAACACCGGTCGGGGAATGCAACATGCCAGGGAGGGAATTGAGCGATTTGGGGCGCCCTCTGCCCCGGATTTTTTGCTCACGAATGAGCGTGAGGTTTTCCGGCGGTGTTCAAGCGGTGAGTGGGAGAACCATGGGGAGTGGAATCGACTGTGTGAAAGCCGACACGAGGAACTTTTCGAGCAGAGCAAAGGCCTGCTTGTCGAAATTCAAAAACTTGTCGGGTTCCATGAGGGGTCACAAATCATTCACGAAAACAGTCTGCCAGTCGGCCTGATCACATCCACCGAGCAGCAAATGGAACGTGTCGCCAATGAGATCCTTGAGATTGCAAAGGTTGTTCCTAATTTTTCTTTTCAGCGGAACACAATCTACCTGAGATTTTGTCATTCCGACTATGACAAAGGAACGGCGCTTTCCGAACTTTGCAGGCTGGAGGGAATCCTCAGGGATCATGTCTTTTGTGCGGGTGACCATCTCAATGACTTGCCCATGTTATCCTTGCAGCGCGCAGCCATGCTGGCATGCCCATCCAACGCAATCCCGGCGGTTCAGACGGCCGTTCGTGAGGCGGGAGGGCATGTGGCATCGCAACGTTATGCGGATGGGGTGGCTGAAGGAATCCTTCACCACGGAAGCCGGGCTGACACCTTAAGTTAAACCCAACAAAAAACCTCCGAAAGAATCAACTTTCGGAGGTTTTTGAGTCAGAGGATAAATCCGTCTGTCGATCAGGAGATCCGGTAACGGCCTTCCCCGAGGCGTTCAATTTCAGGAATATTTCTTCCTGTGCTGCTGAACCAGACGTGGATGTTTTGTGGTTTCATTTTGAATTTTTTGGCGAGATCGCGAACGGCAACCCCGGCAGCAC
>JBGTAR010000093.1:0-2863 GCA_041749815.1 Terrimicrobiaceae bacterium
CGTTGGCGATCTCCCAAGATCTCCCCCGCCTTCGGGAAGCCCTGGACGCTGAAGTCCGCGCGGAACAGGAAAAAGACCGCATCTATTGGGAACCACTCAAGCGCGAGATGGAAGCCTTCCGCCGGGCCGAACGCACCTCCACTGAATCGCAATAAAATTTAACCACAGAATGGAGAGCAAGAAAAAAAGCCTGACTCCTATTGCTCCCCACTCCGTGTACTCCGTGCAGTCCGTGGTCAAAAATCTCCCTCAGCCGAGCAGAAGAGCGGAGGTTGACCACAGAAAGCACAGAGTACACAAAGTAAGAAATGAGGCCCGACTCCTACCGCTTTCACTCCGTGCATTCCGTGCAGTCCGTGGTAAAAAAATCTTCCTCAGCCGAGCAGAAGACCGGAGATTGACCACAGAATGCACAGAGAACACAGAATAAGAAGGGAGATTCCGCTCCTACTCCCTCCACTCCGTGTGTTCCGTGCACTCCGTGGTTAAAAATTCTTCCAAAACCTCCCCATTAACCATGACCCAATGGGGCCGGGCCGTTGTTTCTATCACGGCGCTGTAGAGGTTGTCATGATTGCCACTACAAGGCAGAGCAATCAGATCCGCATAAGCTCCCTGCGTAATCTCACCAAGGAGGCCCTCTTGACCAATCGCCTTGGCGGGAGCGAGGGTGACCATGTGGAGAACGGTTTCGGGGGAGAGAGAGGGGTGAATTTCCCGGAGATGACGCATCTCTGCAAACAGGTCCAGGGACCAATTACTGGCCAGACTATCCGTACCGAGGCATAGATTGATCCCGGTTTCGAGGAAGCGGTTGATGGGAAACGCCGGCCGTCCGAAATAGGAATGACACCGTGGGCAGTGGACGACTGAGAATTCATCAACCCGGGCTGAAAGAAGGTCCCAGTCGGAATCGGTGAGGGCATTCATATGGGTTAGGATGGCTCCCTTGGGAAGCACGCCGGCCTGAAAAAGGCGGGCAACGGGCGATTGTCCATCAAGGTCCGACATGTCGCGTCCCAACTTGGTGAGGAACTCATGGAGTGGACCGCTGCCATGGACAAAAAAATCAAATTCCTCCTGCGTCTCAGCGAGATGGGTCATGACAGGAACCTGACGGAAGGTCGCACATTCGGAAGCCAGGCGATAAAGGCTTTGGGAGGTTGTGAAGGGAGCATGGGGAGAAAGTCCAGGGCCACCCAACCAGTCCTTGGGCTGATCCAGCAGGGTCAGGGCCCCGGCAATCAGTTCCTCGGTACCGATGCGGCTTCGAATGTCCAGCAACTCCAGGAACCACCAAACGCGGATTGCCGGGCGTTTGAGTTGGAGGAGAATCTCCGGAAACGACTCAATGTTGAAGATCGTGGTGGTCCCGGAACGAATGGACTCATGCAAACCCTGCTGCACGGAGGCCAGGTAGTCATCATCGGTCAGCGTGCGTTTGAGGTCATTGATACGGGAGATCCATGACGCAAAACTTCCCGGTGGCAGGATGGCACCACGCAGACAGGTATAATCCAAATGACAATGAGCATTGATCAAGCCCGGCATAAGAATCGAGTCACCGAGATCGATGGAGTCCACGGTTTCGAAATCCGCCCACCGGCCAACCTCTATAATGCGACTCCCCTCCAGCACAACCGCCCCATCCTCGATGGGCGGTGAGGCCATCGGCAGAACGAATTTGGAGCGCAGAACTTTCACGCCCCTGAGTGTGTGTCCGCAAAATCCCCCGAGCAAGCGCGAAGCGCCCCCTTTGCTGGTAGGATCGGCGATCCTCCTTCGCCAAGGCTAAGGAGGACATGTCCCTCGACGAGTTCTCCTCCGAAGCTTTAGCGAATGGGGACCGTCGCATGTGAAGAGAAGGAAGTCGGCGGGCAAGGGACTGCTGCGCCCTACCCGGGAAGAAACGAGCTTGCGCGAGCGCGAAGCGCCCTGTCGGTGGTTCGCTAACTACGAAATCATAAATGTGCTTGAACGAAAAAGCTGATCATGACAGGAAATCAACCATGGAAAGTGGACGAAAATCGCTTCCCCATCAGGTGCCCCTGCACGTTGATCCCCAACAAGAATTGTATTTTGTCACGATCTGTTGCCAAGAGCGGCAAGAAGATCCTTTATTGCAGAAGGGTGTGCCGGAGAAGATCTTTGCTGCGATTGATTTTTACAATCAACAAGGCAAGTGGTGGGTCCATCTTGCTGTGGTGATGCCGGACCACCTGCATTTTATTGCCAGCTTTCCTGCTGCTTTGGATGGAACAGTAAGAAATTGGAAGCATTGGACATCCCGGAATGCGCGAATTCCATGGCAACGCGATTTTTTTGAGCACCGCTTGAGGCGCGAGGAGTCCTATCACGATAAGGCCAACTATATACTAAACAACCCCGTGCGGGCAGGCTTGGTGAAAGACTGGCAGGATTGGCCGCATGTGTTTATCAGCGGGGAATTGCCCGCATTTCGAAGATAGGGTTGAGGTCAAGCTGGCGCATGCGCGAAGCGCTCCAATGGTGGTAGGGTCGGCGGTCCTCCTTCGCCTGGCTATGGAGGACACGTCCCTCGTCAAATTCTCCTCCGAAGCTTTAGCAAAGGGGTCCGTCGCATGTGCAGAGAAGAAGTCGGCGGGCAAGGGGCTGCCGCGCCCTACCCCGGAAAGGATGAGTTGGCGCAAGCGCGAAGCGCCCCTTTTGCTGGTAGGGCTGGCGGTCCCTCGCCGGCCGTCGCTAGAAGAGGATGTCGGCGGGCAAGGGACTGCCTCGCCCTACCCGGGAAGAAACGAGCTGGCGCAAGCGCGAAGCGCCCCTCTGCTGGTAGGGTCGGCGGTCCCTCGCCGACCGTCGCATGAGAAGAGAGAAGTCGGCGGGC
>JBGTAR010000094.1:0-6674 GCA_041749815.1 Terrimicrobiaceae bacterium
GCACCGAAAGGCAAACTGCTTTCCCTTCACCTCATTCCTTGCCCAATCGGCGGGAAGGAGTTAAGGAACTCTGATGGCCCGAAAATCTAGTCGTCCCCTCGCCGGACTTTGGCTCGTTCTTGCGATCGTTCTTGTTGCTGCCGCTTTCCTCGGCGCGGTTTTTCTTTTTTCCGGGGATTCGAACCCCTACCGCACGGTTCCCGAACTGGAAGTTCGCTCGTATTTGGAGAACGCCAACAGCCTCCGCGGAAACATTTACCGAATCGACGGGGAGGTCGTTAACTCGCTGGCGTGGTCGCCCACCACAGGGCGACTGATTGCCGTTGGTGTCAATGATGGCCAGGAAGTCCTGCCGGTGCTTGTCACCACCGAATTTAACCAAATCAACATCCAAAAGGGCCAAAAATTTATTTTTCTGCTGGAGGTTGATGAAAATGGTATCTTGAAGACCAAGAACCTCACAAAATCATGAAGCCATTTTGTCTGATTGCCCTCCTGATCCCGCTCCATCCCGCGCTTTCGCAAGCCCCGGGAACGATGGAGACTCCCCCCTCGCCCGCAGCAGCGCCTGCTCAAGCGGCTTCCGCCCCGGCGGGCGGATCACAGTCCTCGTTTTTGGGAGGCGATGTTCCCGTGCTGGACCCCGGAAGTGAAATTGTGACTTGGGATGGCAGGAACTGGAACATCAACAACAACCGGATGTTTCAGGCCCGTTTCGAAAAGTTCTTGAGCGCCCCCGGATCTGACGATGCTTCGGACAAGGAATACCAGGCCATCATCGAGTCCATCATGGACAAAATGGCTCCGAACCAAATCACTCCCACGTCAACAGATGAGGCCTTTCAGTTGCTTCCCAAGGCCTCGGCTTTCGATGTGGACGCCAATTTGTGTGATGCCATCGCCAATCAGGTGTATTCGTCATGGCTTGCGCGGCGCAGCAAAGACCGTTTGGTGGCCGCCAACAGAGGTCTGGAGGACGAACGCAAACGATTGGAGTGGAATGCCAAGGTCACCGCCCAGGGTAATGCGCTGGAGCCCGGGCGTTCGGGTGGCACCAATGATACCGCAAATTCGGAGGCCCAAAAATCGACAAACCTGAAGCGGGACATGGAGATGCAGCCCATCCTGACCCGACTGGCCGAGATTAACGGCCTGCTAAAAGCGAACCAGCTCAAAAGCGAGGTGGCGGAGTTGCAGGTCAAGATCGAGTTTCAAGCACTGTTGGTACAGTTGTTTCTTCAGCGGCGTTTTCAACATGTCGTGATTGGAACGCGCTTTTACCGGAGCATTTTTGCGGATGGTGACAGCCAGTTACGGGTTGGGGACGATGCCAAAAACCTGTTTTCCAAAACCACCGGGTTACCGCCAACCCTCGGAACGATTGACTCCATGGCCAATGAGGTGATGCGCGACGTGCGTGAGGGCGTTGCGGCGTTCCGCTTCCTTCTTGAAAAAAAGGAATTGGAAAGCGCCACCAAACGACTGGCCGAGACCTTTCTGATCGGGGAATACCTTCCCGAAGTCCGAACACTGGACCGAGATGATAAACGGCAGGCCCTCGCATTTGCTCAAGCCACCAACAAACTCATCAGTGCCATCGAAGTGAAAGACTATGCCTTGGCAGAAACAATTGTCACCGAGCTGGCAGAATCGGCCAAGGACTTTGACAGTTCGAAGCCAATGGCAGCCATCGAGACGGCAAAAACCGTGTCGGCCATGCACATTGCCAAAGCCCGGAATGCAGCCGTGAGCGGGGATCGAGAGGTCCTGGAGACCGAACTCCGCGAGGCAACCGAGATCTGGCCCAGAAATCCCGCCCTCGCGGAAGTGAGCGGCCAAATTTTTTCCCAAGCCGATGTCCAGGGACGGGCCCTGCTGGATTTCGATCAACTTCTGGGCCAGAAAAATTACCGTCAGATCTTTGATGACCGCATGCGTTTCATCGCGGCCACAGCCATGCACCCTGAACGGCAAGAGCAACTCCGCCAGGTCCTCGACAACATGTCCAGCGTGGAAGCCGCCATCATCCGATCCCAGGAAATCGAAAAACGTGGCGACTACGCCGGCGCTTGGGAGAGTGCCGAGCGGGCATTCAAAGAGAATCCAGATGACAACAAACTGAACCAACTCCGATCCGATCTCACCACCCGGGCGGCCGATTTTGTGAGAGCTCTTCGCGAAGCCCAAAATCTGGAGAGCAAAAACCAGCCGGGCTCCAGCTTGGCTTGGTATCTGAAAGCCCAGAAGGAATATCCGCCGAGCGAGTTCGCACGCGACGGCATTCAACGCCTGACAAAAGAAATTCTTCCCGACGCGACGTAAAAAAATGCCTTCCTGGCAGAGCTAGGAACAGGCTTCAGACGGTGGCTGATCAAGGACAACCATCAGGGGAATAGCCAGTCAGGGGAGGATGACGGAAAATATTTCGTTTTCCGCGACTTTTGCCGATTTGTGGGGTTCTTAGGGAATGAACAAACGTTTTGTTATTTTGGTTGTTGTGGCTTTGGTTTTGGCCTCAACCATTGCTTGGCGCTGGGTTGCGGGATGGGGATTGGTCACTGTCAATTTTGTGGATGCTCCCCTCTCGAAGGTTGTTGCCTCGATTGAGCGTCAAAGCCGGGTAAAGATTGCGACCAATGCGGATTTGGAGACGAAAGTGACACTCCAGGCAAAAAGCGCCCCCGTTTTTGAAGTGCTGGACACGCTTTCTGTCAGGCTGGATGGAAGTATGCGATTGGCATACGTGTTGGCTCCTGACAAATCCCAGGCTCGTGCGGGGGTTGCTGCAATTACTGCCTCGGATCGGGCGGAGGGGTGGAAAATGTTTGGCTCAGGATTCGGTGGTGGGATGATGCCCCAAGGAGATGCTGTTCCTGACCTCCGCAGAGTTGTTTTCAAACCCACTGCCATGGAGGACCGCTCGCTTCACGCTCTATTGGATCAAGCCTCGCAGAAGACTGGAGTCTCCTTTGCCGCTCCCGAAGATTGGAATCCGGTAGTGGCCAGCCTCCCCAAAGCGGGTGAAGCTTCCGGTGTCGCAAAACGCCTCGCATCAGTGGCCAAGGGGCAAGTTCAAGAAGTGGTGTTGATCCGGGTACGAGGGCCCAGAAACCCTAACGCCGAAGCACCGGGTCCCGAACGAGGGGAAGGGGGCGAGCGCAATGCGGGCAACCGGCCGCGTCCAAACCCCGAGTGGATGGCGGAAAGGATGCAAGCGCAGATCGCTCTTCTGCCAAAGGAAGAACAACAAGAGGCTCGCAAGGACTTTGATGAAATGAGGGCTTTTTGGCAGCAGGTCCGCGCTTTGCCGGAGGAGGAGAGGCGGGCCAAGATTGAGGAAATGATGGAACGCCCGGAGGTCCAGGAGCGTATGGCTGATCGCATGGCCGCAAGGGACGATAAACGATCTCCCGAACAGCGCAGCCAAAGGTATCGCCGATATTTTGAGCGCAAGCAACAGGCTCAAAACTCCGCACAATGATCCCACCCTCCTCACATCAGCATAAGCGGGCTTTCACTTTGATTGAGCTGCTGGTCGTCCTCTCCATCATTGCCATGCTTGGCGTCCTTGCGGCCCCTGAATTCTCAAGGACACTCGAGAGAGCACGCAGCACGGCCTGTCTCGGCAATCTTCGGAGTCTTGGAGTGGCCGTGAACAGCTATGTGAGCGATAATGACGGCCGACTCCCGTTCATCAACAACCCTCCGCCTTACACGGTCTATGAAGAGGATGACGAGCTACCCGCTGATGCGGAGCCAGTGACAATGCTCGAAGCTTTTGGACCATACGGCATTTCAGAAACCGGCGTTCGCTGCCCGGCAGACGTCAAAATGAACAATCGCTTCGCCTCCACAGGAAACAGCTACGAGTGGATTCCCCGCATCGATGGCGAACAAAGTGTGTCCCCAAAGGTTCTTTCCCGCCGCAGAGGCCTTGTCGCCAGGCCGATAGGAAGAATCACGGTGCTCCGGGACCTGGATCCCGTTCACTTTGGCCGCAGCAACCGTCTGTACGGTGATGGCCGGGTTGTGATGGTGACACATTAGTGCCAGCAGGATGGGCGAGAGCGACCATCTGCCTCCTGTCGACCTCCGCATGCCTCCAATCGATTCCAGAGATTATCGGGCATCCCTTCCGATTCAGATGACGTATACGTATAAGGAACTTACTTTCCAAAAACAATTTCCAAGCTATCATTTGGCATGGCACTGCCTGCCCATACACGCGATTGGTTCCTTGCCCTGCTGATCGCCGCTGGCACAGCTGCCTTGATTGGGATCGCCGCCCTGGTCGCCGGTGCGATTTTGAGCCGCCAGGTTATCCAAGAAGCCGCCACCATCAAGATGGAGGCAATGGGTCGTGACACCCAACTCATCACCAAACGGCTGACCGAACGAATCAATGATCTTCATTTTCTGACATCCGTCGGGAAAAACCGGGGAATCGGGACAACATCCGGTGATCAAAGCATTCAGGAATCCTTCCAACACATGTTGAAGGCCTTTGTGGAGGCTTCTTCTTTTTACCAGGGAGTCACCGTCTTTGATGAATCTGGCAAGGTCGCCCTGCAAAGTTCCAATGATCGTGAGTTGGCTGCAGCGAGGGAAGGTTTGGATTTCATGACTCCCTTGGGAAAAGCTGCTGTGGCCCGGATTCTTCAAGACGGTGCACTTGACGTTTATCTATCCGATGTTGAAGAATTTTCCTCCAAAGGGAATGGGAATCAGGATGAAGTCTTTATGCATTTGGGGGCCCGCTTCTCGCATCCCGGGGGAAATTCGATCGGGGGAGTTCTGCTGACCTATCACTTTGATGCCCTGCTTCGTGAGATTGGGGCCGTGGGTGCACAGGGAGATTTTAAGGCGGTGATGAGTCCGACCGAAGGTTGGACAATTTTCTCGCAGAACAAAGGGGAATGGACCATGACGCGTGAATGGCCATCTGGTTTGCCACGCCAACTCGCCCCCCTTCTTGCCGATGGGACAAATGCGCAATGGATGGAAGTTAATGGAGACGTCTATTGTATCAGAAGTCTGCAGTCCATTGGCAGCAGCCCCAGCCATCACAATCCCAGCCTTCGCCTCATGAATCCCCAGCGTTTGCATTGGAAAATTATCTCAAAAATTTCCAAAGCGGCCATTTCATCCGCGATCAGCGAGAAGCAAAGCGGGATCTGGCTGGTGAGTGCTGTTGCCATGGTGTTGCTGGTTCCTGCGTCCTTTGCTGCAACACTGGCATTTCAGCGGTTGGCTCATGTGCGGGACCAAATTGACAAAGTCTTCAAATCGTCAATGCATGGAATCATCGCGCTGGAAGCTTGTCGCAAGCCAGGCGGTGAA
Organism: Terrimicrobiaceae bacterium; assembly: GCA_041749815.1. GTDB lineage: Bacteria > Verrucomicrobiota > Verrucomicrobiia > Chthoniobacterales > Terrimicrobiaceae > JAJTZA01. The sequence continues at coordinate 5,341 of JBGTAR010000094.1, forward strand.
GTTCAAGGCTTCCGGGTTGTTCGCTCCAATCGTGCGGGAGTCCAACTTCTGAAACCCGGTGGGAGAGAAGTCATTGATGAACTTGCAGCATGGGTGGAGGAGGTGACCCTGCATGGGATCGCCTCGTCCCGGGAATTCGCCATTGAGCAAGAGGGATCCACGCGTTGGTTTTTTCTGCGTGCCACCCAACTTGGCGACGGTGCTGTGGTGTCATTTGCGGATGTGACACGCCGGAGGCAAGATGAGGAGGCGCTGCGGTCGAGTGAAAGTGCCCTGCGGCTTGCTGCGAAAATGAGCAAGGTGGGTGGGTGGTCTCTGTCAATGCCCGAGCGAGCGCTGTATTGGAGTCCAGAAGTCCGAAGGATTCACGCTGTGCCGGAAAATTATCAGCCCGATCTGGAGAGTGCCCTCTCCTTCTACCCTCCCGCCTCGCGCCGGAAAGTCGTTCAGGCCGTCGAGGCCTGTGGTATCGAAGGACGTTCCTTCGATTTTGAAACCGATTTCCGGGATGCTGAAGGCCGAGCACTCTGGATTCGAGCCATTGGTGAACCGGAGTATGACACGGGAACCGGGGCGTTGAAGCGGATCGTCGGGACCTTTCAGGATATCACCGAATCACGCGAAGCGGCGATGGCACTCACGGAAAGCCGCGAACGATTGGAAGTGGCCTTTTGGGGGGCTGGCATGAGTCTTGCAGATTGGCAGGCAGAGTCAGATGAAATGGTGTTGGATGAACACTGGGCTGGGGCACTCGGGTATCAGCCAAAAGAAATTCGAGCCTCGCCGGGGTTTTGGAAGTCGCTGATTCCTGAAGAGGATCTCAAGGCAATCCAACTCACCAAAAATTCCTACTTCAATGGTGAGCGCGAGCTCTTTGAGGCCGAGTATCGAATGAGAGCCAAGGATGGCTCCTACCGATGGGTCCTCGTGCGGGCACGAATTTCTGAGCTCAACAAAGACGGTCGACCCGCACGAATGAGTGGTGTTCTTCTGGATATCACAGCCCGGAAAGCCATGGAAGACAAGCTGGCCGAGGCCTTGGAAAACGAGAAAAAACTCACACGAACCTCGCAAGCCGCGGAAAAAGCCAAACGCAATTTCCTGGCCATGATGAGCCACGAAATCCGCACTCCAATGAACAGCATCATTGGTTTTGCAGACATTCTTCTGGAAGGCAACCTTCCAGAGGAAGAGAGGCAGGGCAAACGCATTAAAATCCGAGTAGGTAAAGGAGATAGGAGTGATCCCATGAAGCATTTTTCTGTTTGCCCTTGATGCCTCGCTTTTTGGTGGAGTCATTTTTGAGCACGTTGAGGGCGATGTGACGAAGGATG
>JBGTAR010000095.1:0-10657 GCA_041749815.1 Terrimicrobiaceae bacterium
TGTCATGGAGAGGATAATTGCTTCCACCCGCTTGAGTTGCTTCTCGTCGATCGAGGAATTGGGGAGTTTATCCATTCCTGGGATCATGCCAAGCAGATTTTCAAGGGGTCCCATGCGGCGGATCATTTTGAACTGCTCCAAGAAATCCTCGAGGTCGAAGGAAGCATTGCGCATTTTGGCCTCCAGGCGCTTGGCATCCTCCTCGGTGATGGCTTCGGCGGCTTTTTCCACCAAGCCGACCACATCCCCCATGCCCAGAATCCGGCCAGCAAGGCGGTCCGGATAAAACGGCTCAAACTGGTCAGGTTTCTCACCAACACCAGCAAATTTGATGGGTTGTTTAGTGACTTCCCTCAGAGAGAGGGCAGCCCCACCGCGGGCGTCACCATCCAATTTGGTGAGGATGATGCCTGTGAGGCCAAGAGCGGAGTGAAAATGTTCGGCCACACTAACCGCCTGCTGGCCGGTGGCGGCGTCACAAACGAGAAGAACCTCATGCGGAGAGAGAAAATTGCGAACCTTCGCCAATTCTGCGACGAGGGGTTCATCGATTTCCTGGCGGCCAGCGGTGTCAAAAATATGAACATCCCCGCCCCCCTCAGACGCCCAGAGATCACCTTCTTTGACAACCTTGAGGACATCGGTCTCTCCTGGTTGCGGACAGAAAACCGGCACTCCAACCTGCTCAGCCAGCTGCGCCAGCTGCGCGATGGCGGCTGGGCGGTGCAGATCGCAGGCAATGAGGCGGGGTTGCCGGCCTTGAGCTTTCAATAAACGGGCTAGTTTGGCGGAGGACGTTGTTTTTCCGGCTCCATTCAGACCCACAATCAGAATCTTGAGAGGTCGTGCCGAAGCAAGGGGCGCTGCATCCCCCCCAAGAAGAGTGCACAACTCATCATGAAAAATTTTAACAATTTGTTGGCCGGGAGTGACAGAAAGCAAAACATCTTCTCCCAGGGACTTCTCGCGGACTCTTGCGATAAAGGCCTTCGCGACATCAAAGTGCACATCCGCTTCGAGCAGAGCCATCCGGATTTCGCGCATGGCATCCGAGACGTTCTGCTCGCTGATCTTGCCATGACCCCGAAGGTCCTTGAGCACCCCCTGGAGTTTGTCCGATAGCCTAGAAAACATGAGGAGGAGAGATTATGTCAGGATTGGCGTTTCGGCAAGAGCGTTGGCGCGAGAAACATCTCGGGCAAATTCAGAAGGCAAGCCGCAGGTGGAGAGATCTCGGGCTGGAAGAACCAGATCCACCATCTTTAGTGCGGCCCGGGTTGTTGTTGCCACAGTCTCTGGATGGCTTGGGGCATGGTTTGGTGGAGAGCCCAGAAACAATTCTCGAGGAGGAAAAAATGGAGCCTAGCGGGATCGAACCGCTGACCTCCTCAATGCCATTGAGGCGCTCTACCAACTGAGCTAAGACCCCTTACAGGATGGGACAGAATAGCGGCTGCGGCCTGAGATTCAACAATAAATTATCCATGAAAAAACCTCCTCCCGCACGGGGAAATCTGGGGTCGGATATCGAAAACGCGGAACACGTATCCAAATCTTGTCAGAGGCCTGTCTCCCATTGCAGCAAATTCCCAAAACAATGATGATTCACAAAATCACGGAATTTTGTTTTCCCTGTCCTGAAGATTTTTTCAAAATTCTTCAGAGAAGAGAGCAGACCGGCAAAAGAGTTGTCGCATTTGTTGTTGTCATGATGTTTTGCCATGGTAATTTTTGGGATCGTTCACAAATTGGTCCCCTAAAACACTGAAACTATGCCCGGCTGGCACGATCACCCTAGTTTGTTGGAAGCAGAATATACTCAAAGCCTCGAGGAAGGCCGTGATCCTGCTGCGATTGAGGCGCTTCGCGCGGAGGCGGCTGAGAGTCCCACTGATTTACCACGCCTTGAGGCGATTCATGCGCGTCATTTCGAAGTCCCGATCCGGCCGGATTTCCCATTTCAGGAACCTGATGATCTGGGTGCCATTCGAGAGCTGAGGAGCGCTCGCCCGGAGCGCGGACCGGTGGGGATTCCAGAAAATCTTCCAGATCGGATGCTGGGGGCTTGGCTGGGAAGATGTGTGGGATGTGCATTGGGAAAACCTGTCGAAATGTTTATGGATCCGCTCCAAGGACTCTCTTCACGTCAGAGGCAGAAGCGCTACCTGCAGGCCATATCCCCATCAGAGTGGCCTTTGCGGGATTATTTTCCCGCCCACTCTCCAGCGGAAGAGGAAACCGGGAAGGTGCTCGCACCGGAATCCACCCGGGAGCGCATTGGTTACATGGAAACGGATGATGATATTCGGTACACTGTTCTGGGGCAGACAATCCTTCGGGCACAGGGAACCAGCTTCGACACGTGGCATGTGGCCTGGGCATGGATGGAATATCTGGGCTACAACAAGGTCTGCACCGCAGAAAGCCAGGCCTACCGAAATTTGGTCGATATCTGCGATTTCCATCAAGCCGCAACGCAGGGCCCTCCCTCCCCGGAACTCTGGTCAACAATTGCCACCCGCTTGAACCCCTACCGTGAATGGATTGGCGCCCAGATCCGTATTGATGCCTATGGTTATGCAGCTGCGGGCCAGCCAGAGTTGGCTGCAGAACTTGCCTACCGGGATGCCCGGCTCTCTCATGTTAAAAATGGCATTTACGGTGCCATGTTCTGCTCAGCGATGATTGCTGCCGCTTTCGTTAGGAAGGACGTCCATGCGGTTGTTGAGGCAGGGCTCGCAGAAATTCCGGCCACTTCCCGATTGTATGATGCCATCACACAAACAAGGACTCTCTGCCAAAACGCGCAATTCTCGGACTTTGAAGCAATTTTCGATGAACTCGAGCGGCGGTTTGGGCACTATCACCCGGTTCACACCATCAATAACGCCGCTCTCTGCGCGGCCGCACTTTTGCTGTCCAAGGGGAACTTTGAAGCCGGAGTGACTTTGGCCGTCATGGGCGGCTGGGATACCGACTGCAATGGTGCCACGGTTGGGTCAATCTTGGGAGCCTTCAATGGAGCGCAAGCCATCCCGCCCTTCTGGAAAGACCGACTGAACGATTCTTTGCGCAGCGGCATTTGCGACTACCACCCCATTGCCATCAGTGAATGCGCTGCCCGCAGCTGCGAAAATTGGGAAAACCATCATCGCACCGGGCTTCAGCCCATCGCGAAATGACTCCCCTCAGAGTCTTTCGTAAACACCTTTATCCCGGCGCTTGAGGACACTGAAGCCGGCTTTTTTGGCGTCAGAGACGGAGAGAGGTTTTGAAATTTTGGGGGTGCTGGGAGCGGTGATAACTTTACGAACGGCCTTTTTGCACAAGGGACAGGCTTTGAGCTCGGGGCGGTCCAGAGGGCGGCGAAGCTCGAATTTTCCTCCGCAGGCTTTACAGGAATCTCCGTCGAGGATTTCGTATTCGTAGATGGGCATGGTCAGAGCAGTTCGGAGGAGACCAACAGTGTCAGGCTCAGCCGAAAAATAAAATCTCTGGGATCCCGGAAGGGGAAGCGGTCGGAAATTGATCTTCCCAGCGTTAACAACTGTTACCAGCTATTACCAACTAGACTTGGTGACTCCAGGAATCATTCCTGAAGAAGCAAGCTCACGGAAGGTGATACGGGAAATTTTGAAGCGGCGCATGAAGGCGCGGCGACGACCGCTGACGACGCAGCGGTTGACGAGCCGGGACGGGCTGGCGTCGCGAGGGAGCTGCGAAAGTGAAGCGTAGTCTTTCTTTGCCTTGAGTTCGGCACGAAGCTCCGCGAATTTCGCAACAGTCCGACGCTTGCGAGCGTCACGTTCTAACCATCCTTTTTTTGCCATAAGTTGGAGGTGAAACAGTAGAGGGAAAAAATTGGCTGGCAAGCCCTTTTTGTCATTTTTTTATGGAAGCGTCAGAAAAACGGATGGCAGGCAAAGATTTTCCATTTCGCCGTTGCCATCGGGCCGCAGATTCGTTCACTTCTCCTGCTTATGCATATTCGAGCTCTCCTGTTTGATTTGGATGACACATTGGTGGTGGATGAAGCGGTTTCCAAGGAGGCCCTTGCTTCGACAGCTGAGTTGGCGGGGACGATCCATGGAGCGGACACCAAACGTTTTCACCGGGTGGCAGCCGAGGAAGCGCGTCGGCTTTGGGCGGCGGGCCCGAGTTATGCCTATTGCCGGGCCATTGGCATCAGTGCTTTTGAGTGTTTGTGGGGGAATTTCTCCGGGGATTCCACAGAACTCACACAGCTTCGGGAGTGGGCGCACCCATTCCGCAGGCAGGTCTTTGATGCGGCGCTCCGGGAACAGTTGTTGGATCATTCCGATGGCGGGGAGGAACTTGCAGAGCATTTCTCCTCGAGCCGCCGCAAGTCGCAGCGGCTTCTGCCCGATGCATTGGAGGTTTTGGTCCGTTTAAAATCGAAGTATAAACTGGGGCTTCTGACAAATGGCGCTCCGGATCTCCAGCGGGAAAAACTCGCGGCCAGCGGTCTGGGACTTCATTTTGACGCGGTGGCTGTCTCCGGTGAGCACGGGATTGGGAAACCCCGGCCGGAGATTTTTGAAATTCTTCTTCAGGAGCTGGGAGTTGCGGCCGCTGAGGCGGTGATGGTCGGGAACAGCTTGGAGAGAGATATCGCCGGAGCACGCAATGCTGGCATCCTTCCCGTTTGGATCCAGGTGGCGGGTGCTGAGGAGCATGCAGATGTGGAACCCGCAGCCACCATCACGGGCCTTGCGCAGATCCCGGACCTCCTCGCAAAGCTCGAGAACGAAGCCCAATGAATATCCAAGCTTGCGGACACCCCCTTCCCTTCCGCTAGTGTGATGACACGATGAAGGCATTGCTGGCACTGGAGGACGGAACAATTTACCGCGGCGAATCGTTTGGGGCACCACCTCCAAATGATGGGGAGATCTGTTTCAACACGTCGATGACCGGCTACCAGGAGATCCTGAGTGATCCGTCGTATCGCGGCCAAATCGTGGTGATGACCTATCCTCTGATTGGCAACACGGGTATCAACGCGTTGGATGTCGAGAGCGCGATCCCTCAGGTGCGCGGATTTGTGATTGAGGAACTCAGTCCAGTGACAAGCAGTTGGCGGGCGACAGGCTCCCTTTCGGATTGGCTGCTGGAGCATGGGGTGGTTGGGATTCAAGGCATTGACACGAGGGCGCTGACCAAAAAGCTGCGCACGGCGGGTGCGATGCGGGCCTGCATTGCACCGGCTTCGGAAGGTCCTGAACGGGCGGTGGCCCGCGCCAAATCGGCGGCTTATGAAGGCGTGGATTTTGTCAAAGAAGTCACCGTTCCGGAGAGCTTCGATTGGGATGCATCCGGGGGATTAAGCGGTAAGTGGATCCCGGAAAATCCCCGCTCGGCGGTTGGTGACAAAGACGAAATCGGAAATCTTTTCCAGCCACCCCCAAAAACTGAACGCCGGATTGTTGCTTATGATTTTGGGATGAAACAAAATATTTTGCGTTCCCTGCGTCAAACGGGATTTTCCGTGGAAGTGGTTCCGGCGGAAACGCCTGCCGCAGAGGTTCTCGCAAAAAACCCCGACGGAGTCTTTCTTTCGAATGGCCCGGGAGACCCTGCTGCCTTGGAATATGCCAAAGATAATGTGAAGCAGATCGTGGGGAAACTGCCGGTTTTTGGGATTTGCCTCGGCCATCAAATCCTTGCGCTGGCACTGGGTGGCAAGACCTTCAAAATGAAGTTTGGTCATCGTGGTGCCAACCACCCGGTGAAAGATCTGCGCAGCGGGGCGGTGGCCGTCACGTCGCAAAACCATGGCTATGCGGTTGATGCAGAATCGCTTCCCCCAGAGGTGGAAATCACCCACTTGAACTTGAATGATGGCACCGTGGCCGGGCTGCGTCATAAAACCCACCAGGCCTTCAGCGTGCAATACCATCCCGAGGCCAGCCCGGGGCCACATGATGCGCTTTATTTTTTCGAGGAATTCGCCAAAGAGGTTGATGCCGCGCGCACGGCGGGGTAAGAATCAGCCATGGCAAAACTCCAGCTTATCCTCTCGGAGGACTCCCAGCCCTTCCATGAATTGACCGAGGACAAAACCACCGTCGGCCGGGTTGACGACAACACCCTCCAGATCGATGACGTTTCAGTCTCCAGTCACCATGCGGAAATTGTCTCTGATGGTACTCTGTATCACCTACACGATCTTGGCTCCACCAATGGCACCTTCGTCAATGGTGAGCAAATCACAGATGCTGTATTGAACAGCAATGATGAGGTTCGTTTTGGGGCGATCGCTGCCATTTTCCTTGGTGGGGCGGAAGAGTTGTGGGATGCCCAGCCATTGCCAAAAAGCTCTGCTCCCGCCGTGGAGTTGGCCAACCAATCCGCAAAGCCAGCCAATTTTGCGAGTTCCTCACCGGTGCCTCGCAATGTTCAAAAGAAAGACCCCGTTGCCATTGCCGCGATTGCCCTCGGAGTCATCGGAATTTTGGGAGCTGTGGCCGCTGCGGCGCTCTCGCTCATGATGCAGGTCTAAGAAGCGGTGAGGCTTGCCTCCCCTGGCTCACCTTAGATAAAGCAGACTCCCCACGGGGGCAAATCGGCCCACCGCAGCCTTGGGAGCCCGGCGATCCCGGGTTGATTCATCGATGGGCAAAAAGCCGACATTGCCCGACGCGTAGGCGACCATCGCATTTCCGCGATGTCGGAAGTGAACCGTCACCTCACGATCATCAATCCCGTAGAATTCTTCGATCATGGGATTGGAAGCACTGGCTGGGGCTTGGAAGGTATTCACTTGGGCACTGGTGGCAAAAACCACGGTCTGATCGGGGTGGGCCAATTGTCCGAGCCGAACCGGCTCTCCAATACCAATCCAAGCCTTGGTGCGATTTCCATCCTGGGCCGCAAGCAGCACATTGTAAGCGAGCCCCAGATATCCAAATCGAAACTTTGGTTTGTAGGCTTTGCCGGTGAAGGTAAAACTCGGGTCGGGACGGAAGCCCGCAGGCACATAATTTGCGAGCGGTCCCATCTTGGGATCGAAGGTCCGGTTGCCTTCCCCTGACGCGAGACTTTCCGTGGTTTCAAATCCGAACCACCATTTCACGCCTTGCCCCGGCACAGCTTCGCGATATGGCCAGAAGGTCTGGTTGTTGTCGCCGAGGTAAGCCGAGGCGCCCATGCTGAGTTGCCGGATGTTGTTTGCCGAGACGGCGAGGGAGGAAGATTCATAAACCTTCCACCCTGCACCAGTCAGCAAGGTTCCCAAGATCAGCACGATGGCTGTCGAGGCCAGCAATTCAATGAGCGTGAAGCCTTTTTCGCGCATAAGAGAGAAGGAATAATCCGAATAGTGCCAAACCCGCCGAACCGGGCTCTGGGATGGCGGCATAAGCTGTGGCTGAGGGTTCGGTGCCAAATTCCCCGAAGCTCCAGGCATCCCAGGAATTGTTCGCCAGAAAGCGTCCCGGGCTTCCAAATGATTCGAACGAGGCTCCCGATGGTGACTCGGCCCATGCGGCGGGAAAGCTCGCCGTGGCTCCCGGAACCACCGGGTCGAAAACGTCCGGATCAAATGTTCCGCCCGCCATCCCACCGACCGCAAAGTAGCCCCAATAATCGAAGTTATCGACAAAGTTGCCGCTCGTCGCGACGTGCGTGAAGACCCCATCAAAGTAGGAGGCTTGGGTCAGAAAAAACCCTGACGAAACCGTGCCTCCGACCTGGATCGAGAGGTTGGTGTCCGCGGAGGCGATGGCTGTGATCATCTCCGAGCCAGTCTTGACGCCATCCCAACGGAATCCCCACACAAAACTTTGTTTGGTTTCTCCATCATGGAAATCAATCACCAGCCCGGCTTGGTTTGACCCGGTCCCCGTCCATGAGACAATGTCGTCAAAGGTGGCGACCATCTGTGCGTTGATGTGAGCGCTGGAAAATCCCAGCACGATTCCAATCACGGCCAAAAGCCGAATTCCTGTTCTTTTATTCATTGGTTGTCCTTTTTTTGCGAGCACGGGGAATGTCAAAGGACAATCCCCTCCCCCGTAGCGAAAGGACTCCCCCCAGCACGGACATTGACGCGACGCCGTTGCCCATTTCAGGGCTGTGTGGTTTTCTCCGCCGGTTCGAACCCGGACTTTGACCTTTGCGCGACAGTGAGGGACTTCCACCCAACTTTCCTAGGCCGACGGATTGGTTGTTAATGTGTAGAACGGTTGACCTGATTTCTCGGGTCGATCAAAAGATGACCCAAAATGCCACCCCAATGCAAGCATAAAATAAGAAACACTAATATATAGAAAATTTCCTGGCTCGCCACCCACAGGAAAATCCTCCACCCTCTTGCGACATGCCCACGGTGATTATTTCACAAAAAGTGCTTCCGGGAAAAAATGAGGAATTTCGTGAGTATCAGGGAGAGATCGGACAACTGGTAAAGACACAACCCGGCTTTGTGGGGATGGAAGTGTTGGAGCCGGTGGAGGGTCTTCAAGCAGAGTTTGTGGTTGTGTTCCGGTTTTTGACCGACCGAGAGTTGCGGGATTGGCTCGTGAACGGGGAACGTCAGCTTCTCCTAAAACAATTGGCCGGGACGCTCTCCGAGCCCCCAGCCATGCAGGTGCTCTCGGACGAGGATCGTCCCAAGCAGGCGGTCTCGGTGGTCTTCACCCAGCGGGTACGTCCCGGGGCGGAGCAGGAATTTCGGCGGTGGCGGGAAGAGATCATTGAAACACAGACTCACTTTCCCGGTTATTTGGGAACCGAGTCCTTTCCCTCCAGTCCGGGAATCCAGGAAGATTGGGTGGATATTGTTCGCTTTGCGTCTGCTCCAGAGATGGATGCCTGGTTGGAATCCCCCGAAAGGAGGCGCCTACTGGACCGCAAGAAAGGGCTTTCCGAGAAGCTGCAACAACGCCGCGTTGCTTCCGGATTGGAGGCATGGTTCAGCACAACCAAAAAGGGCACTCCTCCACCACCCCGATGGAAACAGGCGCTCGCCGTGCTTCTTGCCCTCTATCCCACAGCTTCGTTGATTGCCTTTGTGCTTGGTCCGGTCATCAACCCCTGGCCACTGGCCCTGAGAATGTTGATCGCCAATACCCTCGGAGTGGCTGTGCTCACCTGGGTCGCCATGCCGTTATTGACCCGGCGCCTGGCCTTTTGGCTGGCTCCCAGGGAAAGATCCTCCAAGGCTGAAGTTCTAGGGACGCTTCTTGTTTTGGTTGCCTTGGCAGGGTTGCTTCTGACATTCCTTCGACTACTCTAAAGGTGGAAGGAATGAAAGATTCCCGTACCTATGGAAGTATGGCGACATGAAGACCACCATTGATATCCCTGATCCGCTGTACCGGCAGGCCAAAATCCGTGCGGCCGAGCGGAGCACCTCGCTCAAAAACATCCTGCTACGCGGACTGGAGCGCGAGTTGAGCGCCGGCAGCGAACCGGCGAAGCAAGACGATCGCGACGGACGCTGAAATGCTTTATTTTGGCACCGTAAACTTGCCAGAAACCCATAAATCTGGCAATGTTTGCTCATGAAAACGACGCTCGAAATTCCCGATGATCTGTATCGGCAGGCCAAGGTGCATGCAGCGCACGAAAACCGGAAAATGAAAGACCTTGTGAGTGATGGGCTCCGTCTCGTGCTGGGGCTCACGAAGAAAACCCGCCCCTGCCACTTGCGCCGTATGACGAAGGCGCCCGTGACAATCCGCAGGGGCAACACAATTCCGGCGCTGTCGAATGAGTCAATGGCGACGCTGCTGGAAAAATCGGGCGAGCGACTGCCGTGAAGTTTCTCGCGGATGTGAACGTGGTTTTCCCGCTACTTGTGAGCCGTCATCAACAGCGGGATAAGGCTTTGGAATGGTTCGATTCTACTGCCGCCGGCGATGTCGTGCTCTCCCGGTTGGCGAGGCTCGGTGTGCTCCGTCTGCTATGCAACACACACGTGATGGGGCCGGATGTTTTGCCGCCTAAAGCTGCAATAGAAGCGCTCGAAACTTTGGAGGCCGACGAGCGAGCGGTGTTGCTTCACGAACCAGATGGGCTGGATGCAACGCTGAGGTCGCTTGTGGCCGCATGCGCCACAACACCAAATCTCTGGTCGGACGCGTATCTCGCGGCATTTGCAAGTGTGACAGGGTTGAAACTTGTGACGTTTGACCACGGCTTTTCAAAGTTCCCCAGTTTCGATTTCCTCCTGCTCGCATCAGCCGCTGCGAAATAAAAATCCAGTTTGCCCCCCCCGGCAGCAGCATCAACTCGACGCGGTGAATGCGGCTGCAGCCACTTCGAGGCACTGTCAGCTGACTTCCATGTCCCCATGACGGTCACTCACTTGACGTCGTTCGATTTTGCAGCTTGTGAAGGAAGCATGTCAATATTCTTGCCCGAGGTTTTGGTCTGAAGGATGGTCAACGGTTATGAAATGGATGCTGGCTCTCCTCTTTATTCCTTTGACCGGTTTTTCGCAGCCACTGGAGCGCATCGCCTTTGGGTCCTGCAACAAGCAGGATCTGCCACAGCCACTTTGGCCGGTCATCTCGGCATGGAAACCGCAGCTCTGGATCTGGCTTGGGGATAATATTTACGGCGACACCGCAGACATGACTCTGCTTAAAGCGAAATGGGACAAACAGAAAGCCGATCCGGGATATTCCGG
>JBGTAR010000096.1:0-5421 GCA_041749815.1 Terrimicrobiaceae bacterium
GCCCTCTATGCCCATTACCCCGGCCTTGTGGTGATGACCCCGGCAACCGTGGAGGATGCTTACAGCATGTTGATCGAGGCCGTGGCCATTGATGATCCCGTGATTTTTTGTGAGCACAAGCTGCTTTACAATCACCTGAAAGCCGACGCCCTTCCGTCAGAGGCCCTGCCCGCCGGACAAGCGGCCCTGGCCCGCCCCGGACGGGACGCCACGGTGGTGACCTATGGCGCAATGCTTCATGAAGCGCTGGCTGCTGCTGAGACGCTCTCCTCGGATGGTTATCAAATCGAAGTGGTGGACCTTCGCACGATCAAGCCCATCGACACGGACACGGTTCTGGGTTCCGTGGCCCGAACCGGCCGCCTTCTTTGTGTGAGCGAAGCCTGGCCATGGGGAAGCGTTTGCGCTGAGGTGATTGCCCGTGTCTCGTCCGAGGGCTTTGGATTGCTTGACGCCCCGCCTCAACGGCTGAATGCCAAAGATACCCCCGTTCCTTATCACCCCGACCTCTGGTCTTCCCATCGCCCCACAGCTGCTGCTGTGGAGGCCGCCCTCAGGGAACTCCTCCGAATGTAACAACCACTAGAGAAACCATGGCCAAAGTCCCATTATTGATGCCCCAACTCGGCGAATCCATCGCTGAAGCCACGATTGTTCGATTTCTCAAAAAAACCGGCGAGACCATTGATGCTGACGCGGATTTGATTGAAGTCGAAACCAACAAAGCGGTCATGGAAGTCACCTCGCCCTGCTCGGGCGTGTTGTCAGAGCTGCATGCCAATGAGGGGGAAAGCTATCCGGTGGGTGCCGTGTTGGGTTACATTGAAGTGGAAGATGCCGAGGCCATTCGTCTTGGTCTGGGGGGGCAGCCTGATGAACCGGAGCCGCAATCATCACCAAAACCCAAACCTGTCAAAAAGCCTGTCTCCCAAACGTCTGTGAAAGCGACGGTGACCGGCCTTCCCGTGCCAGCCCACGCGGGAGGCGTGAGTTACCTCTCGCCACGAATGAAAGCCCGCATGGCCGAACTTGGGTTGCATGCCGCCGATCTCGCCGGAGTCGCCGGGAGAGGGGCTTCCGGGCGGGTGACCATTGAGGACCTCGAGCGATTTCTCGAAGATCTTGAGCGAAATCATAGCACCCCGGCCTCTTCGATGAGGGTTGCCGTGGCGGATGCCATGCGTCGGAGCTGGACACGGCCCCTGGCGACTGTGGTCCTGCCGGTTCGATTGGACACCACTCTCGACCACCGCCGCAAAACTGCTCCCCACAAAGCCGGACTAGCGCTCTACGCCCTCCGGGCCATTGCCATCGCACTTGCTGAACATCCCGCCCCCGCAGGCCGTCTGATCGGGGATCGCATCATCCATCCGCGCTCGATTGACATTGGTTTTGCCGTCGAAGCCGAGGAGGGTGTTCTTGTTCCCGTCATCCGAAATGTCGACCAATTCCGCCTCTCCGAGTTGATCGATCGCTACAATCGCCTGGTCGAACTGGCTCGCGAACGCCGATTGCCAGCCGCCGAAACCGGAGGATCCATTGCCACCGTGACAAACTACGGCGTTTTTGGCCTCACTTTGGCCACTCCCATCCCGTTGCCTGAACAAACCCTGCTGCTCGGCATTGGTTCGGGAACCATTGCCCCGCATTGGGACCCTTCAAAAAAAGAGTTTGTTCCTGTCACTGAAGCGCTCTTCACCCTGAGCTTCGATCATCGGGTCCTCGACGGAGGAGCCGCCGGACGCTTGCTGAAACGCATCTCGGAGCTGCTTCATGCTCCAGAGACCCTCTAAAATTACTCGAAATACGTGTCATCATGGGAGTAGGGAGGAGCACAGCAACAAAGGAATCGCACGCCAAGCGCCGTCGAGATTTGATGCCATGCCCCAGCCGGAATAAGAATTCCATCTCCTACCGAAACCGGGCGAACCTCTCCATTGATCTCCATCAGGCCCTCCCCCTCCAGAAGAAAATAGAATTCTTCGCTCTGACGATGGTAATGCCGATCCGTTGCTCCTCCGGCGGGCAGAATGGCCTCGGCGAGGCTCTGGTTTTTGACCGGGGAATTGGAAAGATCGAGGATACTGCGAATCTGAGATCCATCCTTGGTCGTAAAAGGTTTTTGACTGGCTAGGTTTATTACATTCATGGATGATTTGAGTTATGAAATTTTTTGAAGGCTGCACAACATTAATCACAGGCGCAAGCTCAGGGCTTGGCGATGAGTTTGCCCGTCAGTTGGCCCCGCATGTGGAGACATTGGTTCTGGTTGCCCGCCGGGTTGATCGTTTGGAGCGCTTGCGTGAGGAACTCCTTTCCCTGCATCAAGGTCTGCAAGTGCTCGTTTATGGGGCTGACCTCTCCGATGAAGGCGCCAGAAGAAACCTGGCGGACTGGCTGGAGGTCACGGCTCCCCCCATCGATTTTCTAATCAACAATGCCGGCCTCGGAGACCATGGGGAATTCGTGACCAGCGATTGGGACAAGGTGAAGTCCATGCTGGATGTGAATATTTCCGCCCTCACGCATCTGACCCATCTCCTCGCTCCCGCCATGGCAGAGAGCGGCCGCGCCGCCATTCTGAACGTCAGCTCGGTGGCCAGCTTTTTCCCACTGCCCAACATGGCCGTCTATTCGGCAACCAAGGCCTATGTGACGAGTTTTTCCGAAGCGATTGCCATCGAATTGCGCCCCAAAGGGATCACAGTCACCGCCCTGTGCCCAGGCCCGGTGAAGACCGAGTTTTTCGCAGTAGCCGAGCGGGCTGAGGGCGGGCAGCCCCACTATGATTCCATGCCTCTCCTTGTCGTGACCCCTGCTGAAGCCGTGCGAGCCGGTTTGGAAGCCGTGGCGTCAGACCGTGCCAGAGTCGTGCCCGGTCCCATCCTGGCAATTGCCGTGTTTGCGGCCTTGCTGGTTCCTTTTGTGATTATCCGCGAAGTGCTTCGTCGTTCCGCAGGGCGCTTATGAGATCGGAAGAAAACCCACAAACCCAATCCCCCAGCACCAGAAGAGTTCTGTCCTCAGAAGCAGTTCCTACGGCAGCCTCTTTTGCGGCGGCCTTGGAATTGGTCAATCAACACCTCTACACGGTCGAAGAACGCATCCGGGCTCAATCCAAAAACTTCGACCCGGCTGTGGAAGGCTATGTTTCCTATGTCTGCGACAAAGGCGGCAAACGCCTTCGTCCGGCTCTGGCCCTTCTGGCCGCCGGTGCCACGGGAAAAATTGGCTCTTCACATGTGGACCTTGCGGTGATCATCGAACTGATCCATGTGGCAACGTTGGTTCATGATGACATCATGGATGGGGCCGAACTCCGTCGAGACCAGCCCACTGCCAATGCCAAGTGGGGAAACAGCATCAGCGTTCTCCTGGGAGATTCCCTTTTTGCCCACGCCCTGCGTCTTTCCACGGGTTTCAGTAATAGCGACATCTGCCGCCGGATCGCGGATGCGGCTGTGGAAGTCTGCTCGGGCGAGATCATCCAAACCCAGCGCCGCTTCGACCTCAAACTCAGCATCGCCGATTATTACAAAATCATCGAAATGAAAACCGCCGCGCTCTTTTCTGCGGCCTGCGAACTCGGCGCCTTCATCAGCGAGGCCAGTCCACAAGTTATTGGCTCCCTCAAAACCTTTGGTGGAAAAATTGGCACCGCCTACCAAATCTACGATGACCTCCTCGACCTGGCTGGCACGGAAGAGGAGACCGGAAAAACCCTGGGAACCGATCTCCGCAAAGGCAAGTTCACCCTGCCTGTGCTGTTGCTGTTGCAAAGCGGAAAATGGAAAAATCTGAATGACCTCCTTCTCGACGAAGAATCCGTCGATGTGGCCGCCCTTGACGAGATCCTTGAACAAGCCGGTGCCATCCCCACCGCCGCCGCCGCCGCCCAAAAGCTCATCGCTGAGGCCAAAACAGCCCTCACCAACGTCCCCGAAAACCGCTACCAACGCGGCCTCTCCGCCATCGCCGATCACGTCTCAGCCCTCACGGCCCGGTTTTCGTGAACTGAGGTATGATATACGTCTGACCATATTGGGTTTTCCAGTCAAAGTATCTGTGAAAAATGAGTGACAATCGCTCAATTTTCACGATTTCACGCCTGTTGTCTGGGGAGCTTTCCGCATGAGCTCCAATATCACATCCCATGGAGGCTGGCGGAACCGGCTGAAAACCCGATGCCCCGCTTCGAAAGAGGGCGGGTCTTGGTGATGTTCTCCCGGAAGCCGGCAGGAATTACGGTTGGTTCGGTTCCTCATTGGAAACTGTGAAGTTCCCGGTCACTCTGTTTCCAGCACTTCCTCCAGCGTCCCCTGGCCCTTGTTCCCATATGTTTCGCGCACGAAGAAGCAGATGACAATCGCAACGAGAGACATAGCGGGAAGCAATATCATAGCGATCCGGAAATCGTTTGCGGAGAAATTGCCGGAGGCCACCGCTGATTGGGAGTGGGCAAAATGGTCGAGAAGCACGCCGACCAGCGGTTGCAACAAGCCGCCAAGGAGCATGACGATCATGTTCACAACCGCGATGGAGGTTGCGGCAGCCTTCGGGGCATTTGCCTCCAGCCCGGCTGCAAAACCGACCACTTGCACGCTCGACGCGAGCCCTATTGCAAGAAGGAGCACAATCATGCCGATGACCGAAGTCGGAGGCGACACCACCAGAAAGAGAGTAGTCAGCAGGGTGAGGAGCGTGGACCCGAACAGCATCGCCTTGCGGCGTCCGATCCGGTCCGACATCCATCCGGCCAGCGGGCCCCCGACCAGCCAGCCCACATAAAGAACCGAGATCATCCGGGAGGCCTCCACCACCGTCACTCCACTCACGGACTGGATATATGACACACCCCACAGTCCGCCGAAGACCGAGAGAGGCAGGTAGAGCGAGGCGGCCACGATACCGATCAACCAGGTCTGTGGATTGCGAAGCACCTTCCACAGATGGCCGGTAATTCGTCCGAAGGTGGTGCCCTCCCTGTGCGCTTTGAGAATCGGAGCCCTTTTGGGTTTCGGCAGAAAAACGAAGATGGCGGCGGCAACCAAAAGCCCAAAGAAGGCGGCGTCCCGCAGGGAGGCTCGCCAACCAAAATCCAAAGTGAACTGCGCAACAGCCGCGTTGCCGATGATCGCACCCATCATGCCCAGAGCCGTGGTCAGGCCCGAGATCAGTGCCATCCGCTCGGGTGGGAACCAGAGGGCAGCCGCATGCATGGCACCAACAAAGGCGAAAGCGGATCCGCTTCCCTGCAGCAAGCGTGCAATGAGCAGTATCGTGGGCGAGCCACCAATCATTTCCAGAAAACATCCCGCCACACAGAGTAACAACGCGGGCACCAACACCCGGCGTGTGCCCCATTCATCAAGAAATCCGCCGACCGCCAATTGCAGGGGCGCGTAGATATAATAATAGGCT
>JBGTAR010000097.1:0-22081 GCA_041749815.1 Terrimicrobiaceae bacterium
GTGTGGAGTTGTGTCTGACGTTCCAGTTCATTCCTCGCATTCGTGAAATCCGCCGTCGCGGAGTCCACCCTCGCTACAAAAGTCGTTTCGTCGAGCCGTCCGAGCAAGGCTCCTGCTTTGTATTCGACGCCTTGCGTCGCGGGAAATTCGATGAGCCGCCCCGTGACATCAAAAGACATCTCGGAAGAATCTGCGGCCGCGACCTCGCCGGGAAAGCGTCGAAAGGGAGCTTCACCCGGCTTCTCGAGCAAGATGGTCTGTACCGGTGGGGCAATCGCAGCTTTTTCCTCATCAGGGGAGCATCCAGCAATCATGCCAAGAATCGTCAGCCCACTGAGAACATGTAAGAGTGATGTTTGCTTCATAACAAAGACCTCAAGAGCATTGTGGAGAAAGCGGCATCAGACCAGCACAAACTGCTTGCATCGGACGGTGGTCCTGCTCTCAAATTTCATCCATGTCAGCCCAGTCGGAACCCGTAACACTCTCCCTCTCCCTCTCCTCGGTGGATGGATTGATTGATGCCGAAGGGTCACCGGTGATCCAACCCCATATCCACCCCGATGCCGCCACATGGATTCTTGAGGAGGCCAAAGAAAATCCCACCAAATCCGGATATCTCTTGGACATTCACGTGCCATCTGAAGACCTGCCACGAAAGAATGAGGTGGAATCCGTGATCCAAAACTATTTTCGTTCCGAAGCTTTAGCCGCTAACCGCGAATTTAGGGAAGTCCTGAGGAAGGGACTGGCCAGTCTTGTGCGGGCCTTTCTGGTGGTTGCTGCTCTGGTGGTCCTTGCCGAGTTTGTTCAAGGCTTGGGGACCGGTCGGTTTTATGAACTCCTTGGTGAGAGTTTGGTGATCATTGGTTGGGTGACGCTTTGGGGACCTCTCGATCTTTTGCTTTTTGAACGGCACCGCATCCGCCGCCGCCGCAACACGGCCCAAACGCTCTCAGTAGCAAAGGTCTCCCTACGACCGCACGCCCCGGTCTGATCCATCAAACCGAGGGGTTGGCCACTCGTTGCGGAATAAAACCGTTTGACTTGGTGCGATTATTGCTCAACGTGTTCGGATTCGTGGTCCCCCAGGGACCGTCAAAGAGTTCAACATCAAACAAACCCGACTGAAAGAATGCCAGAAGGCGCCCCTGAAAATCCTGAAATTCTTGAAACGCCAGCCATCCTCACCAGAAGGCGGATGTTTGGAATGCTGGCCATGACCGGTGCGGGATTGCTGGCAAGCTCTCCTCAGGCTTCTGCGTTTTTCAATTTTTTTGAGGCCTTTTCGCCGACCCCTTCCGGATCAATCGCAGATCTGAACATTCCGCCGGAGTGGAGGAGTCAGCTTGGTGTTTTACTTCCTGGTTATGCCAATTTTTTGAAATCTCTCAAGCTCCGCGAATTGAAAGTTCGGGATGTTTTGGGCTCGCACGCCAAAACCCATGGGAAAGTGAAAAACTCGCTTCCCCCCAAGGCCCTTTGGAAGAATATCCGTGAGACTTTGAAAGTTGTGGACGGGCTCTCCAAGAGGCTGGACATGCAGCCTTCCACCGTCGTCTCGGTGTATCGTTCCACGGCCTATAACGCCACGTGCCCGGGAGCCAAGAGCCACTCGTATCATACAAGAAACAACGCCATCGATATCAAGTTCCCCTGCGCACCCGGAAAAGTTACTGCCATGGCCAAAGAAATGCGCACAGTTGGGATTTTCCGCGGGGGTGTCGGACGCTACGGCAGCTTCACTCACATTGACACCCGCGGGTCCAACGCTGATTGGCGCGGGTGATCCGGCAAGCCTGAATCCTCTTCGCTGCTAGGAGGAGCGAATTAAATATCCGGAAATTCCCACTAAAAAGGACGTGAAGGGAGAGGGGTCATTCGTTCTGAAAAATCTTCATCCTTTTGTTCAGACGGTTTGCCGCTTGAATTCTGACTCAGGAAGGTTTCGCGCTAAGATCACACAGCACGCCATTGGTCCGCTCGGCATGGTTCACTCCAAGCTCAGGGTGAAATTTTCTCCGTGTTTCCTGAGTTTGGCGGGCACTCCGAACGTTTTTGAGAGATTGCGGGAAGTCAGGACATCTGCCTTCTCCCCGCTGGCCTGAACGCGTCCGTCCTTGAGCAGGAGGACGTGGGTGAAAACCGGTTGGATTTCCTCCACATGATGGGTGACCAAAATCAGGGTGGGGGAGTTTTTTTGCCTGCCGAGGCGTTGGATAAAATTCAGAAAGGATTCCCGGGCGGCGGGATCGAGGCCGGCACAGGGCTCGTCAAGAATCAGGAGACGGGGTTTTGCCATCAGCGCCCGGCCGATGAGCACACGCTGACGTTCTCCTTGGGAAAGCACATCCCAGGGGCGGTCCTTGAGGTAGGCGCACTCGACCTGCTGCAGAAGTTTGAGTGCCTGAGCTTTTTCGTCATTTGTCAAACGTCCCCAGAAATCAATCATCGCATATTTGCCGCTCGCCACGGTGACGAGGGCGGATTCGTCCTCCGCCATCAGCTGACGCACCGAGGAACTGACAATCCCAACCCGCTTCCGCAATTCCCGCCAATCGGTTTCGCCGTAAACCTCACCAAGCAGCGAAATCTCGCCTCCCGAGGGAAACAGATAACCGGTCAAGGCACTCAGTAACGACGTTTTGCCGGAGCCATTGGCCCCCAGCACGACCCAATGTTGCCCGCGATCGACCTGCCAATCAATATCCTTCAAAATCACGGTCTCTCCGCGCTCAATGCGCAGGCCGTTCACAGACAAGATGGCTTTGGGATATTTCAAGTTTATTGGAGAATCCTTTTTTCTGAACCTGCGAAGATGGCCCGGCAAGCCTCGACTCTAAAAAGTTGAACTTTGCCATGGAGGGCCTTCGCAGTAAAGTCCGTGGTTCCCATGCCCACCTTTTTCCAAACCCTTCCCGGCTCTCCTGCGGCCCACTGGGTTTTTATCAGCCTGATCATTCTCCTTTGCGGGATTGGCAACCTGCCATGGCATCTTGATAATTACGATCAAGCAAAGCAGGCTTTTGTGGCCTATGAAATCGAGCAGGGTGGCAGTCCATGGTTTCAACACACCCCCCGGGGTGGCACCGCAACGAAACCCCCGATGGCAGGTTGGATTGCCCTCCCGGTTTATTGGGCCAGCGGTTCTTGGGATCTGGCGTGGAGGCTGCCGGGTTTTGTTTGCACCCTCATTTTGTTGGCACTGCTCATCCGGGAGGGGGAAAGAATTTTCCCTGGAGGCGGGGGGACCCTTGCGGCCTGTGCCTTTGGGTTGAATCTGCTGACACCCCGCATTGCCACGCTGGTTCGCACGGACATGATGCTTGCCCTGTTCATCACGGTGTGCGGATGGTTGATCCTCAAAAAAATCCGTGAGGGCACGGCATGGACCGCATCGGAGAAATGGCTGTTTTTTGCGATGATGGCACTGGCCCTCTTCACGAAGGGCCCGATCCTTTATGCCTTTCTTGTGCCGGGGATGCTGGCCTTTGCCTGGCTGGGGCCCCAAGGCCGGAAAAGCCTGGTGTGGAGCGGTTGGTGGACCTGGCTGATTCCGCTTGGCTTTTTTGTGGCGTGGGGTGTTGCCGGCCTGGTGACCAACGAAACCTTCTATGAAGAAATTGTGGTTCGTGAATTTTTCAGCCGGTTTGACCAAAGCCTCAAGAGTCATGAAACCCAACAGGCCATCTGGTTTTATTTTCCGCATCTGCTTCATAAGTTCCTGCCATGGAGCCTCCTTTGCCTCGCCCTCCCAATCTTCTCAAAAAACGTTCGCCGTGTCTTTCGTGAGAAGCCCGAAATCCTTTGGCTGGCCTGCTGGGCTCTGGGGGGGCTGCTATTGATGACCTTTGTCCCCTCCAAACGCGTGGATCGGATCTTCCCCGTGATTCCTCCGCTCTGCCTCATCCTCGTCGGGATGATCTCGGCCTGCCGCTGCGGAAGCCGGGTTCTGGGCTGGTGCGGGGTGGCCATGGTCGCGGGGGCTCTGTTTTCCGGAGGGTATTTTTTTGGCATCGTCTGGCTCGGGAATCGGGATGACAATGCCGCCCTGGTGAAATTTGGACGCGAGGCCGCAGCTCTGACCGCTGACATTGGACAGGGACGATTGGCGGTGGTCGAAGGTCGTGATGAAGGCCTTCTCATGTACGCCGGCGTCAAAGAGACGATCCATCCCAACCGCGCTGTCCGCTACTGGCAGGGGGGGCACATTGATGCACTCATCATTCCGGAACGCCGCCTCACCGAACACGACATGAGAGCTCAAATCGACCTTCCTGAACCAGCTCTCGAGACCGAAAAACGCCCCAGTGGCGAGCGTTATCTCCTGTTTCTCCGCAAGGAATAAACCGCCGCCTTCCCGGGAAGAATGCATTTCCCAACGAATTCCAGTTGTCAAACCTCGCCAATTTCGGATAGGTTCTACCTCCGCTTCAAAAACCCTGAAGCAATGGAGTCTTAGCTCAATTGGTTAGAGCGCCGCCCTGTCACGGCGGAGGTTGCGGGTTCGAGCCCCGTAGACTCCGAGTTTTTTATCCATTGGAATTCAATAACTTACGGAAAATTTCCATCTGGGTTTTTGGTTTTCATGACGGATTCATGACAAAATTCACATAGGTAAACCATTTCAGCAAGACTCCGGTGTTGATTACTTCGTAGCGGTGAGTTTCGTTCAAAAACCTCTTCCCGCGCAATGACCGCCCAATTTAAAATTGTAGAGTTTTAAGGTGGCGGCTGATCGAAGGGCAGTCCGTAATACCGGAAAATCTCCCCAGTTCTCTCCCAGATGGCATGCTCAGAAAGGTTCGCTCGCAAGTCTCTTTCATGGGTGCGAATCCGTCCGCGACAAATCGCACCAGTTCCAGAGGATCGAGAAGGAGATTCGCTGAAGGGGCTCCGATGATTTTCTGGGCTGTGACGTTTTTCAGCAGGCAGGCTGTCACGATCTGGAGGAACTCGCTCAGCAGGTCGGCAAAAAAGAACCAGTAGGGCCAATGATTGTGGAGCTTTGCATAGAAATCTCGCACCGCTTGAATTGAGTAGAGTTCCTACGGGGATTCGTTGTACCCATCCACGAAGAACTAAAAGGTGCCCATAATTCGCCTCAGTTTTTTTTCGCGCGTAAGCTTGTCTGCACCAAAGTGCCGGAGGAAAGGGATGATATTGCCCTCCTCGACGTCAGGTTTCGTGAAGCAGAGCAGAATTGAGATGCTCATCATGTGGAAAGTGCTGGCTGAGAGACAGTGGTTGCGGTGAAGGGGATAAGGATTTTTGAGGTTTCGGGAGACGCGGGCGCATTTGCTTCTGACATGCATCAGACTCGAGTTCGCAGACCTCCGCAGCTGTTACAGCGGCAGAAGAATCTGCTGGCTCGGTGGGACGAGGCCGGTGACTCCTAGCCCGAGAAGTCGGAGGGGACGATTCACCAGCTCTTCCCGGCGGAGGATTGAGCATGCGATGGCGAAAATATCCTCTGCAGTCTCAATGGGATCCTCCACGCTGGTCTGCCGGGTAAGGGTCTTGAAATCGCTGTATCGGACCTTGATCTGGACCGTCCTTGCCGCAAGTCGCTCTTTGCTGAGCTTACCCGCCAGCTCTCGCGCTTGGTCTTTCAACACCGGCACGAGCACCCGGCGGTCGTCCGTGTCGCGCTCGAAGGTTTCCTCAGCGCTCACACTCTTGACGCTTCCATCGTATTCCAGCGCCTGGTCATCCTCCCCCATGGCATAACGCCGAAGAATCGGCGCGTAGGAACCCACCAGTGCTCGCAGTTCACCACGGTAATCCTGAAGGTCCCCAATCGATTGTAGGCCCGCTTTGGCCAAGGTCTCTGTCGTCACCTTACCAACACCGTGGATGGCTGAAGCCGGAAGTGGACGGAGGAAGGCCACCTTCTCCGCCTCTGCGATACAAAAGAGCCCATCGGGCTTGCCGTGATCACTGGCGATCTTGGCCAAAAGCTTGTTACCCCCGATGCCGATACTGGCGGTCAGATGGCGTTCGGAACGAATGAGGTTCTTCATTTCCCTGCCAAGTTCCATGACGGTCTCGGGATCGAAAGCTGCAAACCGGTGGCTCATATCCAAGTAGGCTTCATCTACGCTGACCTGCTCGACGGCCCCGCCAAACTGGGTCAGCAGCCCCATGATCGCATGTGACTCCGTACGGTAGGCATCCATGCGCGGACGGATGAACGCCCCGGCAGGACAAAGACGGTGCGCGTTCCTTGACGGCATGGCTGATCGGACCCCGAACTTTCGGGCCTCGTAGCTGGCAGCGCAAACCACCCCACGCTTATCTGGCGACGAGCCGACGATGACGGGCTTTCCCCGCAAGGACGGGTTGTCGCGCTGTTCCACGGAGGCGTAAAAGGCGTCCATGTCGAGGTGGAAGATGACTCGTGGCATTCTTTAACAATACCACAAAGGTATTGGGCAAAAAATGAGGTGGCTCCACGACTGAGGGTATCAACAAAGAGAGCGACCGCGCCATTGAGTGTATCATTCAGGGTCAGAAGGGCTGGGGGAACAATGGTTCGGCTGTCTTTGTGAAATTCGATGCGGGCTGCATTGTGAACTTGCAGGCAGAGAGAACAAAACTGGGCATCACGCAGACGCGGCTCCCCATGCATTTGTCGCTCGATGAGAATATCCAGCGGAGCATTGTAGAGCTGACTCAGAGCGTCAGGGAGCATCCGCCACAGCATGTCCCGAAGAGGTTCCTCTTGCTGGCCGGTGGTTCGGACAATCTTACGAATATCCCGGTCCATAGCATCGATTGCGAACCTCTGAGTCTCGTCAGCTGAGGTGAACCAACGATTGGAATTCGCCTGTCTTGCCTGTGATTCGAGAACGATATGCAGGCTCTCGTGTGCAAGTATGTGATGGCAGAGCATCTCGGCCGGCAACTTGGAGGCCAAGGTTATCGTGTAGAAATCCCTGTGGTATTTCCAAGCAAGCTGGGTGCGGCTCAACTGGATTCCCGGAAGAGGCTCGCGCTTTACGACAGCTCAAAAAGCGGAGGATGTGCCAATCTTGCGGGTGTCACGAAAACACTCACCCCGCCTCCCCAGTAGATCCTCTTCAACTGCGAGGACCATGATCCAGAAGCTGCCGGATCGTAGGTTCAAATTCCCGCAACCACTTCTTACAGCAGCGGGCGAAAGACTTCATGAGAAAGTGTAGCTGATTCTGTGGTTTTCCTCAGGAGCGCCTTCTTAGTCGCCGGAATCGTTCAAGAAGCCCGTCTCCGTGGGTGCTCAGCCAACTCTCCAGCCTCCTGCGCCCCTCGAGCAGGAGGCTCTGGTGGTGATGCAGGTTTGCCAAGTTTGCCATTTCGAAAGGGTCGTCCTTCAGATCGTAAAGTTCATCCGTGCCGCCAGCGTTAAATACATATTTGAAATGGGACCAGCGGAGGGCGCGTTGGCTTTGGGCAAGGAAGTCCAGGCCTGAGGCTTCTGTGATAATTTCTTTTCTCCATGGAGTGGGAGTCCCCTCTAGGAGAGGACGCAGTGAGCACCCATCGAGGTTCGCTTCGGCGGCAGGCAGTCCTGCATAGTCAAGCAGGGTGGAGTAGAGATCACACGTCCCCACGAAGTGGTCATCCGTCTCACCAGCGCGGCTGGCGGGTTTTTTGGGTTCGCGGATGATGAGCGGAATGCGATTTGTTTCTTCATACATGAAGAGCGATTTGTCGGTGAGACCCTGGTGCACACCAAGGGAGTCTCCATGATCCGCACAGAAAATGATGAGCGTGTTTTCATACACACCGCGCGTTTTGAGGAATGCCACGAGGCGTCCCACCTGGTCATCAATTTCGGTGATTGCGGCAAAATAGGTGCGGATCAGGTTCTGAAAATCCTCCCATTTCCAATCCGCGGTGGTTTCAGTGCGGTGGGCGTTGTGGATCGAAGGCTTCGCTGCCTGGTCCTCGTCCCATGAAGCCCAGGGCGGAATCTTCAAATCCCGGTAGCGGTCGAGATACTCGGTGGGGGCATGGTACGGTCCGTGAGGCCCCCAGAAATTGAGCAGGTAACAGAACGGGGCCTCCTGATCGCAGAATCCTCTCATGTGGGAGAGCGCCTGTTCGGTTAGAAAATAGCTCACCGAACTTTCCTTCCCGGAGAGGATCTCCCAATTGTAGGGATACTCATTAACCCAGCGTTTGAGTTTGAGGGTGATTCCACGTTCTGCAAGATAGGCCTTGTATTGGGGGGTATCGATCCCGATGCCGCCATGTCCCGGAAAGTCATCGCCGACAAACCCACGCGTCGAGGGCAAAGCCCCATCAAGGTTTTGCCAATCCAGGGTCGGAACTGCACGAATGTGAGCTTGATACTCATGCTGATTCCGTCGGTCATCACCGAACCCGAGATGCCATTTCCCGGTGAAGCCCGCCTGATAACCCAATTGGCCAAGCCGCCTCCCCAGCAAGGACGGGTGGTCCGGCAGTTCGTGGATCATGCAGCCCGGGGTATAGATATTTGTCTGCAGACCGTGTTTGGACGGGTAGAGCCCGGTGTGCAGCGAGGCGCGGGCCGGAGTACAAATGGGGCAGCTCGCATAGGCATTTTGAAAAAGCACGCCCTCCGCCGCCAGCGCATCAATGTGGGGAGTCTCGCAAAGGGTGGAGCCATAACACCCCAGTGTCGTTGCAATGTGCTGATCGGTTTGAATGAAGAGGATGTTGGGGCGTTGCATGGTCAGAAGGTGGAAATTGATGCCGGGGTGGAATGTTTTTCCACGAAGTCAGCGACACGATCACTTTTTCTCATTTGGCTGGTTTTCCAATCAATGACTCACTTTATGGTAGAGCCAATTGGCGGGAAAATCCTCGGAAGATTTCTAATCAACGCGAGCGCTGGCGCATGCGTTGAGCGTGGTTCCTGAGAAGTGGCATGGTGTCGTCCGAAGGCTTGAGATCGAAGCCATCAAAATCCGGATAGGGGGTTCCATCGGGTCGATTCCCGGTCAGGATCCAGACAAGCGACCCCGAAGAGGGAGAGGCTTCGAGGAGGGCCCACCATGTCTCGTAGATTGCGTTGCGTGAGGAGCGATCCCGGATTCCGTATTCTTGGAGGACCATGGGTTTGCCGAGGGCGGATGCTTTGAGGAGGTGATCTCGAATCCATGCCTCGCCCCAGTCGGTGGGTTTTCCCCAGTGCTCGGGGTAGAGGTGGCAGGTCGTATAATCCACGCAGGGCAGGCTTGCGATGCGGTCCCAGTCAGTCCCCAAGCTTCCATCGCGGGTCCAATCGGAAGGTCCGGTTTGCGGGCTTGGAGAGTTGAAGAATCCTTCCCCTCCCGCAGCGAGGAGTTGGTGGGGTGCGAGGTTTTTGAGGGCCGTGCCCATTTCGGCGATCCAGTTTGTGAGTGTTTCACCCGTGGGATCCGAGGGACAGCGGGGTTCATTCATGAGTTCCCATCCGAGGATGGTCGGATCCGCTGCGTAGGGGATTCCATTGATCGTGTTGGTGCGCCCGACAACCGTCTGGAGCATCGCACGGTAGGCGGAACGACAGGCATCAAGGCGATAAAAGTCATCAGGATCCTCGCTCCCCGCCGCCGCCGCATACCATTCGCGTCCGCCGAAATGTTCCCAATTGTTGGCGAGGCTGATCACCAACCGGATGCCGTGCCGGCGGGCCAGGACGATCACCCGGTCGAGGTGTTGGAGGCCGCCCTCATCGAAGGAGCCAAGCGTTGGTTGGATCGCAATATCGTTCACAGAGGGTCCGTTGAGAAACCCCCAAAAACGCATTACCGTGAAATCGGCAGCGGTGGCTGCACGGAAGACGTCCTCGGTCATCTCAGGGGGTGCGTAGAGGAGATAGTAGTTGTTGGCTCCTACGAAAGGAAAAGGACGATCTCCGAGCATGAACGCGCCATCGGCCACGCGAACAAAAAGCTCATCCGCGCCAGTCCGCTGAATCGATAGGCCAGCCAAAGCGAGACCAAGAAGCAAAAGGGCTGCCACAACGAAGCGCTGCATCCTGGAATCGTAGCGGGATGATCTGCCGCTTTTGTGATCAAAGTTTTCTGACAAGAAAATATTTGAGTAGGATGCCCCAAAAAGAAAGAGCCGCTCAGAGCGGCTCTTTCCAAATTTCACGTGTCAAGGTGATCGCCGACCGGCTTACGATTTACGGCGCCGACGTTTGGCAGCCAAGGCGAATGCGCCGAGACCAAGCAAGGCAACTGTGGATGGCTCAGGCACTGCAGCAAAGCCGATGTCGTCCACGAAGGCATTTGTGCTGTTGTAATTTGTTCCGAGTCCTCCAATCTGGATGCTGGTGATCGACTGGCCACCTGTGGCAACATAGCCGAAGAGTGCGGCCAAGTTCGTGCCGGAGCCTGTGCTGACGGACTGGGCCGAAAGCAGAGTGGCTCCGTCAAAAAAGCTGACTCTCCACTCTCCCGACGCGGAGACGGTATTTCTGGAGAAGGTGAAACCCGCAGCAGCCACACCCTGATCGGCCGTGAAGACAGACGATGCGTATGTTCCGAACTCAATCGTCATCACATTGCTGGCGGCCGTTCCGAAGAAAAGGGATTCTCCACCAAGCGGCGTGGCAGGCCCTGATGTGTAAGACGCGGCCCCCCCTGTCCCTGATCCTGCATTGCGTCCCGACTCGCCGAGGAAACTGATTCGCATGTCGGGTCGGTCCGTGAATGTCCAGATATTGAATCCTGTGGCGTCTGGCGCTGTGCCCGTGGAGGCGTCAAGACCGGTGAATTGCTGGATGGTGCCATAGCCGGAAACGCCTTCAAGGGTGGCCTTGTTTGCTGCGGAACCGCCGGTGGCCGATGTTGTGAGATTGATATCGTTGCGGCCCGCGTTCAGTCCGGTGGTCGGATCGATCTGGTTGGCTCCTGTGACCAAAAGCCCGTCACCCGTGATGACGGCTGCATGGATGACTGAGCTGGTTAAGGCGACTGCTGCGAGGGTTGTGAGGAGGAGCGGTGTTTTCATTTGTTTTGTTGGATTTCTGGTGAACGGAGAGATCGTTATCCCTTTTAATGGTTGGGGCAAGGCGAAGGTTACTTTATCGTATAGTTAAAGGAGAAGGGACCAGTTCTTTTGCAACCAATCCACCCGGAGATTGATCCGCCCACCCGGTTCGCTTCCTGTTGAAAGCCGTGTCAATGCCCAAAACGTGGCTGGCCTCCGGCTGGGGCGATGGATCTTTCGGGTGTCCGGAATCATGGGGGACTTGAATCCATTCTGCTGATTCTGTCTCATTTTCCCTGGAGGTTAGTTGGCGTTGGCCTCGACCGGCTTCCAACTCACATCCGAGATTTGGATTTCGTAATCTTTGTCGGGGAATTCCCCTCCTCCGCCCGGGAAGAGTTCCATTCGCAGAGTGTCCACATGGCGGCCGGATTCCTTGGTGACAAAGCGCAGGTTTTTCACATCAATTTCCGGTTGGTTATCGCGCCAGACTTGAATGCGACCGGTGGCCTCTCCAAGGGTTGTGGGCATGGTGACGCGGATTCGGATGGCCACCCATTCGTTGCGGGGCAGAAGAAAGCTGCCGCCCTTGAGTCCGTCCCCATATTTTGCGGGCATGTCGGCATGATAGACATAGAGAGAATTGCGGATCCCGTTTTTGAGGGCATCGAACTGAAGGCGTGCGCTCCAGCCATCGCCATTGGTGCGGGCCTCCTCACCGCGCCCTCCATCGTAGCCGCGTCCGCCGCTGAAGCCGAATTGTTTGCCATGGAGCCCCGGCGGAAAATCTTTGGGATACCGGATTCGGAACCCGAGTTCGTAGCCATTCGCTGGCGGCACCTTCACTTGAAGAGAAAAGCCCGTCTCCGTGACCTTCTTGTCTTTTTTGAAGGCCACCCACAATGAATTGTTTTCAATGCGTCCAAAATCCCGTCCCACTGGCAGCTTGGAAGGCCCAAAATCCGTGGTGGCCCGTTTGAGATCGTAGGGTCCGCTTTGATGGGTCCAATCAATTTTTCGTGAGGAATATCCGCTGGCAGGCGGTGGGTCGGAGGGCTCGATTTGCCTGGGCCTTGGCGACTTTTGAGATAAAAACCATGCGGTTCCTCCGATCACAATGAGAACAACCAAGATGAGGAGTATCGGTTTCAACGGTGGATTTTTCAGGTGAAATTGTTACCGGTCTTGGGCTAGGTCGGCTCCAGTTTTTGCATAGGAGCGGAGGCTGGGGGCTGGACAAACGAGCCTACACCCGAACTTGGGCCCGGCAAGGGATGAGGAACTTTATGGTAGAGTAAAAAAGGTGCTGTCTGGCCGGGTGGGCTTGGCTACGTTGCCCGGGTAATGCGCCCGCCTCATTCCCTGCTATGCGAATATCTTGTTAATCCCCAGAATGTCGATCTCGCCAGACCGCAGTTGTCGTGGAAGCTGGCGAACCGCAGTGAGTGCACATGTCAAATCGGTTGCGAAGTGCGGGTGGCCGCGACAGAGAAGAACTTGCGTTCCAAGCGTCGACTTGTGTGGGAATCCGGGAGGGTTCGTTCCGCACTCACCGCAATGCGGATCGGGTTTGATCCTGCACCCCATTCCAGGCTGTGGTGGGCTGTGAGAGAATGGGGGGAGGGAGAGCAGGTTTCCCCCTGGTCGAAGCCAGCTCAATTTTCGATCGGTTTTCGAGGGGGAGATTGGCCCGCGAATTGGATAGAGTTCCCAACAGGGCCAACCGGACAAGCGAATCCTGCCCGGCTGTTGCGAGGGAATTTTTCCATAATTGAGTTGCCCCGGAGAGCAACCATCTTCATGACCGCGATCGGGCTTTTTGAGCCTTGGTTGAACGGGCAAAGGGTTGGATGCGACTTCTTGCTTCCCGGTTGGACCGATTACTCTCAGAGAATTGAGACGATGGCCTACGATGTGACAGCTTTGGTCAGGACGGGGATGAACCGATGGGGAGCATGGCTGGGTGATGGATGGGCGTGCGGTCGGTTGGGATTCCAGGGAAGGCGCAATTTCTATTCAGCCGAGCCCGCGTTGCTGGGTGTCCTTCGGTTGGAGGCGGAGGACGGCAGTGTCTGTTGGATTGGGACCGGGGCGGATTGGACCGGATGGGATTCGCCGATTCGTTCTGCGGACCTGTATGACGGCGAGTGCTATGACGCCCGCCGAGAGGATCCGTCATGGTGCCAGGCTGGTCCGGGATATTCGAGCGGATGGCAGCCCGTCCAATTGCGGAAAGAGCGTGTGACTGCGGAATTGCTTGGAAAGAGCAGTGAACCGGTGAGAACGGTTGCAGAGTTGTCAGCCCAGTCGGTCATTCAATCAAACACCGGTGTCTGGATCTTTGATCTCGGCCAAAACATCGCCGGGGTTGTGCGCCTGCGCGTGCAAGCTAAGCGTGGGACGCGATTGACCTTGCGTCATGGCGAGATGCTGCGGCCTGATGGGTCGCTTTACATTGAGAATTTGAGGAGTGCGCGTTGCACCGATACCTACATCTGCCGGGGAGGTGAAACCGAAATTTGGAATCCCCGATTTACTTTCCACGGTTTTCGTTATGTCGAAATCAGCGGGTTGAAGACGCGTCCGCAGCGAGATGCCGTAACGGGGTTGGTCTGGTCCAGCGATCTCGCAGACACCGGGGGATTCGCCTGTTCGCAACCTTTGATCAACCGACTCCAAAGCAACATTCGCTGGGGGCAAATTGGGAATTTTTTGGATGTGCCGACCGATTGTCCACAAAGAGACGAACGGCTGGGCTGGACCGGCGATGCCCAGGTTTTCACCCCGACCGCACTGTTTAACTTCGCCGCAGTTCCCTTTCTGCGGAAATACTGCGCGGACTTGCGGGATGCGCAGAGCAAGGATGGTGCATTTCCCGATGTGGCTCCGGATGTTTTTGCGATTGAGGCACGCCGTGAGGGCCGTGATTCTGTGGGAGGCAACGCGGCGTGGGCCGATGCCGGGGTCATCATTCCTTGGGCCCTGTATGCGGAAACCGGCGACAAGACCCATCTCGAAGAAAATTTCTCCGCCATGTGCCGATGGGTGGAATATCAAGAACGCACGGCGGTGAATGGGCTGCGACCCGACACCGCCTACGGCGATTGGGTTGCGACCGAGGCGGTGCGGGCCGATTGGGCTCCCACGCCGTCGGACCTTATTGGCACCGCCTACTTCGCACGATCCACCGTGCTAACTGCACGGGCGGCCGAGGTTCTGGGTGAGAAGCGGGTTGGGAAAAAATTCCGTCGCTTGCATGGAAAAATTCTGGCGGCATTTCGCCGGGGTTATGTCGCGCCAAGCGGACGTTTGGTTGGTGACACGCAGACTGCTTACGCTCTCGCGCTGGCCTTTGACCTGTTGCCACCGCCCATGCGCCCGGCAGCTGTGCGATATTTGCTGCGCTCAATTGAGCGGAGGGGGTATCATTTATCCACCGGGTTCGTCGGGACACCGCTCATCTGTCCAGTTCTGACCGCACACGGTCAGCATGATCTTGCCGCCCGTTTGCTGCTCAATGAAGACTATCCGTCCTGGCTTATGCCGGTAAAGAATGGGGCGACCACGATGTGGGAACGATGGAATAGCTGGACGCCCGAGGATGGTTTTGGCCCGGTTGGGATGAATAGCTTCAACCACTACGCCTTTGGTGCTGTCGGCGAATGGCTCTATCGCGATGTTGCCGGATTGGGGCAGCTCGGCGTCGGGTGGAAACATCTCCACTTTGTGCCACGACCGGCCCCCGGACTGGATCATGCCGAAGCCTGGCACGAAACGCCGGAAGGCCGTGCGGAATGTGGCTGGCGACGTTACGCCCGGGGCGGATGTGACTTTGAATTTCTCGTTCCACCAAATTCCACCGCAACAGCGACGCTTACCGTAGCGAGCGCCGGTGTCAAAATGATAAAACCCAAGCATGCGGCTGCGGCGAGGTTGCTGGAGATCGAGCCGGGCGTTGTTCGTGTGGAAGATATTGGCCCTGGACGATGGAGGTTTCGGGCGCGAGGAACGGGGTATTAATCTTCACAGATGCGTGAGTTATTGCGGATGTCGATCAGCCAGCCGACGCCGAGTCTCTGCAGCCTGCTCTCGGGAGATGGGATAGAAGCTCATGGCTAAAATGGCGAGAAGGAGGCCGATAGATTGGAACCCGATCAGAAAGAGCTTCATCCGAAAAGCGGTGGATTCGTCGAGGCCAGATTCCGCTACGGTGAGCGAATTGAAGCCGGCGGCGGTCGCAAGGTAGCCACCGATTCCGAAGGTGATGCCCTGGGCCGCTTTGAGGGCAAAGCCAATGACGGCGCTGAACATGCCTTCCCGGCGGTTTCCGGTTTTGAGTTCATCGTCATCGCAAACATCCGCGACCATGGAGGAGACCAAGAGCCAGCATCCCTGCATCCCGAGAAATGCGATGCCGCCTGTGACGAAAAGCATGGCGGGCCAGCGAGGATCGATAGCGACAAAATTTCCAAGTGTGCCAACCAGAACGAGGGCGAGCCCTGAGATCATTGCGAAGCGTTTGCTGGTGCGCACGGAGATTTTTGCAATCAACCAAAGGCTCACATAGGACAATCCGACGCCCATCGATGTGAGTAGGCCTTGGAATGTTCCGATTGCCTTTTCGCTGCCGTGAAATACGTAGTGCTGGATGAGGAGTGGCGCGATGCTTTGGGCAGAGAAGAGAGCCACGATAATGGTCACGTAGCTCAGGAAAAGGATGACGAACGGGCGATTGGTGATCGTGTCGCGCCACGAAACCCAAAGCGAAATCGGCGGTTGCAGCGTGACGGGCGGGGACTCTCGGCATCCAAAGGTAGGGATCAGGCCTGAGAGGATCACAAGAGCCGAGACACCGATGCTCACCCACACGGCACCGACAGCGATATTGGGGAAGGTATCGGAGGCGGCCATTCGGAATAACCACCCCGCAGCCAGTGATCCAAAGAGGCCAAGATACATACGCCATGCCAAGACTTGCGTGCGTTCGTCATAGTCTGGAGTGAGTTCAAAGCCGAGTGCAGTGTAGGGGACAACGAAGAGCGTATAGGAACAGGCCAGCAGACTGCCCATGACCACAATGTAGAGAAAAGGCAGATTGGAAAACCAAGGATTCTCGAAGGTTGAAAGACCCACAGGGGTCCAGAGAAACGGAAGAATGAAAGCCGAAAGCAAAACCCCAACAAGCATAAATGGACGACGGCGACCGAATCGAGATCGCGAATTGTCAGACCAATTTCCGACCCATGGGTCCGTGAAGGCATCGACAATGCGTGGGAGCGCAAGTGCGATGCCTGCAAGCAAAGGCGACAGTTTGAAGTGATTCACATAGATCAAAGTGCCCATCGCGGTGAGCGTGTTGAACATGAAGTTGTCTGCGACGCCACCGAAGCCCCAAGTGACGCGGGTTTTGAGGGGAACACTCATGGGGCGACGGCTTAGGGAGACTGGCGAATGCTGATCCGGCGGATTCCTTTTCCAGGTGGGATGTTGATGATGAGTTGGTCGGTTTTCGCGGCGAGGGATTCCATTTTTCCATTCTGAGAGACCGAATAGGTGTGGCCTGGGACGCGGTGGCCGACGGTGAGGTTACCTCCAGAGCCGTTGATTTCCAGTTCGGTGAGAGCCGGTGAGAAGGAAATCACGCGGAGGCGGGTGGTGTCATTCTCGGGTTCGAATCGAATCGGAACGGCGCGGATTTCGCTGGCGCGGCCAGATGACAGGATGAGTCCGTTGTTCGGCGGGATGATATTTTCGCCGGGCATGAAGATCTGAGGCGACTTAACCAGGTAGTCAGCCTCCCCGCTGAAGCTGGCCACCGGAAG
This sequence comes from Terrimicrobiaceae bacterium, assembly GCA_041749815.1. GTDB lineage: Bacteria > Verrucomicrobiota > Verrucomicrobiia > Chthoniobacterales > Terrimicrobiaceae > JAJTZA01. The sequence goes on from JBGTAR010000097.1 coordinate 16,773, forward strand.
ACCATTATCATCCCTCAGGCTGAGCACTTCGGCACCATTGACTGCAAGCAGCGAAACGGTGAGGTCGTGTTCCTCGGTGCCCCGGATGGGTATGACAAATGTGAAGCGATAGGTGCCATCGGCAGGATTGCGGTCCACTTGATAGCCATCGCCCCCATGGATCTGTTGATCCTGCCAGAGATCTCCACGCCACAACAAAGGAACGGCAGGCCTTGAAAATCCTTCGGCGATGATCGGAATGGTGTTTAGCCCACCCGCCACGCGGAATCGGGCAACATCCTCTCGGGCTTGCACCGTGGCGGGGAAGTCATTGATTTTTTTGCCAACGGAAACATTAACGACACGGGGCGGACTTTCCGACCAGTGGTGGCGCTCGCGGTTGGGTTTGAAGAAGGGTTGCGTGACTTCGCCGTGGGGCATGAGCACAACGGTTGCCTCCAACCAATCGCCAGCCTGCAATTCGAGGTTTGAGGTATCCGGGACAAACGCATAAAAGCCGTTGGTATCCGTGAATTCCGAGGTCAGAAAGGCCTGTTCGATGGATTTTCCTCCGAGTTGGCCAGAGAGGCTGGTGATCAGCATCATCGATGAGTAATCATCCTTTTGCTCATGGACACCCGCGAAGGGAGCATCCTTCGCGAGCGGCTCTGCAACAAGGAGAGGCCTGGGATCCGGGCCGGGGTCTTTGGGAATGGCCAGCGTTTTTTCGGAACCATCGGCCGAAAGCCAAAGCAGAGACTTGGGCAGGTATTTTTCGAAGGTCTGGAGCCAGCGGAACGTGCGACGTGTATCGCCAGTCAGGGTGACGGGCTGATCCCAGTCATAGCGCAAGCGCAAGAACGTCCGCATTTCGTCGGTTTGCGGGATCTCCATGACCTCAACCGCGAGGCGGGCGGCCTCATCACTCGTCCGGAAGTGCATCGTGAACCGCGCGAGGTTTGGCGCGATCGAATAGAAATCCGTGCGCTGATACATCGGACGAATTTCGCCTGCAGCTGTTTCGTAATGCAAAAACGCCGGCCATGCATAGCAGTCGTGCTGCGGTTGCCCCATGAGGAATGGACCCGAATAGGGCCGATAGTCAGGCACGCTGACAAGGGTGCCCCGGAGATTCATCCAAGCGAGGGTGAAGCACGTCGTCTCGCTCAGTCCTGTGGAAAGATGCCAGTAGATGTTGAAGAATCGAATCGATGAAACCTGCTTGAGCGGGTGGTCGCCCCAGTTTTGAAACAGGGCTATGACACGATGTTCATTTGGTGTCGAGGGTCCGATATCGAGCGGGAAAAAAATATCGCCATAGGCGGAGTCGTTGGGTTCTTCAAACTCACCGTCGAAGTTCTTGGTCACAAAGGAAGGAACCGCACGCGGGAACCCATGCGGGTCGGTGACTTGTCCCGCCTCGAGATTTCCAAGACCCGTGCGAGCCATGACCGTGATTTTTCGAGGCTGATCAGAGCCTGGGCTCGTGATCGTGGTTTTGATCCGCCGCGAAGGAACCTTGTGGGCCGCATCAAAGGAGAACGCTTCCCGCCGCGAGAACATTTCAAGAACATAGAGGCCACTCTCGGGATTATAGCCGGTCCAATGTCCATTTTCGGCAAAGAAGGCCTCTGCGGGCAGCGGCTTGAGCTCTTCCGTGAATGTCAGATTCCCGGTCCGCAGGACAAACCACGGGGCGGTCCCTGGAGACCTGATTTCGTTGCCTTCGCGGGAGATCTGTCCGCCGGGGGCAGGAAGAAGGGCAGCGAGAGGAGGCGCTTCCGGCACCGAGGCGAGCGTCAGGATTTCCCGCGACTCCCTGCTGATGGTTTCAGCGGCAAGTGGGCTGAGACGGATTCCGACCCATTCGGGAACTGATCCTTCCGACCGAAACTCAAGGTGGACGCGGTCGGGATGGGCGTGAATCACGAGGTGAACACGGAGGGGCAAAGCACCAAGGGGATCATCCACGGGCGAGAATGGAATGTCCCGCAGATGGATCTCCCAATAGAGCGGGCTTGCCCGCCAAATATTCATGCGGGCGGCGGATGATTTGGCAGGCGCAGATTTTTGACCAGTGTGAACCTCCCAGTTCGGAAGGACATCCCGAGGGGCCGGCACGAGGTGAAGGCCCTCTTTCGTTTCTGCCAAAAAGGTCGCGCCGCCCGGACCAAGAAGTTCGGTTCCGTCCACTCGAAGGCTGATCAAACGCGCCGGATGGGTGCCGAACCGGATCTCATAGTCGTCGCCTGCAACAACAAAGATTTCCTTCTGTTCGGCGTCTTCCCAATGAGAGGTGAGCTTCGAGTCGGCTCCGTCAATGGCGGGGGGATGCGAGGCGGACAAAATCGCCGTTGGGAAAAAACCCACAACCAAAAAAAGAAAGCGAACAAACGGTGGAGGAAACCTCATAGGATCTCGCCAAGGAATACGAGCGTCGTCGTGCAGCCGGTGGCTTCGGCCCGCCAACTTCGCAGGGTTTCAAATTCAAAAAAATGGGTTCCGTTCGCGAGGTCATCGGCCAACACCGTGGGCCGGAACCAACCGGAATCGCCGGCCCACTGCGGGCGCTCACGATCGCTCACCTGCCAGTCGCCGCCGTCGATGCGCCACCGGAACTCGGCCGATGTGCTGCCAAAGTCAAAGGCGGCAACAAGCCCCCGACCCTCGAAGCGTGTCGAGAGGGTGGCGCCGGGTGCCGTGCAATGCAGGACTTGATCGATCCAATTTAGCTGGCCCCACCGTCGCTCGGTCCATGGGCCGGAGCGTGCGATGTTGTCAAATGGAAGGATTGCCACCCGTTCCCAGCAGAGCGGATCGATGGGGTCGGGTCGGCATGGACCCGTCAAGACAGAATCTGCAGTTGGGTTGTTCACCAGTTCTTTTTCAAGGTGGAGAATGACGCTTCGGGCGTAGCTCAGGCTGCCGCGGTGCGTCGGGTGCAAGCCATCGGGCAACCACTCCTCCCAACGCATCAACCCTGCCTCGACTTCCCGGAGTGCGTGCAGTCCCATCCAAACGGAGCTGATTCGGTAGTGGTTGGCCAGTATTTCAAAATCCCCGACCGAAGGAGGAAGGCGTCCGGCAAGGATGTCGTCGTAGTGAGACTGCATGAAGGTATATGTCAGGACCACGTCCCGAGGCTCGGCCAAGAGCTGGCGAAGCAGCCCCTCCCGCGTGCGGGCGCGCTGGGCCGGAGGGGTGCCGTCATCGTTGACCGCGTATTCGACGAAGACGATGTCGCAGTCACGCGAAAGGATGTCACGGGCCGCCCGGAATACCGCGAGATCGCTTCCTGTCGCCCCGATGGCCGCGTTCTCCACGATCAGCCGGACCTTCGGGAATTGAATGGAAAACCATGCAATGACCGCTTCGGGCCACCGGGTGCCGGTCTTCTGGTCCGTGATGGAGCCTCCCAGAAATCCAATCCTGGCCGCACCGCTTTCGAGCGCATTCCTCAGTCGATGGAGTCCCGATCGATAAGCGTAAATCTCCAACGACATCAGATCAGTTTCCCGGATGGATGAATGCCGCAAATCGCCTTGTGGGGGCGGCTAAGCTTTATGACTTGATTCATGGTGCCTCCTCGAAGCCGGAAAGCGAAATGCGGAGCCGGAAAAATCGCGTCAAACCCGTGGTTATCGCATCCGAGATCACCACATGGGTCGTCGCGGAATCCGCATCGCTCTCCTTGATGGACTGAGCACCAGCCAGATTTTCCCAGGACCCCGTGCCGATAGCCTGTGCCATCTCGGTCCAGTGAATGAGATTCGAACTGCCCTCGACAGTATAGATCACGTCAGAAGCGAAACGGCTGCGATAAAAACTCAGGGTTAAACGATCGTCCACCACTGAGGCCGAGGGCAGCAGGCTGTCACCCGGGATCCAGGGATCGGAGGCAAAGGCATATTCAAAAAGGTTCTGCACGGAGTCACTGTCGGGGTTGGCATTTTCGCCACTGATTCCCGGATTTAATTGTTGGGTGGCGTTGAAGTAGAGCGTCTTGAAATCGTTAAACGAAGACGGCGTGCCGACGATCACAGAGACCGAAGCGGAAGAGGTCAGGTCCCCGTCGCTCAACGTGTAGGAAAATGAATCCCCTCCCCGGTAGCCGGGGTTCGGGGTGTAATGAATGGCCCCATTCAAGAGCTGAACCGCTCCATTGGCAGGAGTCGTGATCTCGCTGACATTCAGCGGGAAAGGTCCATCGTCGGGGTCATTCCCAAGGACCGCAAAATCAAGATTCATCGAGGTATTCGTTCGCATCAATCGGACAATGGGAAGCGCGACGGGGTGGCTGTTGAGTCCGGGGATGACTTGGACTTCGCCGAAGCTGTTCCACAGGGCCCCCGGGAGTCCATCGTTGCGCACATAGCCATGACCGACTATTCGAACGTAACGACCCCACGTGGGAGCCAGGCTGATCCGTTCAAGGTCCGTTGTTGTCCCTGAGCTCGATCCGGAAAAAACCGTGGTCCAGGTCACGCCATCCTCACTGGTCTGCACATCAAAAATGGCGCGGCGAATCGATCCCTCGAAAGTCGAGATATTCATTGCCGAGATCTTGGTGCGGCTGGCGAGCGTGATCGTCAGGGTGGCGCCATCCCCAAAGCCCGACCATCTGGAAATCGAGGCATCAGTGATTCCGTCCAATACTTTGGAGGGGGTGTTTGGCTCCTGCCATGTTGAGGCCGTTACGGATCCGACCGCAACGGGCGGTGAGTCAATTGTCACCGTGACCGTCTCTTCTGCAGTGACCGTCCCGTCGGTCACCGTGTAGCGGAACCGAACCGTGCCAAGAAACCCGAGCGGCGAAGTGTAGACTGGCAGCCCGTCCACAAAGCTCAGCATGCCGACGTTTCCCGGAGAGACATCCACAATGGGGGTGAATCCAAAGTCATCGAGACCCACGTTTGCAAAATTGTTGTCCCCGCGTAGGACCACACTGTTGATCCAATCCGCTGTGTTTGTTCCGGCATCGCGTCCGAAGAAGATTCGGGAATTTGCGCTGGCTGCGGTGGCTGTTTGTGTCGCCAATATCTGGCCATGAACGCCCCGGAACTCGGCCGTGAATGACCGGCCTTCAGCAATACCAGTGACCACAAAGCCCACGGCCCGGGTCGCAAATGGTCGGCCAGTGTTAGCGTCCGCCGTGCGGAATCCAAGGGTATGCGAATTCTGGGAAACCGCAGAATACCTTCCGACCGAGATTGTGACCTCACCAAAATAAGAACCAACGGCTCCCACATAAAGCGCCTCATCGGCAGTGCCCACCAGATTCGAGTTGCTCGTTGGTCCTCCGCTGGATGGGTTTGTGGTGGTGTTGGCAT
>JBGTAR010000098.1:0-9624 GCA_041749815.1 Terrimicrobiaceae bacterium
TGGAATCTCTGCCCCCGTCCGCATGCGCCCGGACCAGTTCAACGAGTATGTGGCCATGGTGGAAGCCGCAAGGTCCTCATGGCATGGCCGCGTCGATGTGCGGCTGGGGATGGAAAGTGATTACTACCCGGGTGTGGAAAAATGGCTGGAGAAACTTCATACCGAGGCTGATTTCCATCACATCCTTGGATCGGTCCACTACCATGTCCCCGAATACCGCACCCGGTATTTTACAGGCAATATTTTTGCTTATCAGCAACTCTACTACGAGCATCTCGCGATGTCGGCTGAAACGGGCCTTTACGACACTTTGGCGCACCCGGATCTTGTCAAAAATGAGGATCCTGATGCTTGGGAGTTTGAGCGCCTCCGTCCGTTCGTGGAAAGGGCTCTGGATCGGATTGCGGCCTGCGGCACGGCGATGGAATTGAATACCAGCGGCCTCAAAAAAATCTATTCGGAAATGAATCCCGGAATGTCACAACTTCTGCTCATGCAGGAACGAAATATTCCCGTGGTGCTCGGAGCGGATGCCCATATCCCTGACAGGGTGGGGGACCGTTACCTGGAAGCTCTCGATCAACTCGAGATGGCTGGATATTCCGAGGTGAGCTTCTTCCTTGAGCGAAAACGCCAGGTGCTCTCCATTGAGGCTGCCAGGAATTCGCTGCTCCACCTGCCCGCAGAGTATTAATGGGGGGGGCCGCTGGCTGGTTATGAGAGCTCCAGCATTCTGCGAACGGATCGCTCGGCCTTTTGGCGGATCTCCTCTTCAATCACAATCTCCGGGGACAGATTCTCCAAACAGTCACGCAGCTTTTCCAAGGTGTTCATCTTCATGTAGCGGCAATCGTTGCAGGCACAAAGTTCCGTTGGGCCGGGAATAAATTCCTTGCCCGGCACCTCCTTGCGCAGGCGATGCAACATGCCACTCTCCGTGACCACGATGAAGGCATCTGCTGGAGATTCCTGACAATACGTCACCATGCGTTCGGTCGAACAGACTTCATCGGCCAGCATTCTCACCGCATAGGTGCACTCCGGGTGCGCAACCACTTTGGCTTCGGGAAACTTGGCGCGGATTCCTTCGATGCTCTTACGCGTGAACTCCACGTGCACATAACAATTGCCCTGCCAAAGATCCATGGGGCGCCCAGTTTGTTCCGTCACCCAGGCTCCAAGGTTTTGGTCAGGCACAAAGAGAATGGGACGCTCCATGGGTGCCGCCCTGACAATCTTCGGCGCATTTCCACTCGTGCAAATCACATCAGCAAGCGCCTTCACTCCCGCACTGCAATTGATGTAGGCGATGACATAGTAGTTTTTCTCGGGATGCTGAACCAGGTAGGCCTCCAGCTTCTCTGCGGGACAAGAGTCTGAAAGCGAGCACCCTGCGTCCATATCTGGAATCACAACTGTTTTTGTGGGATTGAGAATCTTTGCGGTTTCCCCCATAAAATGCACCCCGCAAAAGGCAATCACATCCGCCTTGGTTTCCGCGGCCTGACGGCTTAACCCCAGGGAATCCCCCACATAATCAGCAAGGTCCTGGATGGCACCATCCTGATAGTTGTGCGCAAGAATGACGGCATTACGTTTCCGCTTTAGCTCCTGAATTTCCTCAACAAGATCCAATGATACCATATCCCACCTTGAGGCAGATCACCTGCAGATGCAAGCTGCTGGAATGTCAGGCTTTGTCGGCTTTGCGGAAGGCCTGGTGACCCCACAACCACTCATCTTTCCAAGTTTCCGTGAAGCCGAGCTGATGCAGTTTTTCAAACATGGGGCCAAAATCTTTGGCAATGTGGGACGGGCGTTCTTCATCTTCTTCGGCAGCAAAACGTCCAAAGAGGATTCCACCCGGTCTCAACGAATTCGCCAGGGTTTCTGCTGTTTTTTCCGGCTCGGCAATGTGCTCAAAGACATCCATGGCCGTGATAAAATCATAGGCATTGTCAGGCAGTGATTCGGTTTTGAGATCAATAAAAGTTGCGGGTATTCCCCGGGCAGAAAGCCTCCGTTGGCTGAAATCCAACAAGGTTGAGCTGATGTCCGCCAATGAAATAGCCGCACCATGACGTGCAAAGAGCAGGCTTCCTGAGCCGACGCCAGCCCCAAAATCCAAAGCCGAGGAGCACCCGTTTTTTAATGCCAGGTGCAGGGCCGAAACATAGGCAAGCGGAGAGCGGTCTTCCTCCAAGGTGTGCCACCACATGAGTTCGTATGAATAATGCTCGCTCTTGTCGTAATATTCTTCGACGGTCTTTTCATCCTCTGGCCGAACCGTGGATTCCCAGTCCTCCTTCATCGCAAGCATGGCTCTCTGGCATCGCTTTTTTACTTCATCCAGGTCATCACAGCCCGTCAGTCCTCCCAACTCCACACAAAGGCTGTGGGTCAGGTCACTCTCCTCCGGAAGCCTGAGCGCATCAGCCCAGACCTCACTATAACCTCGAAGCAGATTCTCCTCCTTCTTCTGAAAATCATCCTGCGCCAACCTTCCCGCATCGACCTCCGCCCAAAGGTTTTTTAACTGCGTTGGCACGGGTTGCTCGGCAAGGATGGGAAATGTCATAGGAAGTGGTGATACGTGGTGTGTGCTGGAAAGCGGGGTCTTCTGTCCGCTGGACTTTTTGGCTCCGGCCAAACGGCAGGGTTCTCAAAGTGTGGTGCACGAATGTATGGAATCACTCCCGTGGTCACAAGAAATGTTTTTTGTTCCCCAAACATGACCCTTTGCTTGACATCCCTTTGGTCTCATCGACGGTGTGTGGCGTCCAACCACGACGTTCCACATCATGCACACCACCCATCGGTTTTCCATCAAATCCCAACTACGCTATCGGCTTGAGCAAGATGGTTGGCTGCTGCTCAACTTTGCGGCTGCAAGCAGCCCCTTTCAAAAAGTTTTAAGCGAGCGAGTTGAAAACAGCAGGGGCATTGCTTTCAGGGAGCACGAGAGCCAGCAGGGTGTCTCCCGGTTTCATGGACTTGCAGCTCCCGCAGGAAACCTGGAAATCACTTACGAGGCCGAGGTGGAAAGGACTGTTTTTGTCAGCGCCCCCACGGTGGATATCTCTGAGTCATTGCTCATTGATCTCCCCACCGAGGTGGTCCGCTTTCTTTACCCCAGCCGTTATTGTGAGTCCGACAAATTGGTGCGTCTCGCCGCCAAGGAATTTGGGGACCTCCATCCAGGGCATGAACGAGTGGCCGGGATTTGCAACTGGATTTACAGCCACATCGATTACCAACCCGGGGCCACGGACGAACACACCAGCGCTGTCGATTGTCTGACACTGCGTGCTGGTGTTTGCAGGGACTTTGCCCACCTAGGTGTCACCATCTGCCGGGCTTTGGGCATCCCCGCCCGCTACGGCAGCGCTTACGCCTTCCTGCTTCCCCAGCAGGATTACCACGCGTTTTTTGAAGTCTGGCTTGGGGACCGCTGGTGGTACTACGACGCCACTCGCCTGGCCCCCCAGCAGGGATTCATTCATGTCGGGAGTGGCCACGATGCCGCTGACACCTCGGTTGCCACGATGTCCTCCTCCGTGCAATTCGACGCGATGGAAATCTCTGTTGAAAAACTGTCTCACCACATTGTCGAGTTTGCCAGCGGGCCTGTGAGTTTCTGATTCCCATGCCAAGACTCTGCGTCACCTTCCTTCTTAGTTTGCTCCTGGCAGGTTGTGCAGGAGACCGTCGTCATCATGTTGTCATCAGTGCAACTGATCAGCGCATGGCCGTCCTCCGCGATGGAACTCTTATCGCCTTTTACCCTGTCTCCACGTCCAAATTCGGACTTGGCGATACTCCAGGCAGCAACGCGACGCCGATTGGCGAAATGCGCATCAAGAAAAAAATTGGGGATGATGCGGCTGCGGGAGCAGTTTTTAAATCAAGACAGCTCACAGGTGAGGTTCTCCCGGTTGATGCTCCGGGCCGGGACCCCATTGTCACCCGCATCCTTTGGCTTGAGGGCGTCGAGGCCCGAAATCGCAATGCCTACGGTCGCTTTATCTACATCCACGGAACCCCTGAGGAGCGCAACATAGGCATCCCGGTGAGTTATGGCTGCATCCGTATGAGGTCCCGCGACGTCATCCGGCTCTACGAAACTGTCGGCACCGGAGCCCGTGTCTCAATCCTCCCGGGCCCCCTGCCTCCCGAGCTCCTTCCCCCACCGCCCCCCAATTCCTGATCTCGTACAAAAAAGGTGGGGGTGGAGCCGGAGATTTTCCGAATCCACCCCCATGGGTGATGGCTATAAGCCGGATTTTGTCCGGCCCGGCTTGCGCCGGGCTTGGACGGTCATTTATCTAAGCGACTAATACCCGAAGGCTGCTCAAAGGTCCGAAGATCTCCAAGCGGGCAGGCGACCCGCACCTTCTGTTCTGTCTTGCACCGCATGGGGTTTGTCGTGCCCCCTCACTTACGCTCGGGGCGGTGGGCTCTTACCCCGCCATTTCACCCTTACCTCCCTTCCGAAAAAGAGAGGCGGTTTATTTTCTGCGACACTGTCCGTCACGCCAGGCTTTCGCCAAGACGCTCCCCCGCTTTCGAAGGGCATGCTACCTTGTGGTGTCCGGACTTTCCTCCCTGCAAGGGCCATTGCTGACATCACAGAGCGACCGTCCGCCATCAGATACAAGTGTCTCACAAGACAGGGATTTGAGCAAAGGAAACCTGAAAGGAGTTCAGGACAACCCACCAAAAGCTGCCTCGCATGGATTCGAACCATGACAAACAGATCCAGAATCTGCAGTGCTACCGTTACACCACGAGGCAAAATGGGTGCTTAAAAAACGCGGTGGCCGCGTTCTGAATGACTGGATTGAGCGGTCACTTTGAGCAGATAGAAAAGTAATTGTTTCGTGAGCCGGTCGCAATGAAAATCCTCACAATCCACGGTGGGATCATCAGAAGAATCTCGCTGTGGGGAGCTTCCTCCATAAAATATTTCTAGTCTCGTCACCTCGACAACCCACGATAGAATCAGGAACATTCATGGAATCTCAAAAACGTCGCCCTACCATTATCGATCTGGCAAAAGCTGTTGGCTTTTCTCGCAGTACGGTGTCGAGGGCTTTCAATAATGATCCCGAAATCAGCCCTCAGAGTCAGAAGAAAATTCTTCAGGCTGCAGAAAGGATTGGTTATGTGCCTTCCGTGGGGGCAAGGCAGCTGAAACTGGGAAAAACCGGGAACTACGGCCTCCTCCTGCCGCATCTCGATAACCCTCATTATGCAAGCATGTATCAGGCATTTGAGATGGAGGCCCGGCGCCAGGGAAAAACACTGCTGCTTGGCCTCTACCATTACGACATTGAGACGATGGAAAACATTGCCAGTCACTGGTTGTATGGTCAGGCTGATGGCATCGTGCTGGACCCTCCCTTGTCCGAGGAGGACCTGAGATTTCTTGCGCCAGCTCAGAAGCGCGGTTTTCCCATCATTTTCCTTCACGCCCGCCCAGCCGATGGGAAGTTTCCGATGGTGTCCTTCAATCGCACGGAGAGTTATCTGGCAGGCATGCATGCCTTGCTGAAGGCTGGCCACAAAAACATCGCATTTCTTGGGTTGAGTATGGGGGACTTCCGCGAAACAGGAACATTTTACGCCTATCGAGAGGCCTTGGAAACTGCCGGAATGCGCCTGAGTCCACAACTGCTTGCCACCTCAGAATCGAATGATCCTGCTGGAGGGGCCTCCGCGTTCCAAAAACTTTATGATGCCTCTCCGCGGCCCACGGCCATTGTTTGCTTCAACGACATTCTGGCGTGTGGCGTTGCCCATGCCGCCCAGTCAATCGGGTTGCGAATCCCCGAAGACCTTTCCCTCATGGGTGGTGACAACATAGAAGAGGCCGGCCGCATTGGCCTTTCCACGATCAACTCGGACTTCGCTGCCATGGCGTCTCATATTTACCGACTGTTCAGCATGCCCCCGGACGTTTTTTACCCAGAAACCGGGATGGCAGAGGATATCTGTATTCCTTCGGAATTCCTGCCCCGACGAAGCATCGGGCCAGCCCCACGCTCCACAAAAGTGCGTCAGCGCAAGTAGCACACCCTCTCTCATATCAGCAGGAAATCTGCGGGTCCGATCAACCATGAAACTGATCGAATTCCCCGCTGTCCGTTGCGGTTCCCGTGCCAAAAGGGGTTATCAGCACGGCACTGTGGGATGTGCCCGGTAGGAAACCAATCAAGGCCACAAGCAGGAAGCCTGCGGCAAACCAAGGAGTTGTTGTCGGGGTGGTGCGTTTCATAGGTTGGGGATTTTTTGGTTGTTTTTTAATACGACCGGGATCGTTCCCGGTATTGATTATTTTGTCAAGGTTGTTTTTTTTATTTTTTATTGAGAACTGAAACTTGGGAGAAAAGATGGCCGGTGTTTTTTTCCTCCGGGCAAAGGCGAACTTCTCCGAGATGATCATTTTATCTGGCTAGTCCGGGGATTCCTGAGGCAATGTTTTGCGATGAAAATCCCGACCTTTGAGGGCCTGGTGATAGCCGGGGGCCGATCCTCACGCATGGGGAGGGACAAAGCCCAACTGAGGGTGGGCAATCAAACGTGGCTGGACCATCAGGTTCAGGTGATGAGGGATGCGGGGTGCCGGAAGGTTCGTGTGGCAACACGCCGGGGCGCTTCAGTGATGCGGGGTTATGACATGCTTTATGATCGCTCACCGGATCAGGGCCCCTTGGAACCCATTGCGCATGGCCTTGGCACGTTGCAAGAAAGCCATTTGGTGGTTTTGGCTGTTGATCTCCCTAAGATGACTCCGGGCTTTATTCGTGATTTGATGAGTCGCTGTGAGCCCGGTAGGGGATGCGTGCCTAGGGCTCCCAAGGGCTGGGAGCCGCTGGCTGCGATCTATGGTCATTCTCTGAGCAGTCGGGCGAACGATCACCTCTCGAGGAAAATTTTATCCATCAGGGCGTTGGTGGATTTTGGCATCGGGGCGAATCTCCTTTTGCCTTGGGAGTTGGATGCGGCTGGCCAGGCTATCCTCCTTAATGCCAATCACCCGCACGACATTCCTGACTGTGGTTTTCAGTGAATGAGGGATCCCGGGATTCCATCCCAAGGTTGCTGCTGACCAATTGACAAAACGGATGATCAGATTACTTTCCCTCATTACAGCCATGCCCACACTGCCTGAAGAGGTTTCTGCCAACCCTCCTGTTTCGTTTTCATCACCTGCACCTGGTCATTGGAAGGACGTGTCCCCTGAGGACTGGTCCGATTGGAAATGGCAATTGCGAAATCGCGTTTCAACGCTGGAGGGCGTTGAGAAGCTGATCACCCTGACGCCTTCCGAGCGGGCGGGGATTGTCCTTGCGCGGGGAAAGCTCGCGTTTTCCGTGACCCCCCACTTTTTTAACCTGATCGACCCGGACGATGCGGGGTGTCCGATTCGCAGGCAGGTGATTCCACGATCCGAAGAAGCAAACACAGCTCCATGGGAGATGGCCGACCCCTGTGGTGAAGACAGTCACATGCCTGCTCCGGGCCTGGTGCACCGCTACCCCGACCGGGTGTTATTTTTGGTCACGGACCGTTGTGCGTCTTATTGCCGGTATTGCACCCGTAGCCGGGTGGTCAGTGGGGTGGGGGAACAGGAACTGCACACGGACTTTGAGGAGGCTTACCGTTACTTGGAAGCGCACACGGAAATTCGTGATGTGCTTTTATCCGGCGGAGATGCCTTGCTGCTTTCTGACGGGCGATTGGAGGCTATTCTTTCGAGGCTGCGGTCCATCCCCCATATCCAGTTTTTACGCATTGGAAGCCGGGTTCCGATTTTTTTGCCCCAGCGGATCACGCCGGCGCTCTGCGAGATGTTAAAAAAATATCATCCTCTCTGGATGAGCGTTCATGTGAACCACCCAAGGGAATTAACCACGGAGGTGCGGGATGCGCTTGGACGTCTGGCGGACGCCGGAATTCCCCTTGGAAACCAGAGTGTGTTGTTGGCTGGAGTGAATGATGATTCGGCCACGATGCGGGATTTGGTTCAAAAGCTCCTCATGTGTCGTGTGCGCCCTTATTACCTTTACCAGTGTGACCTGATTCAAGGTTCTTCTCATTTGAGGGCCAGTGTGGCCAAGGGCATTGAGATCATCGAGTCCTTGCGGGGGCACACCACGGGATATGCGGTTCCTCAGTTTGTGATCGATGCGCCTGGGGGGGGAGGCAAGGTTCCGGTTGGACCGGGGTATGTTGTTTATCATGACCAGGAGAAGGTCGTGATTCGGAATTTTGAAGGAAAAATCTTTGAGTATCCCGAGCCGTCACAAACGGTTTCCGACCACCACTCCACCGAGCTTGCTGGTATCTGATTTTTAGAGCGCCGAGCGAAGCCGCTCAATTTCCTTGCTTGCATCATCGGCCTTGAAGACCGAGGTGCCTGCAACCAGAATATTGGCTCCAGCCTCAAGCGAGATTTTTGCTGTTTCGATGGTGATGCCCCCATCAACTTCGATATAAAAGCCATGGCCACCCTTGTCGCGCCAATCCGCTGCCGTGCGAACTTTTTCCATCATCTCCGGAAGGAATGGTTGCCCACCGAATCCCGGAACCACGGTCATCACCAACAAAATATCGAAGGCTCCAAGAAAAGGAGCAACAGCGTCAATGTCCGTTGCCGGACTGATGGCCAAACCTGCCAGGCATCCAGCAGCCCGCACCTCGGAGAGGGTTTTGGCGACATCATGGTCTGCCTCCACATGCACGGAAATTGAGTGAGCCACTTTTGTGAATCGGGGAAAATATTTGTCCGGCCTGGTGATCATGAGGTGAACATCCAGGGGGAGTTTGGTATGACGCGACACCGCATCCACCACGGCGGGTCCAAAAGAAATATTTTCCACAAAGTGTCCGTCCATCACATCGCAGTGAATCCAATCGGCCCCCGCCGCATCCATCCTGCGAACTTCTGATCCCAGATTCGCAAAATCGCCGGCCAAGATGGAAGGGGCCACAAGTGTCGGAAGAGTCTCCATGCTTTGATGGAGTATCATTTTACCTTCCAACTGCGAATCCAAATTTTTTCCACGCGGTCTGCAGTGATGTACCCGGGTCAGCTCACGGAGGGGTGGGAACGGCTTTGATTCTTAAAAAGGAATTCGTCGAGGGCAGGAGAGGAGTTCCCCCGATCAGCATGCCCGGCACACTGAAATCGGTCACTCCTGTCGTTCCCCAATTATCAAGGTTGTTGGAGGTCTCAACCTGAAGGAATGCCTCCGGTCGCGCTACTATGGGAATGCTGATTCGGAATACTCCCCCAAGAATCTCGTGTGTGATGACCGGGGTGCTTCCGGGATCACTGATGAGAGTCCCAGCAAGATACTCGATCATATTGGGAACCTGATCACCATCCGTGTCCATCGGTGGGTTCTGAACGAAGGATCTTGCGATGGCTCGAACCGCATTCAAACGTCCGCCCGAGACACAAATTCCCTGATAGGACGTTGAGGTGACAACTGACTCCAGGACTGCCGCCTTGATCTGAGTTGGGGTCCACTGCGGGTTGGCGTATTTGATGGCTCCACACACGGCCGCGACATAAGCCGTGGCTTGGGAGGTTCCGGTGAAGTAAGTGTAACTGCC
>JBGTAR010000099.1:0-28282 GCA_041749815.1 Terrimicrobiaceae bacterium
TACAACACACATGATGCAATACGCTGAAGCCAACCGCCATGCGGCGGAAATTATGAACCCCCTCGAGGAGAGGCTGGGTTACAAGTTCCGCAATGGCCTTCTTTTGGCGGAGGCGCTCACGCATCCCAGCATTTCGTTGGAGCGAAAAGATTATCCATTCGACAACCAGCGCCTCGAGTATTTGGGGGATGCGGTCATCCAATTAGTGATCACCGAGCACCTCTACCGATTGTTTTTGGAATTTCCCGAGGGCTTGCTCACAAAGCTGCGGGCACGCCTCGTTTCCCGTTCAGCGTTGAGGGTCCTGGCTGCTCAATTGGAATTGGGAAAATATTTGATGATGGGGCGCGGCGAGGAATCCAGTGGTGGCAGGGAACGTTCCTCGACTCTGGCCGATGCCTTTGAAAGCGTGGTCGGGGCCATTTATTTGGATGGAGGATTTGATGCCGCCCGAAATTTTGTCCTCCGCGAAACACGCGACGAATTCGAACGCATGATGGATGACCCTGAGGAACTCAATCCCAAAGGGACCCTTCAAGAAACCCTCCAATCCATCCAACCCATGGCTCCGGGCTATGAGGTCATGGAAACGGCTGGTCCCGCCCACTCAAAAACCTTTGCCTGCCGTGTTCTCTGGAATGGGGCAGAGCTTGGGCGTGGGGAGGGGCTCAGCAAAAAGCAGGCTCAAGTCGCCGCTGCCGCGGACGCACTCGAACGCCGGGCTTGGGAGCGTCCCGCAACCAAACATCGACCACTCGCGGCAGCCGGACGTTCCTAATGCTCTACTCATTTGATCTCAAACAAGTCGGCCTCGTGCTCGGCTTGGCACTATTGGTCGGCCATGCCATCGCTCTGGCATTTGGCGGGACCACCCAAAAAACGCTCACAGCATTTCCCCGCTCGCGTGTGGCTGGGATTTTGCTAGTTGCTGTGGCGGCCGTCTGGAGTCTCTATTTGGTTTTGACCATGGACCTCGGGGAGTTTTCGGGTCTGCGAAATCCGATGGCCATCGGTGTCGCTGTGGGTGCAATCCTCGCCGCAATCTATGTGCCGGAATTTCTTGCCGTCCGCGCTCTCGGGATGCTCGCCCTGCTTGCGGCTGAGCCAATCCTTGGAGCTGCTTTTCTTCGTCCGGAAACCTCCAAGGTCCTTGCCGTGCTTCTTGCTTATGCCTGGATCCTGGGAGGACTTTTTTGGGTTGGTATGCCATGGCTGTTGCGGGATCAAATCCAATGGGCCACCAAATCGACAGCCCGATTCCAAGTGATTGCCGGTGCCGGGCTGATCTATGGCATTGCCATCACCGCCTGCGCACTCATTTTTTGGTAGGATTCAGCGCCGCAAACGCCGGGAAACTTTCGAGACCACCAGCGAAACGGCTGTTCGGACCTCTTCCACCCGAAGCACGAAGCAGACAAGCAAATAACTCCCGGCCGCTGCCCCGATGAGGACAAACAAGGAGGCAGCGCGCACCGTGAGCGAATCTGAGCGAAGGTAGGCGAACTCAAGGCCGAGCCAACAAACCGCACCAAGCGCGGTGGCTGCCAGGACACATCGCACAACCGATGAGGCAAGTTTCCTCCCATCCATGCGGCCCGCGTATTTGCGCATGAGAAAATAGAGCACCACAAAGTTAAAAACCGCCGAAATCGCTGTCGCCAGTGCGAGGCCACGGTGACCCAGACCCATGCGAAAAATAAAGTGATAATTCAGTGCCAGGTTCAGGCCGATGGAAGCAAAGCTCACAAACATGGGTGTCCATCGGTGATTGATCGCGTAAAAAGCCGGTGAGAGAACCTTCACGCACGCGTAGGCCACGAGCCCCATGGCATAGGACTGGAGAGCCACAGCAGTTTGCAGGGTGTCGGACGCCCGGAACTCCCCGCGTTCGTAAATAAGGGAAATGATCGGCCCTGCCAAAAAATAAAGACCCACCGAAGCCGGCACCGTGAGAAAAACCGCAAGCCGCATGGCCTGCCCAAGGGTTGGTCCAAATCGCGAACGGTCCTCTCCCGCAGCAATCCTTGCGACCACGGGAAGGGTGATCGTTGCCACGGCCACCCCGAAGACACCCAGCGGCAGTTGCATGAGACGAAACGCAAAGTTCAACCAGGAGACCGCTTCGGTGCCCACGAAGGACGCAAATGTCGTGTTTACCATCACATTGATCTGCACAGCGCTGGCTGCAATCACCGAGGGAATCATCAGGCCAAGGATCTGCCCCACGCCAGGATCTCTCCAACGGAAGTCGGGCCGGAAACGAAATCCCGCCTTTCGCAGACTTGGCCATTGGATGAGAAATTGAAGCAACCCACCAATCAGGGTGCCAATCGCCAGCCCGGATAATGCCGTGGGTCCAAACGCCGGGTCCAGCCACCACCCAATGAGTGCACCTCCCAGGATGGAACCAATATTAAAAAAGCTGGAGGCCATGGCGGGCACGCCAAAGACACCCCGGGCATTGAGCATGCCCATCGCAAGAGCTGCCAGCGACACGAGCAAAATAAAGGGAAACATGATCCGCGTCAGTGTGACCACAATCGCTGCGTCCCGGGGTGAGAAGCCCATCGCAAGGACTCCGATGAGCTGCTCCGCGAAGACCACTCCCAGCAGGCTGATGAAACTCATGAACACAGCGACAAGGGTCATCATCTTAGCCGCCAGTGCCCAGGCTGCCTGCGGGCCATCTTGCTCGATTTTTCGCGAGAACACCGTCACAAACGCCGTCGAAAGCGCCCCCTCGGCAAAGAGATCCCTCAGCAAATTCGGCGCCCGAAAGGCCACCGTAAATATCCCCATCAGCGACGTTCCAAACAGCCCGGCAAACAGCATCTCCCGAACCAACCCCAGCATCCGTGAACACATCACGGCAATGGCAATGACGCCACTGGCTTTGGTGTTAAGTTTTTTTCCGTCAGTCACGGACAAGTCACATCACGCCGCCTTGCGAAATTCGAGAATATTGATCGGGGGAATGTTGAGAGGACAATATTCCTTCTCAGCCAGGCGAAAAAGGTGATCCTCACTGGCGAGTTGAAGGCTGACTTGATACGTCACAAAGACGGTGTCCTCGTCCATGGCCTGGGCAATCGCGGCCAACAATTCGCCCTTCAGCGGGTTCTTGATGAGGGAAAAGGGCAACCCGCTCACAATATAGTCACAGCGCGTGATTCCAGCGGCCAACAGCGCTTTGGCCAGATCCCGTGCATCCGCATGCACAACAACCACCCGCTTGTCCCCCGCGAACTGCTTTTTCAGATGCCTGGCAAATGCGTCATCCAGCTCCAAAAGCAGCAGCCTCGAGTCCGGACACATCCGGCGCAGAATCTGACGACTGTGGCATCCTTCGCCAGGCCCCAACTCCACCACCACCCGCGGCTTGGAGTAATCGATACGCTTTGCCGTCTGCCTCGTCAGAAACGGAGAACTGGGCACCACATAACCGACACGAAAAGGATTTGCGAGAACACGCTGAAAAAAAAGGAGACTCATGGAACCGCGACCGTGCACCCACGGAGAGAAATGGTCAACTCATCTTACCCACAGACATTGAGTATTGGTGGCAGCTCGGAGGGGCCAAGGACGTGAGAACCCAGAAATCCGCTCGCCAGACCCCCTAATCCGAATCCTCGGGAGGCTCCCTCGATGCAAGGATCGCTTCATTGATCGCTGCCGCGGCAGCCTTGGCGTTCTTCGGGCTCATTGGGAGAATCCGATCATCCCCATTTGTCAGATGGACAGACACAAAAGCCGGGGTCTCTTTGAAGGCACCCAGAAGACTTCTGATAAAAAAGAAAAGCAACACAGCCAGGCTGATCGCCCAAAAGATCCAATGGTTGGTGGTTTCGGGGCGGAGCGGCATCGCGAGAGTCAGAATGGTCAACACCCCGGTGATGATACTGCTGATGATGAACTTTCCCCTTTTGGTATGCTCGACTTCGACTTCCGCCCGCAAGAGCCCCGTCATGGGAAAAATCTCGACGCCCACCTGCAGCAGACTCGGGGAAAGAAGGTATCCCGGCCCTTCCAAGAGCACAGGCATGTCGTCGGGGATCTCTTCGGGAACGTCTTCTGACAGCACAAGAGCCAGCGGAGCCCAATCTTCCATGCCCTCACTCCAGGCAAGCTGCTCGTCAGAGTAAACGCCTAGCTGAACCCCCTCCCTTAAAACCTCGGTGGTTAGCGGACCGACCCTTTCTTCACCCGCCAAGACATAAATGGCAGACACGATAAGGAATTTTTAGTAAAATCCTCCGGGGAATGCAAGCTTGAATTTTCGAGCTTGATGGTAGGGCTGGGCAGTCCCTTGCCCGCCCACTTTTTGCTCGGCAAGTTGAGACCCGTGTCCAGAGTTCCCTCACCCCTGACGCTGACTCCAGTTCCTCACCAACCGTCACAGGCGCTGAACGCTGGGGAGGTTATGTGCCGCTTTGTTGGAGTCCAGAAAGACGCCCCCGGCTCAGGCTCTTCCCATGTAGGTGCCAGACCGGGTATCGATTTTGATGAGTTCCCCCTCCTTGATGAAGAGGGGGACCTGCACGATTTTACCGGTTTCGAGCGTTGCTGGCTTTTGGACATTATTTGCGCTGTCCCCACGGATGCCTTCGGCAGATTCCGTCACTTTAAGGTTCACTGAAGCGGGAAGTTCGATCTGAGCGGGCCGCCCTTCGATGCTCAGAACCTCAACCTTGAGGTTTTCCACAAGAAAATCCTTCGAATCAGACACCAGATCCTCTTGAAGGGTGATGGTCTCATAGGTTTCTGGGTTGATGAAATTGTAACCCTGAGGGTCTTTGTAGCTGAACTCGAGTTGCTGACGGTTCACGTCCACCAGGTCCACTTTTTCGGTGGAGGAGAAACGCA
This sequence comes from Terrimicrobiaceae bacterium, assembly GCA_041749815.1. Lineage (GTDB taxonomy): Bacteria > Verrucomicrobiota > Verrucomicrobiia > Chthoniobacterales > Terrimicrobiaceae > JAJTZA01. The sequence continues at coordinate 4,864 of JBGTAR010000099.1, forward strand.
CATCGGCGGATTTCCCGGTGTTAATGTAGCGGATGATTGCCTGCACAAACGCCCGGAGGTTGCCGGGGGTGCGGTGCTGAACTTCAAGGACGATGGCTGGGTTTCCGTTGTAGCGGATAGCCATGCCTTTGCGGAGGTCGTTTGCGAGTGCCATTGGGAGAGAAGGAAATACTGCAAACCTGACAAGAATGCAGCAATTTTCCGTGGTGTCACAAATTTCGAGGGATTTCCCGCAGGAAGATGACCATGACAGAGCCGCCAGCCCATTCTTGATAGCACCCGTCCAGCATGGGTGTGATGGAATAGGGGTGAGGTCATGGGTTGAGTCCTCGATTCGGGAATCTTCAGTCCTCCATGTGACGCACCAGAGACAAGTGGGCGGGCAAGGGACTGCACAGCCCTACCACCAAAAGGGCGCTTCGCGCTCGCGCCAGCTGCTTTTTTTCTGGGGCGCGGCAGTCCCTTGCGGGCACATCTCCGATCAGTACGAAAGCAGAAGGAATTGGCGGCAGAGCCGCGATTGCGCCCCAGCAGAGTGGGGCGGCTACAACGAACGCAAGCGTGCTCGGAAGCTGGGATCTTGTAGCCACGGTCCGGCAGCTGCCGTGTTCCCGATCCCAGGCGCAAAGTGCCCGCACTGAACTTGCAACTTTCGGAGATGCATCAGTCCCTCACCCGCCCACTTTTCAAAACTTGCGAAGTTTGGGGAATCCGGCACATTGTCAGGCCATGCCTGTTATCACCATTGTTTTTGGAGTTTTGCTCGATCTTGTTGGAACCACTGCCTGGCTTTCTACCGGCCGCCACTCTATCACCGCGCTGATCCCTGCCTTTCTGGGAACGCTGCTGATCGTGGCAGGCGTCCTTGCCTACACCAAGCCGGGGATCCGCAAGCACGTCATGCATTTCGCCGCGACGCTGGGGCTGCTTGGGTTTTTGGGCGGCGTGAAAGGCCTCCTCCAACTCCCGGCCCTCTTGAGTGGGGTGGAAGTTGTGCGGCCGGCAGCCGTCATTGCCCAATCGATCACATCGGTTCTTGCCCTGATTTTCCTGGCTCTCTGCGTGAATTCTTTTGTCGCCGCGAGAAAAAACCGGGCGAAGGTTTCAGGCCCTCTGGGCTGAGACCTTTTTTGCCCGGCGGGCGCCAGCAACCGCTTCAAGAAAGGCCTGGCTTCCGTCCCGGAGGGCCCGGACCTTGGAGCCGGGGGCATCGCACCATTCGACCGGGCGCTCCACAATGCGAAACCCAAGGCGGTCAGCCAAAGCGAGGGCTTCCACATCAAATCCAAAACCGTCCACGGTGAGATTCTCAAAGACGGCTTTTGCGGCGGATTTCCGGAAAGCCTTGAACCCGCATTGCGTGTCATGGAATTTTGTGGCTCCGCACAATCTGAGGCAGAGATTAAAGGCCCGTCCTGCCAGGACCCGACGCAGGGGCTGACTGCGCACAATCACACTCTCGGGGTGTTGACGACTCCCGAAGACCACATCCGCTCCGCGTTCGAACTCAGCAAGGAAGTCAGGAACAAAGCTCAGGGGAACACTCAAATCCGCATCCATAAAAAAGATGATATCGCCCGTGGCAGCCAACATCCCGGTTTTGACTGCGAATCCCTTGCCACGAGCGACAGGGTTCGCAATGACCCGAAACCGGGGACCAGCCAAGGTGTAGGCCGTTGCAATTTCGACCGTCTGATCCGTTCCTTTCTCCACAACAACCACCACTTCGCTGGTGACATCCGTACGATCCAAAAATCCCTTCACCGCATCAAGCGTGGAAGGGAGGCGACTCTGCTCATTTCGGCAGGGGATCACAAGGGACATGGCTGGCATTCCGCAGCAAAGTGAAAATCATTCCGGCCCGTCGCACCAGCACGATCTCACTTGAGAGATGCCGCCCATTCAGACAGATTGCAGCAATGACCGTCGATGAACGCCTCAAAAAATTCCTTAGCCGCAAGCCGCAGCTTGAGGAGGCCGCCTTTGTTGCACCTAGCGCTGACATCCAGGGTGACGTCCGCCTTGGCCGTGATTCGAGCGTTTTTTATGGGAGTGTGCTGCGGGGCGATATCGATTCCATTATCATTGGTGAAGCCACCAATGTGCAGGATGGTGTCATCATTCATCTTGCCGATGATCTTCCCGCCATTGTCGGAAAATTTTGCACCCTTGGTCACGGCGCGATTATCCATGCCTGCACAGTGGAAGATGCCTGCCTGATTGGCATGCGGGCCACGGTGCTTGACGGGGCCATCATCGGCACCGAATCGCTGGTCGCCGCCGGGTCGGTTGTCACACCCGGCACGGTGATTCCCCCCGGCTCGATGGTGATGGGGGCCCCGGCAAAAGTGAAACGGGAACTCTCGGCCGAAGAGCGACGGGGACTGTGGCATTGGGCCGAAAAATATGTCGTGGTGGCGAAGGCCCACGCCGCCCGCCTGTGAGCAATATCGTCAGCGTCAGTGGACTCAAAAAGGTTTTTGGCCAGACGAAGGCCGTTGATGGCGTTTCCTTTGACGTGCCAGAGGGGGAAATTCTTGGCCTGCTTGGACCCAATGGGGCTGGAAAAACAACCCTGCTTTCGATCCTGATGGGACTGATCACTCCCACGGAGGGTTCGGTTCATATTTTTGGGCTGGAGTTCAATCGCAACCGGGTGGAGATTCTCCGCCGCTGCAACACCTCTTCCGCATTTATCGCATTGCCGGGCAATCTGACCGTGGAAGAAAACCTCGCTTTTTTTGGCAGACTGTATGGCGTAAAAAACGCGTCCAAGCGCATCGTCTCACTGCTTGAGACTTTTGAGGTCGGGCACCTGCGCAAAAGCATCACCGGCCGCCTCTCCTCCGGCGAGTCGGCGCGCGTCAACCTCTGCAAGGCCCTTCTCAATGACCCCGGGCTCATTCTTTTTGACGAACCCACCGCGAGTCTGGACCCCGACATGGCGGACAAATTTCGAAAAATCCTAAAAGGCCTGCAACGCGATCGTGCGATCACCATGCTCTACACGTCCCACAACATGCGTGATGTGGAGGAGGTTTGTGGACGGATCCTTTTTCTTCAACACGGCAAAATCCTTGCTGACGGATCCTCGGAGGAAATTCTCGCACGTTTTGGCAAGGAATCGCTGGAAGAGGTTTTTATCCAGGTCGCGAGGGAGCCCCACGCCTCATGAACTTTGGCATCATTTACGGCCTGGTGCTTCGTTACACCTACCTCTACCGCCGGTCTGTCCCGCGGATGATTGAGCTGATTTTCTGGCCACTCATGGACTTGCTCGTGTGGGGATTTCTCACGGTGTATTTGAAAAAACTCAATCCCGAGGTGCCGGGGACTGTCACCTTTCTGATCGGCGCGATGATATTCTGGGATGTGATCTACCGATCAGGCCAGGGCGTCACGATGTCATTCCTCGAAGATGTGTGGACCCGCAACCTGCTCAACATTTTTGTGGCACCGGTCCGGATTCGGGAATTTCTTGTGGCCACGTTTGTTGTGGGCATCCTCAAAATCGCAATCATCGTTGCGATTTTGACGGTCGTTGCCGCTGCCTTTTACAATTTTCAATTGTGGTCACTGGGGTTTGCCCTCGCGCCATTCCTTGCGAACCTGCTCCTCATGGGCTGGTCGATTGGAATGGTCACCACGGCTCTCATTCTGCGATACGGACAGGCGGTGGAAGCACTCGCATGGGCCATCCCATTCCTCATTCAGCCCCTCTCGGCCGTGTTTTATCCCGTGAGTGTCCTGCCGCCCGCCCTGCAAGTCGTCGCCTCTGGGATCCCATCGACGCATGTCTTTGAAGGCATGCGAGCCATCCTCGCGGGGAATCCCATGCCCACCAACACCCTCCTCTACGCCACCGCCCTCAATGCGGTTTGGATGGCTGCATCCGCCGCCTTTTTTGCCTTCATGTTTGCCTCAGCCCGCAAACACGGCTACCTCACCAAACTCGGAACCCAATAAGCCATGGTTATTCACAGCGCCACCCACCAATGCAGTTCGCCGGATCTGGAGACCTGTCCGATCTCTGAACTACCGGAGTTTGCCTTCATCGGTCGGTCCAATGTCGGCAAATCGTCGTTGATCAACATGCTGACCCGCTCTCAGGGCCTTGCCAAAGTCTCATCAACCCCCGGAAAAACCCGGCTCATCAATTTTTTCACGATCAACAAAAAGTGGTCGCTCGTCGATCTGCCCGGCTACGGCTATGCCAAGGTCGGCAAAAAAGATCGCACCAAATTCAGTGTCGTCGTCGCTCAATACTTGAAGTACCGGCCCAATCTGCGGTGCACGTTCGTCCTCATTGATTCCAGGCTGAGCCCGCAGCAAATTGACCTCGATTTCCTGCACTGGATGGTCGGCTGCGGATTGCCACTGGCCCTCATTTTTACCAAAGCCGACAAACTCTCCGGCGGATCAGCCCAAAAAAACATTGATGCCTTTTTGGCCCGCCTCCAGGAACTCACCGAAGATGCTCCCCTCGTTTTGCTGAGCTCTTCCAAGGACGGCAAAGGCCGTCGAGAGATTTTGGCGTTGATCGCTGAATCCATCGCTGACGAACCCAGCGTTTCCCACAACGCATGACACTCGCTGACCTTGGTTGGAACACGGAGTTTGCCAAGGCGTGGGAGGCCCATCAAAACACGGGCTGGGTACCCGCCAGGCTGATCCGGGACAACAAAATCAGCTACGGAGCCCTCACGGGAGCATGGGAGGAATTGGAGGTTGTTCTGAGCGGCAAGGTTTATCATGACGCGGAAACCGACGCCGACCTGCCCGCAGTGGGTGATTGGGTCGGCATTGAGATGGGCCACAAAAACCAGGAACACATGATCCGTGTCCGACTGCCCCGTCAGGCCTGCCTCTCCCGAAAAGCTTCCGGACGCAGCACGGAAGAGCAGGTCATGGCCGCCAATGTGGACGTGGTTGTTGTGATCACTGATGCTGGTGCGGATTTTAATCTCCGACGCATGGAGCGCTACTTTGCCATTATTGGCCGGCGGGGGATCAAACCCGTGGTGCTTGTCAACAAAGCCGATCTATTTAGCGTCGAACAAAATCAAGCCGCCGTTGAGGCCATTCAAGCGCTGAACCCCGCGGCGGATGTCCACCTCACCACGGTCACAAAAAAGTCGTCGCTCAAGGTGTTAAAAAACTACCTCCAACGCGGGGTCACCCTCACCTTCACGGGCTCCAGCGGCGTCGGCAAATCGTCGGTCATCAATTATCTTCTCGGCGATGAATATCAGGGGACGGACGAGGTGAATGCCATCACCGGAAAAGGCCGCCACACCACCACCGCACGCGAACTCATGGTTCTTCGAAACGGCGGCATCGTCATCGACAACCCCGGCGTCCGCGAGGTCCACATGTGGACCGACGAAACCACCCTTCGAGACCGTTTCGCCGACCTCGAAGCCCTCGCGGCCCAATGCAAATACGACAACTGTCACCACGGGCCAAAAAACGCCGGTTGCGCCATCCAATCCCACATCGCAGCCGGAAAACTCGACGCCAAACGCCTGGAAGGTTTCTTGAAGCTTGATGACGAAATTGCCCGGCTCCAACAAAACCGCCAAAAACGTCAAATGACCGTCGATCGCCGGGCCCGCCGCGAAAACCAAAACCAATCCCGAAAATTCAGCGAACGAGACGAGGAGGATTGATTCCCCCGTCCTCCCAGCAAAAAATCACTCCTCCTGGGAACGCTGGCTTCCAGTTGGCAATCCGTCTTCGCCGCATCCGATGGGGTCGGATCCCACCGGCTCTTCCTGCCTTGAACACAAAAGAAGGCCTCAAATCCCGGTGAATGATCTTTTTTCTGTCATGTCGGATGACGGAGAAGAATCCGGGGCTGGGGATCAGTTTGATTTCACCGCAGGAATCGATGGGATACGTTTGGCGTGGTAGGTCGCACCGTTCTGGAGGGTGAGGAGTGTCAATGCATCGGGTTTGGCATCCACCAAGAGATACGTGTAAGTTTGGCTTGGGATGACCTCACCGGTTTTTTTGTCGATGGTGGTCGTGATGAGCAGTTCACCGTCCACCTTCCAGTGCCCTTCATTGGCATAGGACCCATCGAGACGGTAATTCACCCGTTTCCCGTCAGCACTGTAAGTGAAGAAGGAATTTTCATCAGCCCAACTTCCCACCACACCGCTTCGTGCCTGCATCAGCATTCTCTCGCGCTCAGGGGTTTTCCAGACCTTGAGGAAATTCGCGCATTCCTTCCGGTTGCTTTTCTCGGCCCAATCCAAGGCGGTCAATCCCTGATTGTCGCGAATGGTCAGGTCAGCGCCATAAAGCAGCATCTGAATGATTTTGGGGGCCAGATCCCCGTATTTGCAGGCTTCGATAAATGGGGTTGCGCCCACCTTATTCGGAAGATTCGGATTGGCGCCAGCGGCTAAGAGCTTTTCGCGGAAGCGCTCATTTTCGCCAAACAACCAATTCACCGTGCAGCGGAGCGGGGTTTCCCCATTTTTGGGATTTTGAAAGTTGGGATTTGAACCACGCCCCAACAAATATTGCGCGACATTGTGTCGGCGTGCATTGATCGCAGTCATCATGGCGTTATTACCGCGGCCCGGATCGAGCACCGAATCAATCGGGAAACCTGATTCAAGCAGACGTTCAACGGCGGAGATGTCCCCGGCTTTCACCGCTTTGGCCATCAGCCACTCCGGGCTGGTGTCTTCGAAGGGTGGTTCTGTGACTCCGTATCGCTGAAGTAATTTTACAGCTCGATCATTGCCGCGTTCACTTGCCACCTTCATCGGCGTCCCAATCGGCGCAGACGCTTTGGGGTCAACTCCCAGCCAGATCAGCCACATCATGGCGTGTTCGTTCTCCCAGCGGGAGGAGTGAGTCAACAAGCTGTTGCCCGAAGGCAGGTCCACATTGGGTTTTGCACCGCCAGCAATGAGAGCGCACCGCATGTAATCTGACGTGAGGCCAAACCATCCACACGTGTCGCCATAAGGCACACTTCCATTCGCGCTGGGGGCGTTGGGATTGGCACCCATCATCAGCAGATAGACCACAACCACTTCCTGTTGGTTGCTGATAGCCCGCGCGAGCGCGGTTTTTCCTTCATTGTCATGCGCGTCAATGCTTGTGCCTTCTGCAAGCATTGCTTCCAGGGTGTTCAAGTCGCCCATTTTGGCCGCTTCGGTGAACGAACGCTGCACGTGCTGAGGTGGCTTTTTTGGACTTCCCTGATCCATCGTGGCGGCACCTGCTTCGGTGGCTTTCAAAAGCGAAATGATTGCCGGATCCCCACGTTTGACTGCCAGGGCCATAGGCAGACTCTCCGGCGCGACGCCCGGGGGTTTTAACTCCGCTCCAAGCCACAACAACACTTCGACAGTCGATGCGTTGCCTTGGCCCACAATGGCCGTCATGAGAGGTGTGAAATGCTGGTGATCCTGAAGATTTAATTTGGCACCTCGAAGCAAGAGGACGTCCCTAATCAAAGCGCGATCATACTCAGGTCCCTCCACGGCGTAGTGGAGAGGTGTTCTTCCGGAGTCGTCTTGAAGATTGGGGTCGGCACCGGCCATTAGGCATAGGAGGGCCTCATTTTCTTTAACACGCGATACCGCTTCATGAAGCAGCCCTCGCCCAGAGGTATTACGCAGAGCATTGATGTCCCCATCGAAAAAATTTAAACTCTGCTTGAACTGGAAATCTGATCCTTTTTCAATGGCAAGGAGGGGGTTCAAAGTGACGTCGTTCACTGGGGCCGCAGCGAGACTCCCCAAAGACGCGCCGATTGCTGTTAATAACATCAACCGATTCAGATGAATATTCACGTCCCGGTCGAGGCTAAGGGTGATGACCCGATTTGCAAGACGAAAACGCTTATGTTAAACCAACCGTATATCAATAATAAGCAGGGCATCCAGCCCGGGATTGGTGCAATGACGAGGAATCACTTTTCTGGCTCATTCCAGAGAGCGGGATGGTGCTGGTTCCAGCAATGACGCCATGGACTCTGCCGTCTTGATCAGCCCTCCCCATCTGCGATTTTCATCGCATCGCAGGCTGTGCCCAAATCCAATCATCGGCTGAATTGCCTTCATTCTTTTCATCCCATCCTGGTGTCCAGAGGCGGTATCCTTTGCCTTCACGCTGGTAGGACAGGGGACCCGCGGTCGCCACATCCAGCGGAACGGACGTCATAAAGCCCGGTACCAGGGACGAAAGACTTTCGGGGTATTCTGCGTGTTTTCGATGGAAACGCTCGAGAGCGCACGCGGTGCGGGCTTGCTGGATTTTGTCCTGAAGGTTGGCGCTTGCTCTGACGAAATTGTTCAGGTTCGGAATGGCAGTGCCGGAAACTGCGTAACGGAAGCGGTTCCATGGGTTTCCTTTCAGGAATGTGACATCTCTATCGAACACCGAAAACGTGCGGGCGTTCAACCCTTCCTGAGGAGTTTTGTCGAGCACGTCGATCATGTTTTGAAACATCTTGTTTCGAAAGGCCTGATCCCCGGCCCCGAACATCCACATCCAAGGGGAGGCCAGGCGACTGGACCACGCCTTTTGCGAAGCGGAACGCTCGTTTTCCGGCGTTTGCTCCAATTCCTCAAGAAATTGGTTTCCAAATGCGCGCTCGCCGCGGAGTGATGAAGCAGCAATGGACGGAAAATCCAGCTTGGCCAGATGATGTTCGATGGCCTCAAGCTCCGCATCTGTCCAAGCATTGGCCTTCAAACCTTCCTCCACCGCCTCAAGCGCAAAAGTACCCATCGGAATGCTGACAAGAAGGGAAATCAGCAATGGTTCGCTGGAAAGCAGATCGGGCAGTCGAAGAAGGGTCATCACATCTCGATAGGCAGCGCTTGGGTTGCCCAATTCGAGCTCCGCCCAGGCGCGCGCTTTCAGAAATTGGCTATACTTGAAGAGGTAGCTTGTCCGGTCGGACAAAGCTGCAAGGTCGGGAATGGCCAAGGGAAAGTGGGCTCCAGGCCGGCTGGCCAGATTTTCCAGTCGCGTCAGCACGGGTTTGCTCTGGGCCAGTACGGCCAGTATGAACGCAGCGGCCTCTCGCTGTGCGTGCGGATCGGAGTTTTTGCGGCTCTCATACGCCTCCCTCACAAGCACCGCCACCGTCGAGTCCTCAGAAACCGGAACCCCGGGAAAGGCCTTGCTGAGCAATTCTCTCTGATCGGGAGTCAGTGTGGGATTCAATCCATCAATTTGCCGCTCCCCCATGGGCAGTCGAATTTGTTTGAGAGTAAATTTCTGACCTTCGAAATCCTTTTCGACTTCCACGAGGTCCGCCAACTCCATCCAGAGCGGGTCGGCATAAAAATTTTGTTGTTCAGGAATCGGCGGCGGCCAGATCGCCGCGAGGGAGAGCAGTTCACCGCGGGCGGCCAATTCTGCCTGCATGGCGGCCCAGTCCCGGCGCCCGAGATAAGAAAACACGGATGCTGCTATGACGGTGAGCAGGACAAACAGAGCCACCAAAAAGACCGACGCTTTGAGGGCCGTCTTCCACCAGCGACGCTTCACGGGAGTACCGTTCACAGGTCTCTCCTGGTGCTAAAGATTTCGTTTTTATTTTTTTGCACGGCCATGTGCTTTTGCCTCAGCGATGTTAAAGTAAGGCTTTACGATGATATCTGACAATGAACTTTCTCCGGCGGCTGTGCCCCGCCATTCGCCGACGATGCAGTTCCTTGCGGAGATCGTTCGATCTCCCTTCGCGACAGGCGCGATTGCCCCTTCCTCAAAACGTCTGGCCCGCAGGATCATTCGTGCGTCGAGAGTAGACCTGGCGAGTGCAATTCTCGAACTCGGACCGGGGACGGGGGCCTTAACGCGCGAGATCCTGGATTCCAAGCGAGCGGACGCGACCTTGCTTGCCATCGAGCGCAGCCGGGATTTAGCGGGCGAGCTAGCGCGTCAGTATCCGGAGGTTCATGTCGTGGAGGATTGTGCAAGCCGACTTCGCCATCACTCCAAGCAACTTGGTATGGATGGTGCGGATAGCATCGTTTCTGCCCTGCCATGGACAAATCTCCCTGACAACCTGCAAGAGAGCATCCTGCGTGAGGTGCGCGCGTTTCTGCGGGACGATGGGGTTTTTGTGACAATCTCGTGTGCCGGCCTCCATCTCATGCCGCCCGGACGACGGTTTCGTCGGTTGCTAGAGTCGTTGTTTTCATCCGTTGAGCGGAGTGACCTCACTCTCCTCAACGTCCCGCCCGCATTCATCTATCGGTGTTCGAAGTAGATGAGGCAGACTGGCCTGTCGGGGGACCAGACCCGCCAATTGTCACCTTTATAGCCTCTCCAGTCGCCGGCTCTCGCACGGGTGTTCTATAAGTCACGTCAGGTCCGGGTCCAGCGCATGCTTTGCTGCCTGCTCGCCGGAGGCCATGGATGCCTCGATGCTGCTCGTCGCTGTGTGATCTCCTGCAAGGATCAGATTGGGATAGGGGGACTGGAGACGTGGTCGATGAAAGAAGGCGGGAGGCTGACGCAGCACCGCCCGATCGATACGCAAGACCTCCACCACTTCCAAACAGGATGCTGCTTTTGGGAAGACCTCTGCGATTTCCTGTTTCGCGAGTTGGGCAAGGGATGCTGAGGAGTGGCCGTCCGCATCCAAAACGGTCGCGACAACGAGCGGCGATCGGTCACTTGAGTAGCTGGGAGCCACATTGGTGATTTGGGTAAAATGACGGACCAAACGTTTCCGGCCCGCTGGCAGAACAATCAGGCGATCCTTGTAAAGACTCTCCTTCGCTCGAAATGAGACGGTCCAGACCGGCGCAAAATCTGGAGGGGACCAGTCACCAATCAGAAGCCGATTTGCTGACACCGCATCGGTTGCAACGACCACGGATTTCACCGCGATGGTTTCGCCGTCTTCCATGAGCAAGGAAGAAACCTTCCCGCTCTTTGAGGTGAAACTTTTGACACGTGCCTGAAGTCGAAGAGATTCCGGTTTGAGCCCGCGGGCAAGCTGACGCGGAAGCGCACCGATTCCCTCCTCCGGCAACAACGCCCGCCCCAGCAAAAATTTCTTGAGATAATAACAAAAAAGCGAGGCACTCGTTTCGAGACGGTTGTCCAAAAAGACCCCTCCAAAAAATGGGCGGAGGAAACGTTCGATAAATTCTGGGGTGAGGCCCTGGTTCCTCACAAACGCGAAGGTCTCCATGTCATGACTGCCACCACATCCACGCATGAGGGACCCATCCGATTGGGCCAATGCCGTGAGGGCGATCTTGGAGAGCCGGGCTTTGTCAGCCAACGAAAAGGCGCTTCCCCAAGCCGCCTGCGGTGCCGCCAAGGGATGACGGATGGGATTGCGGAGTTTCCAAGATTTTCCGGCATCCCAAAGGAAGGCACCGGAATCAAAGGCACGGGGCTTGAGCGCTGACAGGTCAATGTGACGGCGGAGGGTGGGATAAGAGTCCAAGAGAACTTGAAACCCACGATCAAGGATAAAGCCCTGTTGGCGGTCGCTGCGAACCCTTCCTCCGACATCCTCCCCGGATTCGAGCACGCAATATTCAACCCCCGCCTCGTGGAGCACCTTGGCGCATGTCAACCCGGCAAGGCCGGCTCCAATGACAGCGATCATAATGTCCGCTTTAAGCGTTTTCTTCGAAGCGGCCGATCTTGCGGAATTTTTCGTAGCGCCGTGCGAGCAGTTTGTCGGTTGGCACCTTCATGAGTTCCTTGAGTGCCGATGAAACCGCTTCTCTGAGTGCCAGCGCTGCCGCCGAGGGATCTCGATGGGCACCACCCGGAGGTTCGGGAACGACCCCGTCAATGATGCCGAGTTTCAGAAGTTCTGTGGCATTGAGTTTGAGGGCTTCAGCAGCTTCGGGAGCATGTTTGCGATGCTTCCAAAGAATCGCAGCGCAACCTTCCGGGCTGATCACCGAGTAATAAGAATTTTCCAGCATGAGCACCTTGTCGGAAACCCCGATACCCAACGCGCCGCCAGACCCCCCCTCACCGATCACCACCGCAATGGTTGGCGTTCTCAGCACCATCATCTCACGAATATTTACGGCGATGGCTTCGGCAATATGACGCTCCTCCGCTCCCACACCGGGATAGGCACCGGGGGTATCAATGAGCGAAATCACAGGGAGGGAAAATTTTTCCCCCAGTCGCATCAAACGCAAAGCTTTGCGGTATCCCTCAGGGTGCGGGCTGCCAAAGTTCCTGAGCAGGTTTTCTTTCACATCCCGGCCCTTCTGTTGTCCGATCAGGATGCAGCGAATCCCATCGATGGTGGCGAAACCGCCCGGCATCGAGGCATCATCTCCAAAAAGACGGTCACCTTTCAGCTCAAAAAAATCATCAAAGGCCTCCCTGGCATAATCCAAGGTGAAGGGCCGTGAGGTGTGCCTGGCAATTTGAACCCGCTGCCATGCGGTGAGCCGGGCGTACACGTCGGCACGTGTGACTTCGATCTTCGCACGCATGGCCCGGACTTCTGGATCAAGGTCAATGTTCTGGCCAGGCAGGTGGCTGATCAAATCCTCCAGCTTCTGCTCGAGATCGGCGACCGGTTTTTCAAAATCCAAAATCTGTTTTTTCATGCGCTGAGGAGTCTCTATTGAATAGTGATCGGTGTTCCACGGTTGACCAAAACAAAAACTTCCTGAAAATCGCCAGGGGATAAAAAGATTCCCGAGGCGGAAGCATCTCCATCTGCCCCGACCGTTCGCAGCACGGCACCGCCCGGCGTCAACTGCACAAGCCGCTCACTGTCCTTATAGGTTTTATCGCCGAAAGCCACCCGCTTGCCTTCGATGCTGGCAATTTTGTCAGAGACCGTCGCCTCCAATTTGCCATCCTCCGGCAACCGCGGGACGGAGGCTCCCAGCAGCAGATATTCCCGAAAAAATTTCCCGTTGTTGGTGACCGTGAGGGTTTTGTTTTTGCGATCCACAGAAACCTTGATGTCCAACTCGGGGACTTGCAGAACCTGACCGATCTGCAGGTTGATGGTGTCCAACTGATTGACGGTGTAGATCAACTCTGCTCCGGATTTGGTTTTGGAGGCGATGCGGGCCAGAGCGTCACCTTTGATCACGGTGTAGGTCATTTTGCCTTCGCCGGGCAATGGCGAAAAAAGAGCTCTGGCGTTCAATTCCCCAAGAGCCCGCCGGACCTCTGCAATATCGGGGGCATCCGGGTAATCCACAAGGAAGGCCTCCAAAGCCTGACGGCTTGCCTGCGAGTTGCCGGCTTTGACGATTTCCGCCACGGCATTGAAGGCAGCAATGCCGGGATGAGGCAAAGGAGGAAGCGCCTCTTGGATTTCAATCTCTTCCTGCTCCTGCTGGTCGAGAACCTTCGATTTCCAAAAAAGTTCGTAGGCAAAATAGGCGGATCCTCCGACGACACCGCCAGCAACGATCAGGATAATGAGAAATCTAAGAAACATGACTCCTCAGAGGTTAACCCGCAGTGGCCGGGATGAAAACCTCAAATAAAGCCCCTTCGTTTCCACTCCCCGATGTTCTCGCTCGCAGACCGCTGAATCAAATCCATGGTGAACTTCAGGAGACATACCTCCCACGCATCATCCACCCCGGCGATCAGGGTCGATTTGGGGTCATCGGCGGCCTGCATTTCTGCTTCAAGCCTCCCGAGCACATCAGCCATGGGATCATGCAAAACGCTTTGCTGGATGTCGGTCTTTCGGAGTTGGAACCCGTATTTCAACACCTTGAATTGATCCGCATTTTCCTCAATCCAGTCCGCAAAATCCCTTGCACTGTCTCCAAATCCATCGAGGCCCAGTTTTTTGAAGTGGTGGGGCGAAACAATCCTGGGGCGCTCGGCCTCAATGCTGCCACCGCGCACGCGGACCGCGTTGACTTCATCCATGAGTTCACTGACCAAAAGAAAACGGAAGCTGGTTGTGCCGAACGTCTCGATCACTCCGCGCGGCGCCACGACAACCCGGGTATTTTCCATGGCGTAGTTAAAATCATGCTCCTCAATCATGGCATCACCATAGGCAGGAGGGGCCGATGCGCAATATTTGTTCACAGGCATTTGACAAAGCAGGTCTCTTCAGCGTTCCCTACATCCAGATGGCAAGTCAACCCACACGAGTGAACTTGCGCACTCCGGATGTGATGGCCAGCGTTCAAGCGCAGGTGGAAAATCATTACCGTAGCGCGCTGGTCGAGCAAATCCGCGATGCCGGAGGTGTGCTGGCTGTGGGCAACACGATCATTCGGTTGGCCCGACAGTTCGGCTTTTGTTACGGGGTGGAGCGGGCCATCGACCTCGCCTACGCGGCCCGCAAGGTCTTTCCAGATCGCAAAATCAGCCTCCTTGGCGAGATCATCCACAACCCGGATGTGAATGCCCAGATGAGCACCCTGGGCATCCAACACCTGCCGGCCCGCCCTTCCTCCGAGGAAATCAAAACACTCGGACCCGACGATATCGTTATTGTTCCCGCTTTCGGCGCAGAGGTTGCCACGGTGGAAGCCGTCAAAGCGGCAGGCTCTCAGATCGTGGACACCACTTGCGGAGATGTCATGAGCGTTTGGAAACGGGTCCGTCAAAACGCCCAGCACCAGGTCACCAGCATTATCCACGGCAAAGCCAGTCATGAGGAAACCCGCGCCACTGCCTCCCGAGCTCTTGGGGCCGACACCAAAGGCCATTACCTCATCATCCTTGACCTTGCTCAGGCCGACCTTGTCTGCGACTTCATTCGAGGCGGAGGAGACCCTGCCGCCTTTCTTTCCCATTTTGAAGGAGCACGCTCTCCGGGCTTTGATCCCACAGCTCATCTGGAACGGGTTGGGGTTGCCAACCAGACCACCATGTTGCGCGGGGAAACCGAAGAAATCCAAAACCGCATCCGCGCGGCCGTGGCTGATCGTGACTCGGGTTCGACAACAAATTTCCGTCATTTTGACACCATTTGCGGAGCTACTCAGGAGCGTCAGGATGCCCTCTTCTCCCTGCTCGGCGAGCCACTCGACCTGCTTGTTGTCATCGGGGGTTATAACAGCTCAAACACCACACACCTCGTCGAGATTGGGGAAAAAAAGCTGCCCACCTGGTTTGTGAGAAATGCCGGGTGCCTGGTCTCAAAAGACGAGATCCGGCATTTTGACATCCATCAAAAATCAGAAATCACCTCATCCAGCTGGCTACCACCATCCGAGAAACGTTTGGTGGTTGCTGTCACGGCAGGAGCCAGTTGTCCGAATAATCTGATTGAAGAAACCATCAGGCGCCTGCTGGAATTGCGAGGCGAGCAGGTTCCATGACCCCATTGCTGACCATTGCTGAGCTTCGATCCACGGTCCGGGAAACCCCCGTCCCGGCCCGCATTTTTGCCCAAGCCACGGAGGTCCTGCGACGGGAATCCGCCAACGGAAAGCCCTACTTCGAATTAAAACTGCGGGACTCCGGCGATGCCCTCCTTCTTCGGGCATGGAACGACACACCCGCATTTTTTGCCTGCGAAAAATTGGCCCAGGGAACTCCCATCGAAATTTCCGGCGAGTTCCAAGTCAACGGTCAGTTTGGGCTCGAAGGCCGCCGATGGACGCTTCGCGCCCTCGATGACGAAGAAACAGAAGCCCTGTTTTCCTCGACTCAGGGCACTTCGGCCGCGTCGCTGGACTATGTCAATGGCCAGATTGAATCGCTCTCCGACCCCCGTCTCAAAGCGCTCAGCCAAGCGTTCCTTCGCGAATTTGGTCCACGTTTTGCCCGCGCCTCCGCGGCCCGCGCCCACCACCATGCTCGAAGGGGAGGCCTGCTTGATCACACGGCTCAAATGATGCGTTCAGCCGAGGCAATCTGTTCAACCTATCCGTCCCTCAATCGTGATCTGCTTCTTGTGGGAACGCTTTTCCATGACACCGGAAAACTCTGGGAAACATGCCCGCCGGAACGCGGATTCGAAATTCCCAGAGAGCTGCGCGGCGAACTGCTCGGCCACATCACGATTGGCATCGAGCTCATCAATTCCCTTTGGAGATCACTTCCGCTTGAGGAATGGAAAGAACTCACGCCCGCGAGCGAATCCGTCCGTCTTCACCTGCTCCACCTGGTCGCCGCCCATCATGGCCAACTCGAATTTGGGTCACCGATTGAGCCCAAAACCCCCGAGGCCATCGCGCTGAATGCGATCGATAACCTCGACGCAAAACTTGAGATGTTGTTTCAAGCGGCAGCGTCCCAGCCCGAAGTGGCCCCCGGCATTCTTGACCGAATCCGACCGCTGAATATCCACCCGGTTGTTCGGCTGCCGAAGTTCGAAGAGTCTTAAACCACCCGCCGCCCCTGAATCAGGCGAACGAGGATGATAACAACTGCCACGACCAGCAGAATGTGAATGAGGCCGCCCATGGTCGCGCTGGTCACCAGCCCAAGAGCCCATAATATCAAAAGCACGATGGCAATAGTCATTAACATGGCATGCGGCCTTTCCAAGAAGTTGAAGGGTTGGAGTGAATAGTTTTCATGCGGCAGAGTTTCGCAAAAATTCCCCTCATCGGATATGGGGTCAAACCCGAGGATGCCACAAAGGGGCTGCCCAGCCTCGCGAAGCAGGGAATTCATGAGAGGAAAGTTGACTATTCGATAATTTTTATTCGGAGTGCGTCCAAAGACACAAGATCTTCACAACATTGCGCACCAAGCCGGCTTCATGGAGCCCCATCCGCCCACTGCCGTGATTTCCTGCTCGCAAAAACTCTCGTTGCTGGCTACCGTTTCCCTTCAAAGTGCCATGATGAACCCATTTACTTTTTCCCATGGCCGCGATTGAAGCCCTCGCGAAAAAATGTCTGCGCTCCCTGAATACTGGCGAATCCAATCGCCTCGAGCCTGCCGACCATCCAGCCCACGATTGGTATCGCTTCGTGCTCTCCTATCCGCCTCATCTCGTGCGCGATTATGTGGAAAAATTCTCCCTCACGACTAAGGCGACGGTGCTGGATCCCTTCTGTGGCACGGGGACCACTCCCGTTGAATGCAAAAAGCTCGGCCTGCGTAGCATTGGAATCGAAGCGCACCCGATGTCGCATTTCGCAAGCTCCACAAAACTCGACTGGCAGCCCAACCCCGACTTGCTCGAACACGCCGCCCTCGCGGTAGCAGAAAAAGCCCTCGCCTCGCTGGAGCGTCAGGGCATCATTGACGATCCCCAGCCGAATCTCCTTCACGACGCCACCACCGCTTACGGTTTGGAAAGTCTCTCGCCCGAGGAAATGAAACTCCTCCTGGCAAACTCGATTAGCCCCCTACCCCTGCACAAGAGCCTCACTCTCCTGCGCTTCATCGACCAGGCCACCTATGGTGTCACCCACATGCGCCTGGCCCTGGCCAAAGCTCTCGTCGCCAGCATCAGCAATTTGCACTTTGGGCCTGAAGTGGGCCTGGGTCCCATCAAGACCGACTCGCCCGTTGTTTCCACCTGGCTCGGACTTGTTATCCAGATGGCCCGCGACCTTCGCCTGCTTCACGGTCGCGCCGCCACGTCCGCTATGGTGCACCACGCAGACTCCCGTGACCTTGCCCGTCTCGTCAAACCCCGTTCTATCGACGCCGTCATTACATCGCCGCCCTACCCTAACGAGAAGGATTACACCCGTACAACCCGGCTGGAGACCGTCCTCCTCGGTTTTGTACAAAACAAAGACGACATGCGAGCCCTCAAGCGCACCATGCTTCGCTCGAACACCCGTGGCGTTTACAAAGCCGACACTGACGACCAGTGGGTCGCCCATCATCCCGAGATCCAGCGCATTGCAGCCGCCATCGAAGAGCGCCGCATTGAACTCAACAAAACCAGTGGCTTTGAGCGACTTTATGCCCGCGTGACCAAACTCTACTTTGGGGGCATGGTTCGCCACCTCGCTGAACTCCGCCCCCTCCTGCGTCCCGGTGCCTCGCTCGCTTATGTGGTCGGCGACCAAGCCTCCTACCTGCGCGTGATGATTCGCACCGGCCAGATCCTCGCTTCGCTTGCGGAGGAACTTGGCTACGACGTGGACCGCATCGACCTCTTCCGCACCCGCCTGGCCACCGCCACCCGCGAACAACTCCGTGAGGAAGTTGTCGTCCTGCGCTGGCCCGGCTGACATTTCCCATGCCTTCCAACCGCTACACCCAGATCCTCGAACGCATCTTTTCTGCGCATCACAAAAAAGGTGCACGCACCGTGGCATTCCGCCGCGAAGAAATCGAAGAAGCTGCCACCGCCCTCGGGATCAAACTTCCGAAAAACCTCGGCGACCTCATCTATTCCTTTCGCTTTCGCACCGAGATGCCTGAGTCCATCCGCGCAACCGCCAAGGAGGGCAAATCCTGGGTGATCAAACTTGCTGGCAAAGCTACCTATGCATTTCAGCAGGAGCGTCAATGGATCATCGAGCCCAACGTTGGCCTCATTCGCATCAAAATCCCCGACGCAACCCCAGGCATCATTGGACGCTATGCCCTCAATGACGAACAGTCCCTCCTCGCCCTCGTGCGTTATAACCGCCTCGTCGACATCTTCACTGGCGTTGCCTCGTATTCCCTGCAAAACCACCTTCGCACCACCGTCTCAGGCCTCGGACAAGTGGAAGTTGATGAACTGTATGTTGGCCTCGACCGATGCGGTGCTCATTACGTCTTTCCTCTCCAAGCCAAGGGCGGAAGAGATCGCATGAGCACGGTCCAGATCGAGCAGGACATCGCCCTTTGCGCCGAAAAATTATCCAACCTCACCTGCCGTCCACTTGGCGCCCAATTTCTTTCGAACGGAGGCATCGCCCTCATGGAATTCACAAACACCGAAGACGGCCTCCGCCTCACCGCCGAACGCCACTACGTCCTTGTGCCCAAAGACGGCCTCACGGATGCGGATTTGGAAACCTACAGAACGATGAACTGTGTTTCGTAGGGGTTCGTCTCAGTCATAGTCTCGAAGTAATGGAACAGCGTCATGTGAATGCGTGGAGCCCCGTTTTCAAAATTACAGGCCCGACTCCATCGGTTGTTGCTTTCGCGTCCAAGTTAAACGATTGGAAATCGTCTCGAGGAAAAAAACCGGACTCCACGTACTTCCAAAGCGTTGGATAGTCGAACGCACATTTGCTTGGTTGAGTCATTCTCGACGCTTGACTTATTTCACAGTTTCCTAGGGTTAATGTCCCCAAAAAAAGTAAACGTAAATTATCGAAGATTCTCGATCAACCCAGACCGAATGTCGTAGAGGTCCCATTGCCGTGCGGGAAACGAAGCCAAAAGAACCGAGATACTTCGCATTCCTATTCTCGTTCAGCCACCAAGACGGAGGGTCCTCCCAATTCTCTCGCGGCTCGGAGATCACGCCTCCCGCTATGGGCTTGCTGGCAATTGTTTGCTGCCATCGCTCGACCTCCCTCTCGAAACTGGTCGCAAGAACTGAGTATGATAAGTAATCAACCCCATAACTCCCAGTGAATGTGGGAAAGCTCACGTTTCGGTAGTAAGCACGGGTTGCAGAATTTTTAATTGTGTCCAATTCATCATCGAGTTGAAAAATGGAGGAACGAAGGTGTTGAATCGTCTTTTGAGAGGCAACAAGCTCTAAATCTTTGACTTGGTTTTTTGCTAGTAATGACGAAGTAATCATGGTTGCGAAAAAAAACACAGGGGCAACAAATGAAATCACAAGCGGCATTAGCAATCCGCAGAGAATGAGCCAAATAAGCGACTTCTTCATTTGTTCTCCTAATCAGTGACCATGCCTACCTGGCTATCTTGACATTTGAGGCGCTGTCCGGAGTATGTCAGGGATGTCTTGGCGGTTGACAGACTCAATGACTTTATGAATTATCATAGAACTCTGCAGAGATGGAAGGGAGTTTTCCTGGAAAAAGCGGTATTCTGGGTGAACAGAATCCTCCACTCCGCCTTAGATTCTCAAGACACAGATTGGCGGGCAAGGGACAGCCAGCCCACCATTGAAGGGGCGCTATCGGCGGCGTAACATGAACCACCTCAACCCAGCCGTCCGGGCAGAGAAATCTCGAACAGGCGTTCCCCGCCTTCACCCTGACCTTCCAGAGGGTCAAGTGACAGGGACTGATACGCAGCTTCCAGCGCACGGGGGTCGGCCCGGAGTTCGGGGTACATGGTTTTGAGGCGTTCTTTCACCCAGCGTTTCGCCATCATTCCATCGATGGGGTGGATGGGGGGTTCGCCCTGCAGTTTAGAACGAATGAGCTCAAAAATACTCATAGCTCCAGAAAATTTTGGAGGAGGTGTTTGCCCTCCAGGGTGAGGATGGACTCGGGATGAAATTGCACGCCATGGACCGGGTGTTCGCGGTGAACGAGGCCCATAATTTCGCCCTCGGCGGTCTCTGCGGTGATTTCCAAGCAGGAAGGCAGTGTTTCTCGCCGCACGATGAGCGAGTGGTAACGCGTGGCCTCGAAGGGCGTGGGCAACCCCGCAAAAACACCGGAATCCTTGTGAAGGATTGGGGAGGTTTTCCCGTGCATCAGCCGATCGGCCCGCACGACTTCTCCCCCATAAACCTGGCCGATGCTCTGGTGGCCGAGGCAGACGCCCAGGATCGGAGTCCTGGCACCAAAGCTGCGGATCACATCACAGCTGATTCCTGCTTCATTGGGAGTGCAGGGACCCGGCGAAACACAGATGTGATGAGGAGCAAGCGCCTCGATCTCGGCAATCGTGATTTCGTCATTCCGACGTACAAGCGGCTCAACTCCCAACTCGCCAAAATATTGAACGAGGTTGTAGGTGAAAGAATCGTAATTATCGATGACCAGGAGCACGGGGTGTGGTGGTTAGTGGCACTCTCCTACGCGGGAGAGTATTCGCAAGTGAGAAAAATTCGGCATGTTTCATTCGGTGGGCGGCTGGGAAGCATGCGCAATGGCCCGCATGGCCGCCATGGCCTTGTTGACACTTTCTTGATATTCGCCTTCGGGGGTCGAGTCAGCAACCACTCCTCCCCCGGCCTGGACGTACGCTTTTTTGTCCTTCAAAAGCACGGTCCTCAGCGCAATGCAGGAATCCAAATCCCCATCAAATCCAAAATAGCCAACCGCTCCCGCATAGGTGCAGCGTTTGCTTTTTTCCAGTTCATTGATGATCTGCATGGCCCGCACTTTGGGGGACCCTGAAACTGTGCCCGCCGGAAAAGTGGCCCGCATCACATCATAAGCATTCCGCCCACCGGCCAAACGACCGGAGACATGAGAGACGATGTGCATCACATGGCTGTAGCGCTCAATCGTCATAAAATCACTCACGCGCACACTCCCAAAATCCGCGATCCGCCCGACATCATTGCGCGCAAGGTCCACCAGCATGAGGTGTTCGGCCCGCTCTTTTGGGTCCGAGAGCAGATCCTCCGCATTGGCAGCGTCCTCATTGGGAGTCTCACCACGGCGGCGGGTTCCGGCGATCGGACGAATCTCGACCAATCGATTCGTGACCCGCACGTGCACCTCCGGCGAGCTGCCCACGAGCGACTGCCCATCTGGACACCTCACACAAAACATGTAAGGAGAAGGATTAATAAACCGAAGGGCCCGATAGAGCTCGAGAGCATCCCGGTTAAAATCTGTCTCGAACCTCTGAGCCGGAACCATCTGAAAAATATCACCCGCGCGAATGTATTCCTGAGCCCGCCGGACCATCTCATGGTATTCCTCCTGGGTGGTGTTTGATCGCATCTCCGGCATCGGAGGCTGAGCGCCAGTGAACAGTGGAGGCAGAACCATGGGCTTTTCCAGCAGGGACAGGATCCTGTGGATTTCCTGAGCGGCATGGTCATACGCCGCCTCCTCTCCGTCCTGTCCAAGAAAGGCATTCACAACAATTTTGATGCGCCTCTTTTTGTGGTCAAAAATCAGGACGTTCCCAGCCACCATAAAAAACATGTCCGGGACTCCGAGTTCATCGCGCCCATGCTTGGGGATGGTGGGTTCAAACCATCTCACGGCGTCATAGGACAAATACCCCACTGCTCCCCCGTGGAAGCCGGGCAGGTCTTCTCCCCCGGCGACACGATAGGATTTCATGAGAGTCTCCAATTCGGTAAACGGATCAGATGACGATTCGAATGCCCGTGTTTGACCGTCTTCGGTGATCTCCACTTGATGCCCCCGCGCAGAAATCAGCGCACGCGCCCCGAAACCAAGAAAAGAAAACCTCCCGATCTGGTCACTTTGTTCCGCAGATTCCAGCAAGATCGAAGGCGGCTCACCACCGATTTTGGCGTAAGCGGAGACGGGCGTTTCGCCATCCGCCACGATCTCTGTCCAAACGGGAATGACGTTGATTCCCGGGGCTGCGAGTCTGGCAAATTCCGCCCGTGAGGGCTGGAGGGGGATCATGAGAACGAGACTTTGGGGGCGATCTTCTCCGCAGGATCTTCGATTTGGAAGAGCTCCGCAGGGCCAAAATTGAATGTGCCAGCCACAAGATTGGAGGGAAAGCTTTCCCGCTTTGTGTTATAGGCCATCACCGAATCATTGTAGGCCTGACGCGCAAAAGAAATTTTATTTTCCGTCGAGGTGAGTTCCTCGGTAAGCTGCATCATGTTTTGGTTGGCCTTGAGGTCAGGATAGGCCTCGGAAAGCGCAAACAGGCGGCCAAGCGCCCCGCTCAGCCCGGATTCTGCACCAGCCAAAGCCTGCATTGTGGCTGGATCGCCAGGATTCGCGGCCGCTTTCGAGCCAGCTGACTGAGCCGCATTTCGAGCCGAGATCACGCCCTCCAGAGTTTCGCGCTCGTGCTTGAGGTAACCTTTGGCCGTCTCCACAAGGTTGGGAATGAGGTCATATCTCCTCTTGAGCTGCACATCAATCTGCGCGTAGGCGTTTTTGAAACGATTCCGAAGGGCAACGAGGCCATTATAGATCCCAACAATAGCCAAACCAATCACGACAATTGCTCCGACAATCGCAAGGAGAAGAATCAGGGCGATGCTCATGCGGTCAGATTGCCCGTCAATCCCATGCGATGCAACTCAGAAATCTGCATCATTGGCCGCGCGAATCGCGTAGGATATAGGTAACATTCCTATTGGAGGGATCGTTAAAATCCTGCATCCTTCTCTTTCCATGCCAATCGATCGAAGACTTCTCGCTCCCGAGTTGAGACCAATTTTTGACAAAGTTGCTGACGGTGTCCGTGTCAGCGATGAGGACGCTCATGTTCTTTATGGGTCGCGGGACCTCAATGGTCTTGGAGCCATCGCCAATATCCTGCGCGAGCGGATCAATGGCAATGTCGCGACCTACATTCACAACCGCTACGTGAACTACTCCAATGTCTGCCTGCTTTCCTGTCAGTTCTGCGCCTTTGGGGCCAAGAAGCGTGAACCCCACGCATTTGAGCTGGCCGTTGAAGAAATTGTGGCCACCGTGCGCGATGCCCTGAA
>JBGTAR010000100.1:0-4108 GCA_041749815.1 Terrimicrobiaceae bacterium
CCCGGAATAGTTGTATTCCGTGATGGTGAAGGGTTTTCCAAACAGGCGCACCGTCGCTGAGGCCACTCCCCCCGATGCCCCGGAAGTGATGGGATTGGCGTTGGGCGACGAACTGGGCAGCTGCCAGGGTTTCTCCAAAAAATGGGGATGATCCACATAAAAATGCTCATCCACATAGTCGAAGCTATCACGCGCGAGCTGGAGCGTGACAAGCCCCGGACCCGCATTGTTCATGTTTGTGAGGAGTGCCTGGCACTTGAGGTCCTTGCGCAAAAAATCCCGCATGCGTTCAAAGGTTGCCGACTCCTTTTCGGCCACAAAGGCTTGACCCATCAATGCCCGCGGCTCATCCGTAAAAAGGGACGGCGCAAATCGGACTGAGCCCTTGGCAGGATCCTCGTTTGGAGCGAGATCACCCAGTGCGGCTTCCAATTCCGATCGGGTGGAGAATCTCTCCTGAAGCCACGCATTCCAGGCAGCCTTCCATTCGGGCATCTCCCGGATTTTATCCCAATTGTTTGAGAGTGGGCCTTCATTTATGAGTGAAATCCAGGCAATGGCCGGGTCGTCCGCAAGCCGCATCCCGGTGTAGGGGTTCACACGATCCAGAAAACGCCGTGAAAAGGCTGCCCAATCCTGAAAAGCCTGCTCTGAAACCGGCACAAGGATTTTGAACATGTCCATGGGGACTTCTTTTTCCGTCCGCCCAATCTGTTCGCCGCTCATGGGTCTCGAAACATAAAGGTCGGTTGTCATCCAAAGGCCCCGCTTTGCGCAGCCCGCCAGCAGATAGTCCAGTTGATCCACCTTCTTTGGATCCCAATCAAAACCCGGACGCCAGGAGGGTTGTGTCAGTTCCACCTCATAATGATGAATGCGCACCGTGTTGTAACCCAGACGCAGGACGCGATCGAGCAGTTGATCCACCTTATCCTTCGGCAGATACTGCGCGGAGAAACAAAAATCCACCCCATAAAACCGCTTCGGGCGCTCCGGCTCATCGGCGTAGGCAAAATGCCCCTCCGGCGAAACAATCACACGGCCTTTGGTTCCGCACGGCCCGTCCACAAAGCCCATCCCACTCAAGTCCAATGCCGATCCTGGCTCGATTTCCAGCTCCTGCTTGAGGGGAATCCATTCCTCATTCGCCCGCAGCACCACCGGACGGAGAGGCAGTGGCAGCGTTTCACTAAACTGTGCATCAGGGATGGTCATAGCGATGGAAAACGTCTCGCCAGCCTCCAGCCGACCGGCACCGCGGCCTACCCGCAAAGTGAAACTGGCTGTGCCCCACTGACGATTGTCCTGAAGCACAACCATCGTTGGTGCAGGAAAGGTCAAGCCCATCTTGCGTCCGCTCGGAAGCTCGAGATCAAGACGCTGAACCGTCCCGATAAAAAGATGAGCCTTGCCAAATTGCGAGGGGAATTCTCCGTCCATCCCGTCAGCTTCCCATCGCCCTCCTGCGAGCTCCGAAATCGCAAACTCCGTTGCCACCACAAGAGTCTGAAAATCGACCGCCTGCTTTGCCGTAAAATCAAACTGAGCTGTCGCTCCAGATTCATACCCGCTGAGGATCACCCCTCCGTAGATTGGAAGATCGTTCACCGACATCTCAAAACTTCCCTTTCCCGCAACAAGCGCTGATTTTCCGACCCCATGAGAAAACATCCACTCCGCATTGGCCGCCGCCGGTGCAAATGAACAAATCACTTGCTCCCCCGCTGACAGATGAACCCGCCCTCCCGGGCTTCCCGATAGCGTCATGTCTTCTCCAGCGTCCGCACCCATGGGAGTCACCAACAAGAGGATTGCCGTAACAAGAAACAACAAGGAATGCGGCATATCCCAGCAAAGCCCATCAAGCTCCCCGGCACCAGCTCCAATTCTGACCCCAATTCCAGCGGGGTGCCTCACTCTACCGCCTGTGTTTTCTGATGGCTCGCAGAAGGGGGATACCTTAGAAGTCGGAAATGAACGATCTAGGTCCGTGTGCCTGTTTGGTGGTGATTGATTTGATCAACGATATCGTCGGGGATGCGGGTGCCATGGCGGCTTCTTCCGGGGCCGTCCGGCAGCGAGGCATTATAGCCAGGACAAACGAGGCGGTGCGGGTGGCGCGTAGGCGCGGCTGGCCGGTGGCGTGGGTTCGGGTGGGGTTTTCGGAAGATTATAGGGAGGCACCGCAAAATTCGCCGATCTTTGAACACGCTAAAAAATCTGAGGCTTTGCGGCTCGGCACCTGGGGCACCGAATGGCATCCGGATGTGGAAATCGGAATTGACGATGCCCGATTTGTCAAAAAAGGCATCAGTGCCTTCTTTCGGAGTGGATTGGGGGAGTGGCTTGAAGGCATCGGCCCAACGCATTTGATTGTAAGCGGGGTGAGTTCGATGATGGCAGTGGAGGCCACGATCCGGGACGCACATGATCGCGGCTATGCCTGTCATGTGCTCGAGGACGCCTGTGCAGCTCCGCAGCAATTGCTGCATGAATCGGCCATGCGAATTTGCGGGATGTTGGGACGCGTGATTCAGGTCTCCCAGCTCCGGGACTTCCCCAACTGTCCAGAATCTGAGACATGATGAATTCGGAAATCCTCTTTCGACCCATGCTGAGGTTTGGGGTTGTTATGAGCGTCTACCTGCTCATATTTTTCCTGACCGGGAGGGAAGACGTATTGAGTCTGGCAATATTGGGTGGAGGGCTCTTCATCGCAAGCGAGGGGCTTGGTCTGGGATACCGCCTGGTGGCCATGCACTTCCTCATGGGAGTGGCGGCATTTCTGGTTTTGTATGTGCTGGTCGGCTGGCCGTTCGTATTCGCGGCAGCGTGCGGAGGTCTGGCGATGGCGGTGGTTTCGACGACACGCCTTGCCGCCAAGTTGAGATCGTTCGGGAACTGGATTTTTATACCGGCTGTTTATGCGGCATGCGATCTCGGGGAGGGGCGGTCCGTTCCGGAGCGTTTGAATCTCCTCGCGACGATGTGGCCGGTTCTTTTGATTGGACCGGTTTGTGTGGCCCTGCTCGTGCCATCGCAAAGCGGGAAAATTTCCGGGTCCCTTGATGAATTGGTGGCTCGGCTGGGCAATCCCAATCCCGAATGGAAACCCCAGGCCTGGGCCGCCTTCGCGTCGGTGGCTTTGATTGCCGCAGTCGCAATCGGGTTCCATCTTCCCAACTCCCAATGGATGATTTGGTCCTCACTCAGCGTGATCGCGATCGACCTTCCCTCCACCAGAGCAAAATTCAAGGACAGGTTCCTTGGGGTGGTCGCTGGGTGCCCCACAGGTTTTATTGTCGGGCTGGCAGTTCCCCCCACCCGGGCCATTTACTCGCTCGCCATCCTGGGCATCCTTCTTTCTCTTGTGTCAATCCGCACCTACCGCCTGGCGTTCTCGGTTCGCTGTGCGCTGACAGCCTTCGCTGCAGTGGTCGCCGGCGGAACCATTGCGATCGCCGAGGAACGGGTTGTGAATGTCATCGTCGGGGGCATTACGGGATTGGCCGTTGTCCATATTGCCCATGAGATCAGCAGGTTTGGCCGCAAGGATTATTCCGATGCTCCGACAGGAGAGCCATCCTGCAGACGAAAACCCAATGACACTCCTAACTAGCCAGACACCTTCGCCTCACTCGCCACCGCCCAGAGTGTGGTGCCATCGTGCGAAAAGGCTGGGACCTACAACGCCGAGGCCGCAGGCGTGGTCACCGCCACCACACACTTCATGGCCATCACCCTCCCGATCCTCATCGCGATCTGCAGCCGGATCTGGCCGGGCCATATGGCGGGAAATTTGTAGCTACACTACCTGCGGCGCCGCATGCAGAAACCCAAGCCGGCGCAGAGCAGAAGCGTCACCACCGAGGGCTCGGGCACGGTCGTAAAGAGTACCCGGTCCACTTTGGCAAAATATTCCGGATCGGTCGTTGCGAAGATGAGCTGCGCCTCAGTAAGCCCTGCTAGGAAAACTGAGGGATCGACCCCGGCGCTTGCCGCCATCGCGGTAAGGTCGAGGAAATAGGATTGGATGCCGCCGTCCGCGATTGAGATGATGTCCTCAAGGTTGATGGAGGAGTTGCTGCTCGTGAGGATCACCGAAAGA
>JBGTAR010000101.1:0-6734 GCA_041749815.1 Terrimicrobiaceae bacterium
AGTTTTTCCTTTTGTATTCAAGCGTGCCTTTTCCCAGCAAAGGCTCGGAGGTGTCAATCACCTGGCCACCCTCAAGAATCGAGATGGTAAGGTCCGAATCATCTGAGTCAGTTGTGACAGTCACAGAGTCAATGTGTTGTCCCCAAAATGTGCTCGATGGCTCAGAAAACACCTGATTCTGATCAACCCCGCTTGCGTTCCATTTCACACGGATTTTTGCATGGTCTTGTCCACGGCCCATCACCATGAATCCAATGTTCTTGTCAGGTGGGCCTTGCCATCCGAGATCGGAACTCTTCGAGCCCACAAGATAGTAAGTGTGATCCACAATGGTGTAGGGTGTCGCGGTGGCTTGTGCGCCGTTTGCCCCGTTCTTGAATCTCACTTCGATGATTCCCGCAGGAGGACTGGTCATCTCCACCTTCCTGCCTCGCACGATGACTGTGGTTTGAAAGTTCTCTGGCAAGGGTTTGAGAACGACATCCTCGATCTCTGAGGCTGTCTCAATCATCATTTTCTGAACTTTTGCGGCCATCGCCCTATCTTGTTCGGACATGCCCTCCTTGTAGGTGAGGCCATCTATCCGTGCCGAATCCTTGGAGGACAGGGCCTCGCGGAATTGTGCGATAAAGTCTTTTTCCGAGCCAGGCGGCGAAGAAAAAGCCATTGAGGATGCTGTCAGACCAAAGATAATTATTCGAGCTAGGGATTTCATTTTGATGAATCCCCCTCATGGGCGGAGGATGCAGTGACTGGAATGAGGAATAGGGACAGGACTCGTATCTGCATAGTTCTTTTGGTCAAACAAGACTGCCGAAAAAGCATCTTGGGGCCAACTCTCGAGCAAAAAAATTGGTTGGTTTTTTCATGCGGGTCATTTCTGGGCGAGGATTTCACCGAACGTGCGGAAGTGCGTCTTGACCATTGAGGACAGGCGGTCTTGACCATGGGTTCGGAGAATTTTGATGGCGGTGGCTCGGGAAAGATTCCCAGGTGGGCAGGCGATTCGGGATGCCCAATCGTCAGCATCCCTCTATGATATGCGATCCCTCGATCGATTAGTTCTGGTTCGATAAAGTCGGCATATCGATCGCCTTTCTGAGCAGGCTCAAGGCAGATTTTCATTCCGAAACGCCCTGGGACTCAGCCCTGCGTGTTGCTTGAAACGCAGGGAAAAATAAAACGGATCGGAGTATCCGGTTTCCGACGCGACTTCTTGAATGGAATTTTGAGTGAAAATCAAAAGCTGCCTGGCGCGATTCATGCGCCGGGTTTCAATATACCGCTGGGGCGTCTCGCCCGTGCAATGATGAAAAAGCCAGGAGAACCGGGAAATGGAAAGCCCGCAATGCTGCGCCAGGGCAGTGAGCGATATCGGTTTGGAAAAATTTGCGGCGATAAAGTCCAAGGCCCGGCCGATGCGCGTATCCACCCGGTTGGAATCAGCATTTGGATTCTCGGCGTCGCACCACAGAAGCACTTTTTCAAGCGCATTCATGGCAAATCGTTGGTTGCGCGGATGATAGTCCAACCCGAAAGCAACTGCTTCCTTGAAGCTTCTCACCAGCTTTTGATGATTGGGTTCGCTTTGGATCGAGAGCTTTTTGATACCTGGAGCCACCTCAGGCCATTGTAGCAAATCATGCCATCCCAAGCGGGGTTGAAATTGGGCGAACAGGCGGATGTAGGGAATGGAATGACCAGCGGATCCGTAGTCATGCAAAACGCCCGGAAGCAGCAAAACCGCATCTCCGCGCCCGGTGCACAACTCTCCCGCCTCATGACGGAAGAATCCCGTCCCCGACAGATTGTAGCTCAACAGCCAGCTGTCCGTCCCATTTTCCCGAAGCGTGCGAAACGCCTTGCTCGAACGCCGCAGGCCAAAGAATGGCTCAGCTGCCAGGCGGGGAGATGGCTTCTTCAGCATATCGATAGGAAGATATTATATGTTTATCGGAAGGCCGTCTATTCCACAATTGGCGTCATTCGGTAACGTGAGGTGGTGACCGCTTCTGTTTTGGCACCCCCCGATTTCAAATCATCCTACTTTGCCGTGGGATTTTCCCGAACTCGTCCCGCATTCAACTATTTTGCTGTGGACTCTCTCGGGGACGGCAAAGTCGACTGCAATCCCGTGTTGGAAATGCCGCAGGATCCGGTTGCTGTGCGGCTGGATAAAACTGACGACGGTTACTGCTATTATCCGCTGTTCGGCAACTCCCCGGATTCCCGGCTTTGGAAGATCACCTGCTCGGAGAAATCGGTGGTCTTGCGCAGCGAGTATGTTCCTCTGCCCATCGCGCCTCCCGGATTGGAGATGTCCACCGGTTTTTGCCTGACATTTCGGCAGAAGAGCTGCCATGCCACTTTGCTGGGCCGAATGAATCCTGGAGAATCCCTGATGACCCTCCCCTGCGTCCTGCACATGCCGGGCATGGGATCGTGGAGGGTGACCGGAGGTATTCCGGAGCTGAAGCTGGATTATCGCGCCCAACGCAACGTGGAGCCGCCGATGGTGCGCTTCGTGCATATCATGTTCCCCTCAGCGAGCGCCGAACATCCAGTGGTCGAATACACGCTGGAAGTAGCCGCCATTCACCCCGAGCTTCCCGGCATCGAGAGCGATCCCCGCTTCGATGGATTCCGGCGAAATTTCCTGAACATGTTCCAGGTGATTCCTCGGAGGCAAATGCTGGGCACCAATGCTTCCAGCGATATCTGTCCCTTCACGCTGTTTATGTTTGCCGAGGCGGCGGCGTATCCGGTCAAACTTGCTGAAGGTCTGCAAACCCCGGACTTGGTTCGCATGACGGCGGATCGGTATCTCAGTGGTGTCAAGGGCTATGGCCAGGTCGGCTATGAACATGTCACCGGCAGATATCAGTTTTTAGATGTCGACCCTTCGCTGATTCTCGGAACGGGAATTTATGTTCAATCCACGCAGGACTGGACGTGGGCAGCCGCACGGCAGGAGGTGATCATGGACCTTTGCCGCCAGATGATGGAACGTGATCGTAACGGCAATGGCCTGATCGAATATGAAACCACGGGTAATTTCGGCGATAGGCCCAATTCCAAGCAACGCCCGGCCAATTGGTGGGATACCATTAATTTTGGCCACGAAGACGCTTACTCCAATGCCCTCGCCTGCCGCGCACTCGAAGTCTGGGCGGAGGTGTCCGCGAAGCTCGGTCAGGACGAGGACGCTATCTGGCTGGAGCAAAATGCCGGCAGAATGAAGACCGCTTACCGGGAGAACTTTTTGAATCCGGAGACGGGCATCCTTGCCGGCTGGAAAAGTGCCGACGGGAACTTGCACGATTATTGGTTTCTTTTCGTCAACAGCGTGGCGGTTGCTTACGGCGTCGTCGAGGGAGTCCTTGCTCACGATCTCATGGACCGTTGCCTGAAAAAAATGGAAGAGGTGGGCTACAAAAATTTCCGCCTGGGATTGCCCGGGAACCTGGTGCCCGTTCAGCTCGGAGATTACGTGGTGGAGGATCGCCACGACAATATCGAGGTTGCCAGGCTCTTTGGAGTCCCGCAGCTCGCGGATGGCTCGGATGGTTTCCCCTACTATGAGAATGGCGGAGCGTCCATGCGCTACGCATATTTCACGCTCAAAGCGCTCTACCGGCTCGGCCGTAATCAGGAGGCACAACGGATTCTATACCCGATGCTCGACGGCTATAAGACCGATGAATACCAGGGCTTTGACGCAAACGGTGTCTCAAATGACTGGCGGACTTGGGAGGGCGAGGCATGCGGATACGAGGGATTTGCCGTGGGAAACTTCCTGCCCCTTCTTGCCGTCCTGAATGAATGGAAAGTGCGGTAACCAATCAAATCATGAAAACACAAACCAATCCGACACCCGTTGCCGAAGATCGGCGTACAGGAAATGGAAGTCTGACTTCCGAACAGATCCGCATTTACGACGAGGAAGGCTACCTTGTTCTCCCTGGCCTGCTGGACAAACAGGATTTGCAGGCAGTCCGGGACGCACTGAACGAAAAAGTCTCGGAGATCATCGATCAATTGCACAGCAAGGGGCTGGTCCCTTCCAAGCTGGAAGATCGTCCCTTTGAGAGCCGATTGGCCGATGCATTCGCAAATCTGAGCGAAACCGAATTTCTCAAATTCGGTGCAGGCTGGCGTGATCGCAAGGCCGGGTATTTCCACCTCATCAGCAATCCAAAAATCGTTGATGCTGTTGAGTCACTCATCGGCGGGGAGATTTTTTCTAATCCCGTATACAATGTTCGTCCCAAAGTCCCGAAGGTAGCGGCGGGAGCGGTGCCATGGCATCAGGACAAATCGTACTGGCCGGATGCAAATTCCAATCCGGTTATCACCGCATGGATTCCCTTGGTCGACTCGACGTTGGAGAACGGGTGTCTGCATCTGTTGCCGCGAACTCACCGGACCAAGTTTTTGTCGTGGCACAAGACCGAGACTTTGTTCAAGGACGACGCAAACGCGGCCTATCGGGAAATCGATCGCGAACACATTGTAAAGCACCAGGTGATCCCACTCCCGCTGAAAGCGGGCGGAGCAATTCTCTTTAATGACCGGTGCATCCACATGTCCACGCCGAATAACTCCACGACCGTTCGCTGGAGCGTCGACTTGCGGTATCAACCAACGGATCAGGACCGCATGATAAAGTATGGAGACGGCTTTCTTCTCCGCAGCCGGACTTTCCCGGAGCGGGTCGCGACCCTGGAGGATTGGCTGCACCACCGGTTAGAGCATTCCAGCTGAACGCTGGATTTCAATTTTTTGAAATAGGCAAGCGACAGACGCGACCGCTGGAGTAGTGGAGACCAAAAAGATTCTTTGGCTCCGCTCTGAGGAACCCCTACGATCCCAAGTCTCTGTTGAAAGCCGGTATCGTCGGCCTCCCGAAGGTCGGGAAGTCCACACTTTTTAATGCCCTCACCGGCACCCCCAAAGCGCAGGCGGCCAATTTCCCGTTCTGCACGATTGAGCCAAATGTCGGCATCGTAACTGTACTCGATGAACGGTTGGGAAAATTGGCGGCGATTTCCAAACCGGATCGTATTCTGCCGGCAGCCATTGAGTTTGTGGACATAGGAGGCCTAGTGCGCGCTGCCAGCGGAGGCGAGGGGCTGGCCAAGTTTCTTCCAACCCGTGGCCTCTAAAAACATTGGGATTCAGAAAGATGTCAGCTTTGGGATGGTCCGCGAGGAGGTTCACTGCGCTCGTTGTGAGACGCCTCTGGGTCATAACTTCAACGGTGGCCCGCGCCCGACCGGACTGCGTTATTGCATCAATTCCGCCGCGTTGGATTTTCATGAAAACGACGTCAAGCCTGCCACGGAAACGGCCATTTTTGGTGCCGGGTGCTTCTGGGGGGTGGAAGAGGCGTTTGGCAAACTGAAAGGGGTAACCGCCACCGCCGTGGGCTACGCCGGAGGAACAGCCAAAAACCCCACGTATGAGCAGGTTTGCTCTCACACGACCGGGCACGCTGAAGTCGTGAAAGTGGATTTTGATCCTTCGATCATTTCCTACACTGAACTCTTGAAACCCCTCTTTGCAATTCATGACCCCACCACGCTGAATCGTCAGGGTCCTGACATCGGGGACAGTTATCGATCTGCAATTTATTTCAGCTCACCCGAACAGGAAACCGCCGCAAGGACAACCATCGCGGCCTTGGAAAAAGAAGGCAAATCCGAACGCCCGATTGTGACTGAAGTGCCCCTCGCCGGGCCGTTCTACCGCGCTGAGGAGTATCATCAGAAATACGCCGAAAAACACAGCGGCGGATTTTGCCACTCTCTTTGACCAAGTGCGCTTTAAACCAAGCTGATTCGAAGTGTAGGATTGGTTTGGCGGGTCACTCCTGATCGAGGACCTCACCGAAAGTGCGAAAGTGCGTCTTGACCATTGAGGACAGGCGGTCTTGACCATGGGTTCGGAGAATTTTGATGGCGGTGTCTTTTGTGGCTTGGGAGGCTCCGCGCGGGATTTTTTCGCCAATGGTTTTTCCTGACTTTTCCAGCCAGTCGATAAATGTTTCGCGGGCAAGGATCGAGGCGGCAGCGACGGACGGGTCGGATTCCGCTTTGGTGCGTTGGTCGAGTTGGATGGATTTGCCGCGTTCCATGAGAGCGCGCTCGAGCACGCGCACGTCGGCAAATTTGTCTGACAGTGCTCGTTGGCAATCGGGGCGCTGTTCGCACAAGTTTTCGATGGCGCGAGCATGTCCCCAAGCGAGCAGGCGGTTCACGTTTCCCATTTTTTCGATGAGGGCATTGTAGCGGTCGGGGGTGATGGTGATGACCGTTTGTGCAGCCCGTGTTTTTCGGATCACCGTGGCCAACTCCCGGATGCGTTTGTCCGAGCTGATTCGCTTGCTGTCCGTGACGCCGGCTTCACGGAGATGACGGGTGATGTCCGCGTCCGTGAAGACGCCGGCGATGACGAGAGGGCCAAAAAAATCGCCTTTGCCGCTTTCATCGATGCCAAAGTGGGGGGTAAACATTTCCGGGTTGTGGACTTCCTCGTAGCCGAGGCGGGCCTCCCCGAGGATTTCGGGCTCCAGATAGAATGTCACAAAATCTCCGGTTTCCTTGCCTTGGAGGACGGCCTTCGGGCCTTTTTCATAGACAGCAATCGTGAGCTTCCCTTTTTTTCCGAAACCCAGCGTGTAGGGGCGTTCTTCAAAATCGAAGCCCTCACGCTTCATGAGTTGCAGCAGAGAG
>JBGTAR010000102.1:0-9157 GCA_041749815.1 Terrimicrobiaceae bacterium
TCGCGAAAAGCAGCGATTGGTCCATCAAGTCGCATCCGGCATGTTCAGCCTTCAAACAGATGGGGTTTTTGTGATTCAGGCGGTGACCGATCCCGACAAGCGTGAACCTGCGACAGATGCGGCATTGGCAGTCGTCGAGAAGCTCAAAAAAAATGGCCCGACTCCCGGAGAACTGGAACGCGCCAAGCGGTCCCTGCTGGCTTCCCAAATTTCGGGACTCCAAACGGCCCGCGGTCGCGCCTCCGACCTTGGGTCAAACTGGCTCCTCACCAAAAATCTGAACTTCAGCCGCGATTACCTCAACGCGGTTTCCAATGTGACGGCTGCTGATCTGGTTCGTGTGGCCGAAAAATATTTGCAGCAGGATCGGCTGAACGTAACGTCATTAAACCCCGTGGGCTCCCTTCAGGAATCCACCACCTCTGCTGCGGTCATCGAAAAATCCTGCGTGCAGAAATTCACGCTGCCCAATGGCCTGCGCCTGCTGGTGCGCGAAGATCCCCGGTTGCCCATGGTGACCGTGACCGCAACCTTCCAAGGCGGCGTGCTTGTTGAGACACCGGAAAATAATGGGATCACCAAACTCTTTGCGAGGACGCTCCTTAAGGGAACCAAGAACCGCAGCGCCTTGGAAATCGCCGAGCAGATCGAAGGAGTTGGGGGTAGTATCGGAAGTGATTCCGGCAATAACAGCTGGAGTATCTCATCGGAAGTCATGGCTCCGGATCTCAAGATTGCCATGGAGGTTGTCGCCGATGTGATAGCCAACCCTGTGTTTGATGCTTCGGAATTTGACCTGGAAAAACAGTCTCTGCTAGCTGGCATCAAAGCGGAGGATGAGCAGATCACTGCCGTGGCCCGGAATGCCACCCGAGAAGCGTTTTTCGGGGATCATCCCTACGCTCTGCGCTCGGGCGGGAATGCCACCAGTGTCTCCATGCTCACGACCGACGATCTCAAAGCCCTGCATGCCAAACTGGCGGTTGCAAAAAATGGGGTCCTTGCCGTTTTTGGCGATGTCAAAGCCGATGAGGTCTTCAAAATGGCCGAAGCCACCTTCGGTAGTCTCAAACCGGGAAAGCCCGCTTTCGCAGATTTGAAGTCACCAACCACTCCCACTGAACTCGTGGTCATTGACAAGGACATGGACAAAAAGCAGGCGGTTTTGATGTTCGCCTTTCCGGCCCCGAATCTGCTTGCGGAAGATCGTCCGGCCATGGAGCTCATCAATGAAGCCTCCAATGATTTGGGGTCCCGGTTTTTTGACCGCATTCGTGAAAAGATGGGGCTCGCCTACTTTGTTGGTGCCGGAAATCTCACCGGGCCGGTTCCCGGATGTCAGATTTTTTATCTTGGCACCGATCCTGCAAAACTTGAGGCCGTCACCAAAGAGTTTCGTGACGAGATTGCTCTTCTGGCGAAGGAGGGACTCACCGAGCAAGAGCTTGTGCGTGCGAAAAAGAAAATCCTGGGCGGGGAGGCCATCCAAAACCAGAGCAACGCGGCTTTTGCCTCAAGCGTGAGTCTTGATGAGCTGTTGGGCTTGGGATATGACAATTACCTGAAGCGGTCCGAGTTGATCAATGCCGTGACATTGGATGACACAAAAACAGCCGCTGCCAAATACCTCGGAGCTCCCGGATATGTCCAAACATCCGTGGGCCCTGCCAAACCTGCCAAGACGAACTGATCCACTTATGCCAGAAATTCAACAAGCCCCACAAAGTGGGGAACTCACCCAACGATTCATCGCCTTTGTGATGATGCATGCCCAGCAGGCTTCTCTTTTCCTTGGGCAAATCCCCCATCCGCAAACCGGCAAAGCTGAAACGAATCTTGACGCTGCGAAGATGTTTATCGACCAATTGGAAATGGTTCGCGAAAAGACACGTGGCAACCTTTCCCAAGAAGAGTCGGGAATTATTACCCATGTGCTCTCGGATCTCCAGTTGGCTTTTGTCAAAGTCTCCTCTGGGGACCCATCTACGCCGGAGCCTGAATCGATGCCAGCCTCTGTCGAAGAGAACGTCGCTCCCGCTCCGGAGGCCTCCGTGGTTCAGGACGAGGATGTGACCGAAAACCGCAAACGATTTAGCAAAAGCTACGGGAGTTGATGGGCAGCGCCTCCGACCATCCGAGGGGGCATTCGCCCAATTTTCCGGCTCGCATCAGAAAAGTCGTTGGTTCTTTGGAGCCTGTTGCCCGCGTGAGGGCTGTTTTGGGCGTGCTTGCCCTGCTTTTCCTTGCGTACTTGCTGTTCTCCGACAAACCCTGGTCCGTTGTTGTTCCTGAAGGAAGGAACATGAAGATTGCCCAATTTGTGACCATCTACGGATGGGCGGCCGCCGCCATCAATTTTGTTCTAACCTTGGTCCTTGCCGCGCTTGCTCCCTTTTGGATCTCCCGCAAACCAGCAGCTCCCCGAATATCCCGGGTTGTGGCACCGCGTTGGTTCTGGCCCCTTGTCTGGATCGCCATGGCTCTCGCCGCCTGGTCCGGCTATCCCCGGTTGAGTCAGAGTCTTTGGCATGATGAAGGATATCCCGTGCGACGGGCGATCCTCGGTGAATACCGGGCGATGCCTGATGGCTCCGTGGAACTCAAAGAGTTGAAATGGATGGACACCTTCTTTTTTTATGCAAAACCCAACCATGTGCCGCACAGTGTTATTGTTCGGGCCTTCAACGACACATGGCGATTTTTTGCAAAGCCTGAGGGGTTGCAGTTTAATGAGGTGGCGATTCGTCTGCCCACCTACCTGGCGGGTATCGCCGCGGTCGGGGCTCTGGCGCTTTTGCTTGGGAGGATGGGGTTTTTTGCCGGGGGAGTCACAGCGGCTTATCTCGCTGTATTGCACCCATGGATGATGCGTTATGCCACCGAGGCGAGAGCCTATGCATTTGTCCTATTGCTCGTCCCCCTGCTGCTCTACATCGTTCTGCGGCTGCTAAATCATGGAGCATGGAAATGGTGGGCCTCCTACGCAGCCGCGCAATTTCTGCTCATTTATTTTTATCCAACCACCATCTATGTGTTGGTTGTGCTGAACCTCTGTGTGCCGCTTGCGCTGTGGTGGCAATGGCGGGGAACGAAGCAGTTGGTTCCGCAATCCGCCCGATGGTTTGCTGCAAACGTATTTGCCGCGATGGCATTTCTTCAGGTGATGCTTCCTTGTGTGCCCCAGTTTCTCAACTATTTGCACGAGACGTACGATCGTGGGGATGTGGACTTCCGATGGACTCAGAATTCTCTCTCCCACATGCTTTCCGGCACGTCATGGAATTATTCCATGAAACTGGACTCCCCCTATGTGGAGCTCCTGCCGTGGGCAGTCCATCATCCCGGCCTCTTTGTGTTGGCAGTATTTTTGGCGGTGGGCTCGCTGGTTCTTGGAATCCGGGCTTTGGCTGTACGAAGTAAAACCTATGGTCTGCTGGCTCTGCCCATGCTTCTGCCGGCCGTGCTTTGTTACATCGAGGCGCGTGCCCGGGATGGCCACATGTATGAATGGTACATCATATTCATTCTTCCTGGTTTGCTCATGTTGGTGGCCGTTGGACTTGCTAGTCCCATCGATGCGGCGAAGAGCCGGTTTTCTAAAATTGCCGCCGTGGCATGGGTTCTTGTTGCCCTCGGCGCTTTCGGAGTTTGGACATCGCCCAAGCGCTCCATCCTCCGCTCCAAGGCAATGCAGCAAAACCGGGATTCCGTCCTGCTGACCCGCCCCACGCTTAATCCCCACGATCCGCGTCAAAACGAAATCATCACGGCCACCTTTTTTGGACTTCCTGATCCCTACGATCCCAATATGAAATTTATTGTGGGTAACAAAGGGCTTGAGGATGTTGTCCGCGAGGCGGATTCCGCCGGGAAGTCTCTCTTCATCAATTTGGGCTACCTGCCAACCGTTGAAGGGGAGCACATCAACAAGTATCGGTTTCTCAAGGAATCCGGATATTTTGAGGACCTTGGACGTCTGAATGGCAATGAGCCACTTCAGAGCCGCCACGTTTTCCGGTACCTTCCCGGATCAGCCAAAGACTTTGATTTTTCCACCATCCCCGTGGACCGGGGAAGTCCCGGTCGTCCTGAAGAATGAAAATATCCCGAATGATCCTTCTTGTCAGCGTGCTGGCGCTGTCCGGCTGCGTCAACAAACTGTCTTTACCCGCGGAGCCCACTCCAAGCACGGAGGCGGAAGCGGCTGCCGATGCGGAAGCCAAACCCAAAAAGCCGTGGACGGATTCTGTTTTTGGATGGACCAAAAAACTTTTTCCCAAAAAAGAAAAGCCCCCGACGGCCATGCCTCCGCAATTGCTGGGACAAATCCGTCAGGTGAACCCCGAAAGTGGGTTTGTGCTGATTGACGCCACGGTTTCCTCTGCCGCCAAGCCCGGGGATGCGCTGGTCTGCATTGCAAATCAGCAGGAAAAAGCCGACTTGAAGCTCACCGCGCTTCGCAGTGCGTCGTTTGTGATTGCCGACATCACCTCGGGAGCTCCCTCGGTGGGCGACCGTGTTTATAAACGCTGAAGCCGACTTAGTTTAAAAGCTGATACCAGGTGCTTCGGCGGTGGGGTTCATAGCCAGCTTCGAAGATCAGGCGTTCGATGTCCTTTGAACCCAGCTTGAACGTCGTGCCCGCGCTGGAGACCACGTTTTCTTCCATCATCACACTCCCAAAATCATTGGCGCCATAGCGCAGGGCCACCTGACCGATCCGGGGTCCCTGGGTCACCCACGAACTCTGCACATTTTCAAAATTATCCAGATAGATTCTCGAGATGGCCTGCATGCGCAGGTATTCGGCGGAGGTGACGGTCTCGGCCTTCAAGCGGGTGTTTTCGGGTTGGAACGTCCAGCAGATGAATGCGGTGAAGCCACCGGTTTCGTCCTGGGTTTTACGCAGTCTGTCGAGGTGTTCGATGCGATCATCCAGAGTCTCGACATGACCAAACATCATTGTCGCGCTGGAGCGCATCCCCAGATCGTGGGCAATTCGCATGACTTCCAGCCATTGGTCGGACTTGCATTTGAGCGGGGCTATACGATCTCTCACCGCATCCACCAAAATTTCGCCGCCGCCACCGGGGATTGAACCAAGGCCCGCCACTTGAAATTTTTCGATGACCTCCCTCAGTGGCATTCCAAAGACTTCGGAGAAATGATTGAATTCGGGAGGGCTGAAGCCGTGGATATTGATCTGCGGATATTTTTCGCGGATGTGGGAAAGCATGGTGAGGTAAAAATCGATGCCGAGCTTCGGATGATGTCCACCCTGAAGAAGGACTTGCACCCCTCCTTCCGCAGCAAGTTCATCAAGCTTTTGGTCGATGTCCTCCAAACTCAAGACATAGTGATCATCATCCTTTTCCGTGCGGTAAAACGCACAGAATTTGCAGTACACATTACAAACATTGGTGTAGTTGATGTTGCGGTCCACAATGTAGGTGACGACGTCATTCCCCTTCCCGGAGTAAGCGTCAGCTTTGGCGAGTTCCCGCCTGCGATCTGCCAGCGCTCCCAGTTCCTCAAGGGGAAGCTTATGGAGACTTCGGGCATCGTCTTGCGAGACGCGCTCCCCATCAAGGATTCGATCAATGAGTGTGTCGGAATTGGCAGATATCACGGACGCAACATAATTCCTTGTGGCCCGAAGGTCAACGGGTCAACGCATCGAAGTGGCTGCTCCTGGGACCGCTGGCATCCTGCCGGCTTCTTCAACGGCTTCCCTCACTCATCACCCTCTGGATGGCTTGGGACAACTCATCAATCGCTACTGCCGTATGGGCTGCCGAAAGTGTCACCCTCAGCCTGGCCTGACCGCGTGACACGGTGGGGGAACGAATGGCCGGAACCAGAAACCCTGCCTCCCGGAGTCGGGATGATGTTTGCATGGCCGTGTCTTCCGTCCCCAGAATGATGGGCACAATGGGGGAGGGGGATTCCGGAAGCTGCAGGTTCGTGCAGAGACACTTCACGTTGTTGTGAAGTGAACTGATCAGGCTCTCAGCGGTGTGGGGATTCGAGAGCAGAGCGATGGCTGCGCTGGCGGCAGCCGATGCCGAAGGCGGCGGGGCAGTCGAAAAAATAAAACTCCGGGCCCGGTTCACCAGAAATTCCCGGAGGGACTGCGCACCACAAAGGTAGGCGCCTGAAGAGCCCAGAGCTTTCCCCAGGGTTCCCATTTGCACTTCGATCCGATGTGCGACACCCACCGCATCGGCCAAACCACGCCCACCTTCACCCAGAACGCCCACGCCATGGGCCTCATCCAACAGGAGCCAGGCTCCATGCCGGTCTTTCAATTCCACAATTTCCGAAAGGTGCGCCAGATCCCCATCCATGCTGTAAACTGATTCTGCCAGGATTAGGACTCTGGCTTGAGGATGCGTCTTGCGAGCCCATGTCAATCGGGATTCGAGGGCGGAAAGGTCATTGTGAGGAAAGACCCGGAGGATTGCGCCGCTCATATGGGCGCCATCCACCAGGCAGGCATGACAAAGCTTGTCCAGAATGATGACATCTCCCTTTCCTACCAACGCGGGAATGGCTCCCAATGCGGCCGCATATCCAGAAGAGAAGCTGAGCGCGGCTTCACTCCGCTTGAATCTGGCAAGGTCTGCTTCGAGTTGGAGGTGTTCTGGCAATGTCCCACATATCAGCCGGGAGGCCCCGCTTCCGGCTCCTGCACGGCTGATGGCCTCTTGGGCGGCCTGGCACACCACGGGGTGGTTGGCCAGACCGAGGTAGTCGTTCGATGAAAAATTATGAAGGTTTTTCCCGTTCGATTGAACAATGGTTCCTTGAGCCGGAGAAACCATGGACGGTTTGCGAAGCAGCCCGGCTTCTGTGATGCGTTGAAGCTGCGATTTGAGAAAGTCCTCGAAGGAACTCATCGGCACAGAAGAGCCCTCATCTCTCGCACCGCGGCATCGAGCCCAACTGTCACGGCGCGGGATATAATACTATGACCGATATTTAACTCAACAAGGTGCGGCAGTTCAAACATGGCTTGGACATTTTTATAGTTCAGACCATGACCCGCATTCACCCGCAATCCTTGAGCATGGGCCTGTTCGGAACCATGGATCAAGCGGGACAGCTCAAGGTCCTTATCCGCTCCCACGGCGTTGGCAAAGGCCCCTGTGTGCAACTCAACATACTCCGCACCCAATTTGGCAGAGGCTTCGATCTGTTGATCTTCCGGGTCAATAAACATGCTCACGCGGATCCCGGCTTCTTGCAGGGCGGTCACCGTCGGCTTCAGCGCCTCCAGATGTCCAGCCACATCCAGCCCACCCTCCGTGCTGACTTCCTCGCGGCTCTCCGGCACAAGGCACACATCTTCGGGTTTGATCAAAAGCACAATCTGCAAAATCTCAGGCGTGTTCCCGAGTTCCAGATTCAACTTGGTGTGGACCGCATTCTTGAGTGCAAAAATATCAGAGTCCTGAATATGGCGGCGATCCATGCGCAAGTGGGCGGTGATGCCTTCAGCTCCCGCACCCTCTGCAATCAGAGCGGCTTCAATCGGTGACGGTTCGGCATTTTCAGAGTTCAGGGATTCGCGATACCGGGCCTGACGAAGTGTTGCCACATGGTCGATATTCACGCCGAGGGCGATGGGAGGGCGGGGGCTTGGGGTCATCGCTGGAACAACCTGTGCAAACGAAGACCGCTCACCAACACAAATAATAACCCCAAGCCAACAAACAGGATATAAATTGGTCTCAGCGCAGGCCCCATCCAACTGCCTTGATGGATGGACATCAGAAGTCGCTGGGTGGGCTCAGAAAAATTAAAAAATGCCTCTCCAAAATGAAACCCCACCCCCGTGATCGCCGAGGCCGCGAGTGGCAGCAGCAAGGTCAGGCCCAGAATCCGATGGGTGGCACGGAGTTTGTTTTTGGTTTTTGCGGCCAGGGCCATCTTCAACCCCGAAGCAACCATCACCAACAGTCCCCCACCGATGAGCAGCACATACAGGGCCGAAAGCCAGTGCCCCATCCATTCGCCAGTGTGAATGTTCAGAAGGAGACTGCCCGTGGGTTTTTCCATGTCAAACCATGAGCGGCCGACCCGATAGGTGATGCCCGTGGCAAGGCTCACAAACAGGGGGATCGCAATCCAAAGGGCGAGCGAGCGGTGCAGCGTTCGTGGGGAATATTTCATAAACCCGGTCTCATTTCTTCAAGCCAGGCGATGGCTTTTATATAACTCTGACGCTCCAAGTAGTGGCGAAGCGTGGGGTCTGTGTCAGGTGGAAGGTCCGCAACAAGCCCGTCCAGATGAGCCGCCGCCGCTTTGATGGCGTCCAAATGAGCTGAGGGGTCTCGGTCCCGCAGGGCGTGATCAGCAACAATATCCACCCGCTGGCGCAGGGCGGCGTGGAGGTTCGGAAATGCACTCACTCATTCGAGAATCATCGAGATTCCTTGATGTGGCAAGCGGCCAGTTTGGGGTTTGAATAAAAGGGGTTGCGTCCTTCTGGAAAATGGTTGTCACTGATGGATCTTGATTCTTCATGGAGGTTCCCGTTTTCACATTCAGTCTTCCTGACTTCTCCTATGCGTTTTTGAGCGTTTTGCTCGAGGGGATGCCGTTCATTTTGGTGGGTACCCTCATTTCCGGGCTGCTCGACCAGTTCCTTCCGTCGAAGGTGATGCTGCGCTTCCTGCCAAAAAACCCTTTTTTGGGTGCATGCACAGCAGCGGCCATGGGGCTGATTTTTCCGATGTGCGAGTGCGGGGTGGTGCCCGTGATTCGTCGCCTGATTCACAAAGGCTTGCCTGTTTCCAATGCCGTGGCCTACATGCTGGCCGCACCGGTGGTGAATCCCATTGTGATCTTGAGCACTTATGCCGCCTTCCGCGGTCAGGGTGCTCTCGAGATGTCGAGCTTGAGGGTGGCGGTGGCTTTTGTGGTGGCGGTGTTGGTTGCCATGGCCGTCCACAACCTTCCACTGCGGCGCGTGCTCCGGCCTCAGATTCTCGAATCCGTTGAGAATCTGCCCGATGAGGAGCATCATCATGGCCACACACATCACCACCCGGTTGGACTGCTGAGCCGCCTCCGAGCCGCCCTGCATGTTGCTGTTTCGGATTTTTTGGATGTGATGGTTTATTTCGTGTTGGGGGTGGCGGTTTCTGCGGCA